>JAUTCS010000069.1 GCA_030673825.1 Verrucomicrobiota bacterium JB024 | reverse complement strand
CCGCCCTGCTCGCCCTCGGGCTGGGCGGCTGCATGGTCGGCCCCGACTACGAGCGCCCGGACCTGCACACGCCCTCCGAGCTGCGCTACGAGGATGCCTCCACGCAGGATCAAGTTTCCAAACACTGGTGGACGGCCTATGAGGACCCCGAGCTGACCGCGCTGATCGAGACCGCCACCACGGCCAACCCCGACATCGCCGCCGCCCTGGCCCGCGTGGACCGGGCCGCCGCCTCCGTCGGCGTGGCCCGTTCGGAGCTGTTCCCGCAGGTGGATTTCTTCACCGAGGCCGTGCGCCAGCGCAGCTCCGGCAACGTCACGCAGCCCTACGGCGACCCCACCACGCGCAACAGCTTCGGCTCGGCCCTCGGGCTGGCCTGGGAACTCGACGTGTGGGGCCGGGTCCGCCGCCTGAGCGCTTCCGCGTTAGCCGAGGCCCAGGCGCAGGCCGACGCCTACGGCTACGCCATCGTCCTCGTGCAGACCCTTGTCGGGCAACAGTACTTCGAGATCCGCACGCTCGACCAGCGGATCGAGTTTCTGGAGCGAACCGTGACCGGGCGCAAGGAATCGCTCGACCTGGTGGAAATCCGCCGCAAAAGCGGTTTGGCCGACGACCTGGAGTTTTACCAGGCCCGCACGGAGTGGTCCATCGCCCGCTCCGAACTGGAAGGCTTTAAACGTCGCCGAGCGTTGGCTCAGAACGCCCTCGCTATCCTGCTTGGGTCCTATCCGAGCGACTTTTCCTTGCCCGCCGATCCGAACTGGGTGCCCTACCTGCCAACCGCCCCCGCCGCCGTGCCTTCCACCCTGCTGGAGCGCCGCCCCGACCTCGCCCAGGCCGAGAGCCTCGTCCGCGCCGCCAGCGAGCGCATCGGTGCGCGCGTGGCCGAGTACTTCCCGCGTATCATGATCACCGGGGACGTGGGCTTTTCCGCCGCCGACGCGGGGAACTGGTTCACGCGCTCCAGCCTGTTCGGCTCCCTCGGGCCGAGCGTGAGCATGCCGGTTTTCAACGCCGGGCGTGTCTCCAGCCAGGTCGATGAGGCCAAGGCCGAATACCGCGAACTGCTGGAGCTCTACCGCGGGCAGGTGCTGACTGCGTTCAAGGAGGTCGAGGACGCGCTCGCCGCCCTGGAAACCCTGCGCCTGCAAATCTCCGCCCAGCAGGAAGCCGCCAGCGACGCCCGTTCCGCTGCCGACCTGGCCCAGCAACGGTACGAAACCGGCCTCGTCAACTACCTCGAAGTCGTGGACACCGAGCGCACTGCGCTCAACAACGCCCTCATCCTCGCCGAGCTGGAGAATGAACTCTACGCCCGGCAACTGGAGCTGATCCGCGCCCTCGGCGGCGGCTGGACCCGACCCAACCTCGACTCGCTCAGTGGTTCCGAAGCCTTGGAAAACAGCCTGCTAAACTCCGCCCCACCCCAGCCTTCACAAAACGACCTGGATTAACCTCACAGCCGTTGGCACGGAATGGCTACAGGACCGATCCTCGTAGCCAGCGCATGAGCGTTGCATCCCAACCATTGCGGTTAGTTCTCGGGATATAAAAAGACCGACGGGATCAGGTTTTTGTTATTCTCGATCGTCGAAATCGCCTGGCTGCTCTCGTCGAGGATGATCGGCCCGGCACGGGGAGCTTCCAGAACGTTGTCCCGGATCAAGACATTCTCGCAGTTTTCCACCACCATCGGCGCAGTCTGCGCCATATACCCCGGTAGGCAGGCCGGCTCCGGATCTTTACGCAGGATATTCCCCGCGATCACGACGTCGGTGGCATCCGCCACGGTGATCCCGCTCGCCCGATCAAAGGGCAGCTCCGTCAGTTCATTATCGAGAATCTGGATATCCGCATAGGCACGCACGCCCGGGGGCACCTCGGTCAGAAACGCACTGATCTGGATCGCGGAGTTACGCCACAGCCGGGGGCAGTCAATGATACGGTTATTGCGAATCATCACCTGTGAAGGCGGAAACGCCTCGCCGAACCGCACGGGGTCGTGCGTCACCCAGATGGCCCGGTCGGAAGTCGAATGGATGCGGTTGCCTTCGATCAGGACATTACGCGCCTGCAGGAGAATTCCCCGCCCCCTGTTTTCTCCCAGGTTGCAGTTCCTCACGACCACGCGCTCCGGCGAGCGGTCCAAGCTGGCCAGCAAAGCCGCGTCGGTCTTCCAGTTACGGGCGGCAGTCGGGTCAATCTGAGCCTCCCAGACCAGCGGATCGTCCGTGGCCTCGATGTTTGAAAGCGTCAGCGAGCCCAGCTCTTCACCATAGGCGGAGAATAACGCGAAACGTTCCCCCTCTTCCGGCACCATCGAGTTCGGACGCCACAGTTTCAGTGTCAGCCGCTCGCCGAACTGCTCAAGGATCCGGTGGTAGCGGCTCTTGATATTCAGGCAATCATCCGCCTGGCGGACCACGGTTGAGTTTTCCATCATCAGGACACCGAAACAGTCCTTGAAATGCACGCCGTCAGCCGTCACCGACATGAGCCGCCCGCTGCCGGGCCGGGGCTCGATGGCAAAGCCGTCCAGGTGAAGATTGGAGGAATTGTTCGCCCAGTACCCCATCCCCGCGGCGGCATAGATACTGACATCGCGGAGAGCAATCCGGTCGCTGTCCATGATGGTGATGCCGTTGTTGCGGTAATCCCCGTAGCGCAGCAGGATCAGGTCTCCCTCGCGCAGCGCCCGCTGAAGTTGCTGACCGGCCTCGTCGTTGCACTGCATCCGGACCACACCGTCGCCCAGCGAAAACGTCTCCCACGGAGCATAGACGTACTCCAGGACGACAGAGCCCTGCGAGACCGCCTTTCGCCCGCAGTGTAGCGTGACCGGCTCTTTATCATCCAGCAGGCGGCTTCCGGAGTCGAAGCGCATCACCATGTTGACCGTCCCGGCCTGCTCAGGGTCGTAACCGGGTTCGAGCTGGATATCGAGGGCACCATTGTATTCCTTTACCACTACACCCTGCGCGTAGGGTGGGTTTTCCCAATCGATGGCCAGTCCGCTCACGACGATGTTCCGGCAACGGCGAAACACGAGCGCGGACGCCGTCTTATGCAAAATGAGCTCCGTCCCCTGACCGGCAAGGGTCAGGTTACTCAGGTCGGCCAACAGCAGGGCGATCTGATCCAGGTCGTCTCCGGCTACCACGCCCTCCATGTCTTTGAGCAGGTCGTAACGGCCGGGATCGAGCTCCACCCGGGCCGCGGGCAGCGCACGGCAGGCTTCCAGCGCCGCGCGGATAGCCTGGGTGTCGTCCTGTCCGTCATCGGGCCGCGCACCGTAGTCCTTCACATGAATGACGGCGGCATCCTTCGGCGCCCCCTCTATCTGCAGCGATGTCATCTCCTCCGCTGCCGGATGCGGCGTCACCGTGGCGTTACCGGGCGCAACCGCAGGCCCATAAACCGGACGGACAGCTAGGTCCCGGATGTAGGCCGTTCCCTCGCCCTTCCCCCGGACGCCGATCCGCAGCCGCCGGATGGGCAGATCGATACTGGAACGATATGACTCGCTGGTGCCGGGCGTCCAGCTTTGAGGAAATGTCCGCCGGTCCAGCGTGATCGCCAGCCGCACCCACTCGTCGGGCGTGACCGCAAAAAATCCCTGAAACCAACGGCCCGAATCCCCCTGAACCTGAACCAACAGCTCCACCCCCTCGGGCAGTTTCACCTCCAGCCCCAGGCAATCTCCCGGCGTCCACTGGGGCAGCGACTCCTCCTGCAAGGACGTCAGGTCGTAGAAGACGTTTGACGGAGTCTCCGCATCAGACTCGAAGCGATAAGTGATCGCCAGCGTATCGGCACCGGGCAGGTCTGCCTCGTCAGTTTCCCACGCCAGGGTGGATGCAACCAGATGGGATTCACCGGCAGGCTTCATCCCGGACAGGTCGCCCGCATCTCTCGGCCTCATGGGCCCGGCCACGGATGGCACGGCACCCGCCGCTAAAAGCAGAGCCATGCCCAGAGTCCGCCCGAACAGCGACAACACGACCAGCCGTGCAGGGAGATTCGTTGCAGGGGTAAAAGGGTAACGTCGCATGATCATTCCTTGATTTCCACAATCAACTGCGGGGCCAGCTCCGGATTGTTCTTGCCGCTGCTGGCATCGTAAAATTTGACGGCATCGATCATCTTGTTTCCATTCGGACACTCAGCCGCATCCTCGACCTGCACACGAAAAAGACTGACGCCCGTGCGCAGGTCGGAGCGGACTTGTTCTGTGACATCGAACGTGAGCACATCGCCCGCCCGCAACCCAGCCGCGCGAATCGTATCCCCCACCGGTTTGGCATCGGCATGGTAGTCGCTGATCTTCACCTCGCCGTCATGTCCCTCTGTCAGGTGCGCTAAAATCAGGTCATAGGGATCTCCCATCGTCTCCGCCACGGTGAGCTGAAGCGTCACGCGCGGGGCCGTTTTGATCTCCGCAGTATAACCAGCAATCTCGAAGATCATGACACCGCGCCATTCATGGACCGTGACTTTCCCCTCGCGTTCGACGTAGTTGTCGCCCACGGAAAACCGTCCATCACTGTCCGGCCAAGCCGTCGTTCCCGTGTCATGCTCCTTCGGATCCGTGGAGTCATTCCCCAGCATCCGGTCGGATACAGCCGGGATAGGCACCGACTCACCCAGCGCGAACGGGGTCGATGCCAGCAATAAAGACAGGACAATCAGGAGCGTACATTTCTGAAACATATTCATAACAGCTTTCTGTTTTCTCAATGGGCAGAACAAGAGCGAACCACCTCATACACGGGCCTGCGGAGTCTGGTAAAAGCGGGATACGGCATTGGGTGCGCGCACATGCTCATGGCACAGCTCACGCAGCTCTTCATAGCAGCGGCTGTCCAGGTTACCACCGAGCAGAGAGACGACCGGGTAACCGGGAACACGCCGGTAAAAATCGAGGTGAGCGAGAAAATCCTCCGAAGTAACAGCCGGGTCGTTACCGCCAATGTGGTCGAGGTTGATAATCCTCCCCGGGGCCGATTTTTCGCAAACTTCGAGATGATCCGCCGTCAACTCGCGCCAACGATAGTGGGTGTTGCACAGCACATCGTTCGTGCGGATGGCATCGCCGTAAGCAGCGAAGAAAATGTCCGGTTGGTGAATCTCGACTTCGATCTCGGGCGAAACGCTTTTGACCGCGCGGTAGATCATGGCGTGCAGCTTCCGCATCTCGTCCTTGCGGGCATAGATCATGTCGAACTTAAACTTCCTCACCCCCCAGGCATGGAAGCGGGCGAACACCTCCCGCAGCGCGTCCTCCGCCTGCGGGCATGCTTTCAGGTAGTTCCAAGTGGGCCCAGTGATGGGCGAATCCTCATTACTGGGGGCGATCTGTGGTCCAAGCAGTTCCGGGTATTTACGCGCCAGTGCACTGCGTGGGTGTATCCAGACCGGCGCCATCCACAGTCCGGGCGTAAACCCCTGATCCGCCACCCGTGCCAGAGTACCGGGGAAGTCCCGGAATTTCTGCCCGCAAGGCAACCAGTCGCCATAATCCTCATCCCCGCTCTGCCAGCCATGGTCGATGGTCAGCTTGCCCGGCGGGAGCCCCAGCTCACTGATCCGCTTGATATACTGGTCGAGAAAGGCGTCGTTTAGGATCGATTGCGGGGCGGCTCCTTGGCAAAGGCGCTTCTGCTCCACCCATGTGCAGTACTCCATGTCCGCCCAGTGAGCCGGAAACTCCTCCAACGGAGCCGGGCCGTGCCCGGCCAGCACGCAGCTGTTGTAGGCCCGCCAGGAATCATCACCATATCCGGCCTCTCCGACATAGAGGGTCTGCCCGGCTGGGACATCGATTTCGAGCGTTCCCTGGCCGTCATAACGAAACAGGCACCCCGCCTCCGGCGTTGGGTTTCCAAAGCCGAAGAAGCGCCCTTCGGCATCGACGATCACCGGCGACCCGGAAGTGGACGAGGCATGAATGGTAAAAGGATTTGCCTCAAAAGCCTGCGAGAGCCGGTAAACGGGCTCTCCCCATCGGTTATGCCAGGGGCAAAAAAGCGGCGCTACGACCTGATATGTTGCCCGTTCGTATCCCCGGACAATATCGAGGCCTGTACTTTTTAAACTGAGTTGCGTCATTTAATGGGATTCCAGATATCTTCGGGCCCGAGGTTTCGGTATTCAGTTCCCCGCAATGCCTTAACATCCTCCTGAAAGTCCACGTGCCCATCGACGTAGAGGATGTTTGCCGCTCCATTACAGTGTTCATCAGCATGCGGGCTTCCCGGCTCGGCTGGCCAACTCCAGCCCGGCAGCAAATTCGTCTCCATAATCGCGTAGGCGGCGTTGGCGTTGGTGTTCCAGCAGCAGTCCGCCGCTAGGATCGTCCGCTCCGGATGCGTGATCTGATTCATCCGCACCCGAGCATCCCCCGACATGCTGGCTCCGTACACATTCGAGTACAGAAAGCCGTTGATGGCGTAGTGCGTGGAGCCGTATTTCTCGGACATGCGGTAGCGCTTGGGACAGATGAAATGCCCCCGGATGTCGTCAATGGAGCCACCGTATTGCGTTTCAGAGGGCAGGTAGTCCTCGATGTACTCGGTCCATTTTTTCGGCCCGCTGGGCGGCAGCTCGCCATGCTTGCTTCCGCTGTACAACTGGATCGCCATCCCGATTTGCCTGAGCTTGGCCGTGCAGGCTGACTGCTCGGCTTTTTCCCTGACCCGATACACCCCGCCCACCACCAGTGCTGCCAGAATGCCTATCACGGAGATGACCACCAGTAATTCAACCAGTGAGAAACCCCGCTTCGAGGGGCGGGCATCGGACCAATTCAGGCGAGCGGTACGCATCGGATGGATGAGTTTTTGACGAAGACGATAGAGTCGGAAAACGAAACGGGCCTATCCAAAAGGTTTGCCGGGCTATCGTCGTGCACGGAAGCGCCGCAGGCCCGCCAGCACAACGAATCCGACAACAGCCAGCGCTGAATATCCCGGCTCGGGAACGGAGGCGAAGCTCACCCGAAGCTCGTTGCCATAGATACCGAAGTCGGCCCCGGACAAGCCGCCGCTGTAGTTAATGATGGCACTGTCGAAGTCTGCGGCTGTAACGCCGTCAAACCCGCCGCTGGCGATAACAATGGTGACCTCTTCTCCGGCCGCCAGAGTACCCTCGCCCAGATTGTCGAAGTAGAAAACCCAACCGCTCGAACCACCGCTGAAACTGCCGTCGACGGCAATCTGATCGTCGCCCGAAGCGCCATTGAGGTCGAAAACAAAGGATGCGCCGGAAGCAGCATCAAAACCGCCGGCCATGCTCAGGGTACCGACCCCGCCCGACATACTCTCGTTACCAGCGGAAATGACGCTTCCGCTGCCCGCAGCGGTCACCAGGCCGGATACCCGACCATTGCCGCCCAGCAGCGAGCCCTCATCGACCGTTACATCCCCGGTACCCGTCGCGGAAGTCAGCCCCGAATTCTCCACCAGCAAACTCGTGTTTTCGGTCACACGGGTATCGATCGAGTAGGTGTTGCCATCCCCCGAAAGAACCACGGTGCCGCCTCCGGCGACCTGAACCTCGCTCCCGGCATCCGGCGCGGCGGTGTTGGTCAGGTTGCCGCTGAAACTCGTCGTGTCATCCGTCCCTGCAGTCAACTTGATGACGCGGTTGGACGATCCAAAATTGTTCAGATCAACCGAGCCGGTGTATTCGGCCTGGCCGGCCCCGTCGATATCCGCGCCGATGGAGACCACCCCGGTGGCAGAAGTCCCCCCCTGCACAGCCACGGCATTGCCCACCTGCAGGCCGCTCGACTTCAGAATGAGATTCGCACTGCTGGCCGTGTTCGAGCCAACACGCAATTGCGCCCCCGTGCTGCCCAGATCTCCCAGCGAATAGACATTGATAGATCCGTTCTGCGCCCAGAGTAGAGCGGAGGCGTTCCCCGTAGAGCCCGAGCTGGCCAGGTTCAGGTTCATCGTACCCCCCTCAGTGATTTGATAGTTGGAGCCACTTCCCAAGGATAACGTGTTGTTAAAGTTAACCGTGCCGGACGTCTGCTGCACCGTACCGCCAAAGCTCACCTGCGACTGAAAACTCAGGCTTCCCGAGCCGATGGACAGCAGCGATCTGCCACCCAGGCTGTTGTTGATGATAACCGACGGGTTGATCTCGATCGACGCGTTATTCGGCCCCATAAAAACCACATTGGCCGAGCTGGCATTATTGGCGTCGAGGGTGAGCGTCCCGCTGCCATCGATGGAGAAGCTCCCCGTGCTGGGGCCAAAGTTCAATGTCTTGATCGTGTAATCCGACGTGCCGATATCCGGGTTCACCGTCGGCGATGTGATCGTGGCAATGTCCGCATTGGTGTCCGGCACGTCATTGGGCGACCAGTTCGTGCTGGTCCCCCAGTCCGACCCGTTATTGGTCCAGGCGACGTTGGCCGCCGTCGCGGTAGAGAAGGTCAGCGCGGCCAGGGCGCATCCCGCTAAAATAGAGCGTACGGCGGTGGATCTGCCATCATACAGACAGGAAGCGAAACAATGAGATTTGCAATGGGGTGAATGTTTCATAACAAATACAGTTAACTGTATATAATGGGCTGTCAACCCTGAAAACTCACCCATATTTATCCTTCCATCAGGTTTATTATACATATTAATGTATATTGAAAAATGAACGTTAAGTACAAAGAGATAGCCGAAACTCTGCTACACCGCATCCAGAGGGGGGACTACGCCGTCAATTCTTTCCCGGGTCAGCCGACCCTGGCCAAAGAGCTTGGCGTCAGCTATCTGACCGCCCGGCGGGCGATCACCGACCTGATCGACCGCGGGGTGCTTACCCGCGAATACAATGGACGCGTAAAAATCGCCGCTACCGTTGACTCCTCGCGAAAGTCCCCGCTGAACATCGCCTTTCTGACACGGCCGACACCGATCGCCTGGGACTGGTACGCCCCGCTGCAGGCAATCGTCGAGGCCAGGCAAGGCTCCGTGCGGATGCTCAACTACCTGGACTGGCATGACCAGAACGTTTACGACGCGATCGGGGGGCAGTACGACGGGGCCTTCATCATTCCCACGCACGACATCACCCGCCTGGCCCTCGACCTGCTGGTCGAAAACCGCCACCGCGTCGTCACCCTTTTTCAGGACCTGACCGAGTACGGTGTTCCCTATGTGGATCAGGCCCCAGCCAACGGTGTCTTCCGGCTGATCGAACACCTTGTCCAGCTCGGGCACCGAACGATTGACTGCCTCAATACCGAACCTCACGATCTGTTAATCAGACAGAATATTGCACACTGGCGTCACGCGCTGGAGCATTTCGGCGTGCAAGGAACGCTTCAGGATGTGAGCGATGAGCCCTACCCGGACGGTTCGCTCAAAGCGTATCACGGCACCCGGAAGCTCTTTTACGGCAACAAATTGAAGGCAACGGCGATCTTTAGCACCACCGTCCGCACGGCAAACGGCCTTTATCGCGCCGCCTATGACCGGGGCATCCAGATCGGAAAAGACCTCTCCGTCTGCGCCTTCGGGTCTTACGAGATCGCCCAGATCATGATCCCCTCGCTCACCTGCGAAAAAAGTCCCGAACGCACCCCCTTCCTCGAACGCGGGCTGGAGTGGATATTAACCCACGGAAAAAACTGGACCAAGCCGCTGCGCATCTGCCCGGGAGAGGCTGGCCTCTTCCATGGCGAATCGACCGCCCCGCCTCCCCAGCCCACAGAACCCATCGCCACGCGAGCATCCCATTTAAAATAAATGATCATGTCACCAAACCGGTCCCCCATCCGCAACGTCATCTACATTCACACGCACGACATGGGGCGCTACATCAGCCCCTATGGCTATGCGGTGCCCACGCCGAATCTTCAGCGCTTCGGCGAGCAGGCCACCCTGTTCCGGCAGGCCTATTGCTGCGGCCCCACCTGCTCCCCTAGCCGGGCCGGACTGCTGACCGGGGTGACCCCGCACGAGTCCGGCATGCTCGGCCTCGCCCACCGGGGGTTTGGGTTCACCCACCCCGAGTACCACCTCGGGGCCTACCTGAAAGCGAACGGCTTCCTGACCGCGCTGTGCGGCATGCAGCATGAGTTCAACAACGACTGGTCCCAGATGCCCTACGAGCACGTCATGAAGGACAAGCAGGGGGACGACCCGCTTGACACGGACCGGGCATGGACACAGGCCGCCATCGACTTCCTCGAACAGCCTCACGACCGCCCCTTCTTTCTTTCCTACGGCCTGTTTTATCCGCACCGCCACTTCCGGCAGGCAGACTACTCGGTCTATCGGCCCGAGTACATCAAGGTGCCCGACCCGCTTCCAGACACCCCGGAAATCCGCCGGGACATGGCCGACTACCACTACACTGTTCACCTCGCGGACGAGTGCATCGGCAGGGTCCTCGAAGCGATCTCCCGGACCGGACGACACGAGGACAGCTTGATCATCGTGACGACAGACCACGGCATCGCCTTCCCTGCCATGAAGTGCAATCTCAGCGACCACGGCATCGGGGTGACGCTGATGATGGACTACCCGCAAAACCCCTCGCAAGGTCAGGCCAATGACGCGCTCGTCTCCCACCTGGACGTGTTCCCCACTATCTGCGACCTGCTCGGGCTGGAACCGCCCGACTACCTGCAAGGACACAGCATGAAACCCCTCTTCGAACAAAGCGCCGATACCATCCGCGACGAGGTGTTCTCCGAGGTCACGTTCCATGCCGCCTACGAGCCGATGCGCTGCATCCGGACCCACCGCCACAAGCTGATCCGGCGATTCAATATCGTCCGCCGCCCCCTGGCCAACTGCGACAACAGCACCAGCAAAACCGAGATGATGAGCCATGGCTGGCACGAGGAACTCCTCGCCGAGACCGAGCTCTACGACCTGATGCTGGACCCGCATGAATCCAACAATCTGGCCGGACTCCCTACTCACGCGGCGATTCAGTCCGACCTGGACGAACGCTTGACCCATTGGATGCAGGCAACGGATGACCCGCTCCTCCAAGGCCCTGTCCCTAAGCCACCGCACGCGCTGGTCAACACACAGGACGCGCTCGACCCCAACGGCCCGACCGAACCCTGATCCCCTGCGCCCGGACACCAAGATCCCGGACTTCTTCCGGCACTTTCAAGACGAGGTTTCGTCCAGACAGATACGCGTCACACAGGCACCGCGGTCCATATCCGTCCATGCCACCCACTGCCCATCCGGGCTGATGGTCGGGTGCGGATGATAAGGGTGCTGGGAACGGCGCACCCGCGCCAGGTGCAGGCTCTCACGCCGCACCAGGTCCAGTAAGAGCACATCGGAATCGTTCGGTGTCTTGTCCCGGTCCGCCTGCACATGGCGGTCCCGACAGGCGATGTACTCAGCCTCGCTCAAGCCGCTCTCGCTCCAGCGCCCGGAGGTATCGATGGCCGCGAACCGGCCCGTGCGGTCCATTGAGCAGTGCCAGAACACATCACTCTCCCACCGGAGAACCGTCGGTCGGCCATCAGCAAAAATCTCGTACAGACCGCGCTTGCCCGCGGGGCTGACCGCATAGGCGATCACAAAAGCGGACAGGTCGTGAAAACACCAGCGCTCATGCCCGACGCACAGGTGAACGCCCTCTTGCTCGGAGAGCTGATCGAAGACGGGCTTCCCCCCGGGCACATGTTGCCCATGCCAGACCCAGCAGCGGTCCGGAATCTCCTCCGTCGGCCCCTCGTGGGAAAAGCCAATCCACGCCTCGTCGTGAGGGACGTAGTGAAAATGGTTCGCCAGCCAGGAGTGGGAAAACACGTCCCTCGCCTGACCCGTGCGCAAGTCGATCTCCACCGCCACATAGGCATCCCCACGCGTCTCGCCACACAGCACGCAACTACCGTCGGCCCGAAGGCTGACCAGCCCGTGTAGACGCCCCGCACCCGCGGGTGTGTAAACACACTGCCAGTCGGCTTTCTCGCCGAGCCTCAACGTCCAGACCCGGTTATGGAAAACCGCCGCCAGCACGGGCGCGCTGTACGCAACATCAAACCAGAAGAGCGGGGACGCACCGCCCCCGCTCTCCACCGTTTGCAGATGAAAACTCTTACCGGACTGTAACTGAAGCACGCGCAACTCGATCTGCCCCTCGCGGGGCTGGACGTACACCATCTCCCGCCCGCCCGGGACAAAGCCGTTGCTATGCGGGTAGGTCACATAACTTCCGGGCCCCAGTTCCAAACGGTCGCCGAGCTGCTTCATGGTGTGATGACGGTCCGCAGGTTACCCCCGGCGGCGAAGACCGCGCAGCACCAGGCCGAGGCCTACAACCAACCCGCCCCACAGAGCTACGCTGGAGGGCTCCGGAATCGTGTACGACAGCTGCGGCACCAGTTCGCTGTCCGCCCCGGAGCCATAAATGTTGTAACCGCGCGGCGCACTGCCAAAGGTGATGGTCGGGTTCAAGCGCAGGTAAACATACTGACCCGCCCCCGCGCCGCCGGCGTATTGGGCATTCAGGTAATCCACCAGTGCCGAGGCTGAAGTGGAAATCGTCTGGTCGGCGGTGTAGCCGCTGTTGGCCTCCAGAAAGTTCGATTCCACCAGCGTCACATTCGTGGCCGGATCGCTCGCCCCGAAATAGCCCATGGACGAGGTCGGATCGGCTGATGCGCCTGCGTCAATCCCATACAGGTCGATGTTTACCGTGCCCTCCTGATAGGCGTAGCTGGCAAAGGCGACACTGAACGCCGCCGTGGCAAACGGATTTTCAACCGCGCCCAGTTCGGGCAGTTGAAACGAAACGATATAGTTGGAAAAACGCACCGGGGAGGAGTTCGCACTTCCGAGCCGGTTCGTCGTGCTCGCCGTGTACATACCATCGTAGGAGCTCACACTTGTGGTATCCGTATAGTTCAACTGGTAGGATGTACCAGCGATCGTCTCGGCCTGCGCGGCAACGACACCAGTGAAGAGAAGGCAATAGCAGAGGGAGTTTATGAGTCGGGTAGTTGTTTTCATGGCACTCATTATCATTTTCCGATTCGCCAGCGTCAAACGGTTCATGGGTTTATTGTAAAGTTGGATTCGAGCAAGGCTCGGTCGACTGCCGCAGGTTTATCGGCTTACCGGGAAACAAACTGCGGTACTCACCCTAAGTTTACAATAAAGCCACGCGCAACTTGTCGAGCCCCCCTAAACCTGCTGATACGATGGTACGACAACGACCATGAAGTCCACCCTACGTGTAGCCCAGATCGGTGCCGGCGGATTCGGCTACCGCCATATTGCGTGCCTGAATTCCAGCCAGGGACGCCGCTTTTTCAACTACCGCGCCGCCGCCGATCCCGCCTTCGCCAGCAACGCCTCCCTGCGCGAGGCGTTTGAGCGGGACGGACATCGGTACTACAAAGACTTCGAGGTTATGCTTGACCAGGAGCGGGATCTGGATGCCGTGACCATCGCCGCGCCCATCCACCTGCACGAGCCGATCATCCGTAAGTGCCTGCGTCGCGGACTGTTCATTTTTCTGGAAAAACCACCCGTCCCGCTGCTGGAGCAGTTGCACCAGCTCCAAACACTCCCGGGTCAGGAACGCGTGGCAGTTGGCTTCCAGTGGATTGCCTCACATCCGGTCCAACTCGCCAAACGCTGGATACGTGAGCAGCGGCTCGGGGAGATCAAGAGCCTCAAGGCGCTCGCTGCCTGGCCACGCCGGGACGACTACTACCTGCGCAACAACTGGGCCGGTTCGATGGAGCACAACGGCACCCCCGTGCTCGATGGCCCCGCGACGAACGCGCTCGCCCACCTCATCCACAATATGATGTACCTGGGCGAGTTCGCCACCGATGGCTTCACCAGCCCCCGTCACAGCGAAGGAGAATTTTACCGGGTACGCCCGACCATCGACAGCTACGATCTGGTCTGCCTGCGCGGCGAGCTGCTCTCCGGCCCGCTCTATCACGCCGCCCTCTCGCATGCCTGCCGTCAGGACATTCCGTTTAGCATCCTCGTGAGCGGAACCCATGGCTGGCTACGCATTGCTAACGACGGCTGCCTCTTGGAAAGCTCCTGGGGTGAGCGCCACGAATATCCAAACGAGATCGACGAGGTCTACGATTTCGCGTTCGAGGATTTCGCGCTGTTTTGCCGGGGGCGACGCTCCCGACCCTTTTCCACGCTCGCGGACACTGCTGGCTATCTGATGGCCACCAGCGGAGCTTTACATGCGTCCGAAGGCATCCGTCCTGTCGATGCGGCATGGATTCAACCATACGAGGAAGACGGCATGACCGGTTACACCCTTAGGGGGCATACGGATTTCCTCACGGAGGCCTCACGTACGGCGAAGCTCTTTTCCGAGCTGGACCTACCCTGGGCCATCGACCGAAAAATCAGCCCGCGCGTCTCCAGCCTCTCCCGGTAACACTATCTGCCGGCCGCCCTCACATACCTGCGAGCCGGTGCGTCGTCTCTCCTTGCACGTAGTTTCCCTGGACCTTCAACACCGTCGGCACACTGGGGATGCCGCGCTCATTGACGCGCATGAGCGAGGTGAGCAGGTCCACCGCCGCCGCGCCCACATTACGTGAGTTCTGGTTAATGCCCGTGATGCCCACCATCCTGTCGGAGAGATCCACGTTCGCCAACCCGACCTCACGGGGAATTTTCATTCCCAACTCCAACATCCACTGGTGCACTTCGCCACCGACCGTGACAACTACCTCCGGAGTGTGCCGTTCGAACCAGCGGGCGAACGCATCCCGCGTCCACTTCGCCGGGAGCAGCATCGTCAGCGGGCGCACACCGGTCGCAATGCTGCACGCGGCCAGGTACCCGGCGCGCCAGTTGTGGTTAACACGCTCGTCCTGGTCTCCACTCATGGCCAGTCCGATCCTGCGGTAACCGGCCTGCACGAGCTTCTCCATGAGCTGCATCATGGTGTTGAACTGATGATTACAAGTGCGGTGAAGCTCGGGACTGAGCAGTGAGTAGCCCAGCTCGACACAGGAAAAGAAATCCCAGCGGAAGCTCCGGTACAGGTGAGCGGCCTGAGGCAGCGGCGCAATCAGCACACCGTCGATCCCGCGATGGCGGATGATCTTGCTCAGGCGCTCTTCGGTCATGTCCGCGTCCCCGAGGCGAAACTCCTCCAGGCGGTAGCCATACAGATCCGCACGCTCGTAGGCTCCCTCATAGTACATGCGCTGCGTGTACTCTTTCCACCATCCGCGCTGCTCCTGATAGGCGGTCATGTAGGCGATCACGTTGCCTTCCCCATGCAATTTTTTACTCCGGATTTTCTCCATCAACTTGGAGATATCTGGATCCGGACGGTAGCCCATTTTGTGCGCCAGACTCTGGATACGTCGGCTCGTCGCCGCTGGCAGGCTCGGGTGATTTCTGAGCGCGAGCGAGACCGTCATACGCGAGACGTGCGCGGCCTCGGCAATCTCCTTTAATGTGATGTTCTTGCGGGGATTTTTGTCAGAAGACTTGGCCACGGGCTCATTTACAACCGACGACGAAACCTCGTGTAAAGCAAATATCGCCTCAATGCCCCTTTGCTCAACTTTACAATAAAACCCCTTTCGATTTGCGCGACAAACTCTAGCCCACTAGTTTGTCGCCAACAACAACCCCTCCCCTATTCCCCCAAGGTGAAACCAAACCAACAGCGCCCCGACAGGCAACGACATCGCAAAGGCTTCACGCTTATCGAAGTCATTGTCGCGATCGCCGTAATTGCTGCCTTGGCAGTGATCACCATGTCCGCCATCAGCCGCGTGAAAGCCCACAGCGAGCAGAGCAAGTGCGCAGCGAACCTGCGCCAGCTCGGCCAGGCGTTCATCACCTACGGCGTCGAGCACAACAACACGCTCCTGGCCACCTCGAATAACGACCGAAGCCTGACCGCAGGCAGTTCATGGTCCATCATGTTGATGAACTACCTCGACCTGCGCTTTCCACGGCTGAACGAAGAGAGCCTGTTTCTGTGCCCGTCGGCATACACCACCTATCCCAACGGTAACGCCAAGCGCACCTACGCCATGAATTACCAAAACCTCCCGACGGAGGGCTCCGGCATCCATCCCACCCGGGGTTGGGAACAGCAAACCCGCTTTGAGTGGCACTCGAACCCCGCGCAGACTGTCCTACTCATCGACAGCATGGGCACGGTCAGCGCGGCAGGCGACGGCGCGATGAATTTCACACTTAACACGATCGAAAACGTAGCCGACTGGCGCCACTCCGGCGGACTCAATGCCCTGTTTCTCGACGGGCACGTGAGCTTGTTCCACCGGAACGAGTCCGAACAGCTCAATAGCTACGTCAACAACTTCGCCCGATGAAAATCCTGCCGCACACCCTCACCGCCGCGCTTATGCTGCTCGTCGCAGCCGCGGGAGCGACGGCCATGCCCACTCCCCCGTCCGACAACCTGCTCCACCCGACGCCCCCGCCGTGGTATGAAACCTGGAAGGCAGGCTACGGATGCAGCCTCACCAAAACCGGCGGAGGCGAAACGACCGTCCTTCGGCAGACCCTGCCCGCTGGCTTCACCAGCGGTAACCATTCCTGGCAGCTGCGCGTCCCCGTGCAACCGGGGGAGACCTATACCTTTACGGTGCAATACCAGCTTGAGAACGTCGGCGCAGCCATGGCGCAGTTTCACTTCGCCGACGCGGGGGGTAAGCTCATGGACTACCGCAAGTACCGCCTCTCCACCCAGACGCTTTCCGGGACCGAAACCGGATGGAAAAGCCTGACCTACACCTTTACCGCCCCGGCGGATGTCAGCTCGGTCATGATCGCGCTGCGCCTGAATTCGCCCGGTACCGTTTATTGGAACACCCCGACGCTGGAGACCGTTTCTCCCGCCAGCGACAACTCCTAAGTATTGCCAGTCATGTTCAAGTCTTTGACCGCCCTGCTCGGCGCGGCTGTGTTTGCCGTGCCCCTGAACACTGCCCTCGCGCAGACAAACCTCCTCCGTCACAGTGACTCCGCCTGGACGGCGGACTGGACCGCCGGCTACGGCTGTAGCATCGCCAGCAATGACGGCGACGGCCCAGCTCTCCGCCAGAACCTGCCCGCGGACTTTACACGGGGGAACCATTCGTGGCACCAGACCATCCCCGTCCAGCCCGGCGCCAGTTACCGCTTCGAGGCGCAGTACAAGCTGACGGATGTCCAAAAGGCCATGGCACAATTCCACTTCGCCTATCCGGACGGGAAGATGATGTCGTACCTGGACTTCCGTTTCTCGACGCCCCTGCTCTCCGGAACGCAAGACCAGTGGCAGTCGCTCACCTATGACTTCAAAGCGCCCAAGGGAGCCGCAGCCGTCCAGGTTGCTCTACGGCTGGACTCCCCCGGCACCGTCTACTGGAAAGACGTCAGCCTCGTGAAGACCAGTTCCTCGCCCGACCTGAAATTCGTCGAGGACGAGCAGGACTACGACCTGCGCGATTCGGTCGGCCTCGTCGTCCGCGAACTCCCGGTGGATGAGCTCCTCGCCGTCAATGCGAAGTGGATGCGCTACAACATTAACTGGGCCTCCGTCGAGGGCGACGGTCCCGGCCAGTGGAACGAGGAATACCTGAGCCGCGTGCAGAAGGAAATCGAAGCCGCCACCGAGGCGGGCATCCATGTCCTGGTCTCGCTTGGCTACGCGCCCCGCTGGGCCGCCCGTAAAAACGAAGGCGTCCGGGGCGGGTTCGTCGTGGCCAGCGACCAGAATCAGTGGATGCTCTACGTGGCCGTCATTGTCGGACGCCTAAATCATCTGGTGGATACTTACCGCATCATGAACGAGGTCAACCACCAGTGGGACAGCGGTTCGCAACCGCAGGAGTACACGGTCTTTCTCCAGAATGCCTATCGTACGATCAAGGCGATCGATCCTGCGGCGACCGTTCTCATGGCCGGGGTCTCCGGTACCCCCGGCGGTTATCTCAACGCCATCTACCAGTCCGGCGGCAGGGAGTTTTTCGATGTCGCCGCGTGCCAGCCCTACATGCACGGACGCTCCAGCCCCGAGGAGGGGCGCCTCGCCGACCGCCTGCGCGCCTACCGCATGGTCATGGTTGAGAACGGTGACAATGCACCCATCTGGGGCACCGAGTACGGCTACCCCTCCGAACCGCTCGACCGCATCAGCCCCGAACAGCAGGCCGCCCTCTACGTGCGCTCCCACCTGCTGGCCATCAGCAGCGGCGCCGGGGTCAACAAATTCTTCTTTTTCCTCCTGCGCGACCAGAACGGCGACACCATCAGCCAGACTGGCGGACTCTACACCCGGGACTGGCAGATCAAGCCCCTGGGCCGCGCCGTCAGCACCCTCGCCGAGCTGATTAACCCGGTCCGGCGTTACGTGGGCGAGGTGGACCTCGGCGACGATCCGGCACTTTACAACCGGCTCTTCGAAGCCGCCCCGGACCAGTACGTCTGGGCGCTTTGGCGCACCGAGGGACAGAGCGAGCTCACCCTCGATTTTACCCACCCTGTTCAGGTCGTTTCCTGGGACGGCGACTTCAGTGACGCCGCCCGCACCCACACCGTTACCGTCGGCGAACTTCCCATCTACATCGTCGGCGACATGCCCGACATCGCGGCGAGGGCTTATAAAGAGAAAGCCATCGGCTACGGTTCTATCGACGCCACCCAGACCAATACGGTCACCGTGCCCTGGACCGCTACGGACACACCGGACTGGACCACCACCCCCACCCTGGAACTCAAAGCCAAGCGTGCCCCCGAACGCGGCATCGTCGCCCATGCACAAGTCGCCGCCGGTAAGGGCGGGCTGTGGGTCCGGGCCGAGATCGAGGACGACTCGCCCGCCTTCAGCACGGTGGACGGTTTCGCCGGAATCTGGACGCAGGACTCGGTCGAGGTGTTCCTCAACTTCACTCCCGAAAACGCGCCCGCCGGTTTCGTCACCGACCAGTGCTACCACTACATCGCCAGTCCCGGCATCTCCGGGGATGACGCCCGGCTGTATCTTGCCAGTGTGGGAAGCCGCGCGCGGCAGGAGCTCCTTCCCGACAACCAGCCCAAGATCGATGAATGGGATAACGGCAAGGGCTACACCATGAGCTTTTTCATCCCCTGGGACGTTGCCCGCACGCCGCATCCAGACGAGACGGTGGGCTTCGATATCGTCGTCACGCGCTCCGACGAGGATGGCAACCGCGAAGAGACCGCGGTCTGGTCAGGTAGTCTCGACAACTCCACCGACGCCTCGCTCTGGGGTCTGATTCAACTGGGAGGCGTCGAACAGTAGCCGGGCCATTTCGGCGCCTTCCAACAGCCAGGGAATGCGTCATGCCTTCGTCCGCGCGTGATCCCCTGTCTTTTGGCGACGAATGCTCACATAGCGCGGCCCCACCCTGGCGCCAGCTTGTTCGTAGTAGCAGTGCAGTTGCGCCGAGGCGGCGGGCAGTTCCAGCTCAAAGCAAAGGGCCTGCACCTTTTCGACCGCCGGCAGGCGCAGTTCCACCGGACCGAATTGAAAGACCAGCGGCAACGCCGGTGCGCCCACCTCAGACTCGACAAGTATCCGGTAAACGGCTCGCTCCTCCACCGTGGCCAGCCAATAGCCGGGGTTGTCACGCGACCACCCTTCCTCCCCTTCATAGGGCACCCAATCCTGCCAGGTTAGCAGCGTTGGCAGCTCATCGTCCGCAGCCATGAGAATCGGAACGCCCGGTTCGCGCTCGGGGTCGAGCAGTTGACGCTCACCGCAAACATCGTCGAACCACGCGGCATACGTCGCACCCATGGCCCCGGCGATTTCCTCCTCAGTGGCAGCTAAATCGTGAGCCTCATGGGGATCGTTTTCCAGGTCGTACAATTCTACCTTGCCGGGTTCCACGGAGTACCACTTGTAGCGCGGACCGATGCAGACGGCGTTCAACCCCTTGGTCGGACGCGCCCCCCGGTGCCACTGCAGGCAGATCGAACGTTCGGACAGCGTCTGGCCCGGCTCTTCACCCGCAAGGACAGTTGATAGGGAAGCTCCGTCGAGCTTACGGTCAGACGGCAACGACAAACCGCACGGCTCGGCCAGTGTCTTCATCACATCGATTGGGTTGCTCAGTAGGTTCACATCCCGGCTCTGCCAGCGCGACGGCCACGACCAAAAGCACGGCACACGAACGCCCCCCTCGTAGAATTGCCCTTTATGCCCGCGCAATCCGGCATTGAAGCGAACCGTTCCCTGGTGGGACGCAGAGCCGCAGGGACCATGATCCGCGGTGAACAACACGATGGTGTTCTCGGTCAGCTTCAGCTCCTCCAGGCAGGCCGAGACCTTGCCGATGTTTTCGTCCAAATTTTGCAGCATGCCGTAGAGCCTGCACCAGACCTCGGGGAGCCCCTGCTGGCGAAACGGATCAGCCCAGTGCTCAACAATCTCCAACGGCGTATGCACGGCGTTGAAGGCGAGGTAGCAGAAAAACGGTTCCTGTGCCGTACGCATGAAATCGCAGGCCGCATCCGTGAAGATGTCGGTGCAGTAGCCCTGCGTAGTGACACGGTGGCCATTGTGCAAAAGATCGGGATCAAAGTAACTGTCACAGCCGTGATTGGCGGGCTGACGCAAACCGCCGCCAGTGTGGTACAAGGCCTCGTCAAAGCCCATCGAGTTCGGGTCATTCGGACGCGTATCGCCCAAGTGCCACTTGCCAAAGAGCCCGGTACGGTAGCCCGCACGCTGAAACAAATGCGCCAGCGTCACTTCCCCGCCGTCCAGATTCGAGCGACCCAGATATGTATCGATCGCGCGCGTACGGTACGGATGACGGCCCGTCAGCAGCGCGGCACGCGCCGGAGTACACAACGGTCCCGAGCAATAGTGCGTCATCCGCACACTCTGCTCGTGCAGCGCATCCAGCGCCGCAGTGCGCGTGTAGGGATTCCCCAGGCAGGACAGGTCCCCGTAGGCCAGGTCATCGACGATCATCATGACCACATTCGGGGGAAAGGAGACAGGCTTCATCTCAATATAAACTCAGGTATAATGGGTAAAAATGGAAAGCATCCATCTCCGGACTCGTAGGCCTCTCGGCCTTTAAAACATGGTGCTCCCGCGTCTCGCCTGCTAAAGCAGACAAGACGGGAAGCGCCTCTGTCATCGAGCGCCAACCACGAAGAAAACCCTCGCAGTCGAACGCCCCTAACCCCTGTCGGCCTTACTTCGTCTTGCGAGCGCGCATGCGCCAGAAGGCAAAGAGCAGGCCGATCGCGCCCAGCGCAAAACCGGCACCCGCAGGCTCCGGAACGGACGTGATCTCGAAGCGCTCGACATTGAATTCGCTGTAGCCACCGTTGGCACTGTTCGCGCCGCTGTTGAATCCCGCAAAGATCGAGTCGGCACTGAAGAAGGCCTCGGACGTAACCCCGGCCGTCGAGGAGATCGTGCGCAGAACCGTGTCGGTATCGATGTTATACAGCGTGGTCGTCAGCGTCCAATCCGAAGCGGTTGCGCCCTTCGTCATCTCCACAGTGATACGGAGCGAATCGCTCACATAGTCCGAGGTCGCCGCATTCAGGCCGAGCGCGGTCGGTGCGAGACCATTGCCGGCCAGGTAGCTCCCCGCACCCGAGAAATAGAAGAAAACGAAATTGCCCGTTGTCGAATAATTCAGACCGATGTTGGTCGTATTGGCGCTGGTGCTGCTAGTGGAGAGCTTCACCGACATCCCATTGATATTCGTGGCCACGGTCGGCAAATCGTAGGTGAAGTTGAAATCAAGCGCGTAGGTGATGGTCCCCGCTGCCGTGTCCAGCGTCTCGCCACCGTAGTACATGTCAGCAAAGTTCAGATTGGCAGCGGTGGTTTCGCCATACCAGGCTGGGATGTAATAGCCGGTGCTACCTGTCCAGCCCTGCTGGCCATTTAGCGTGGCTGCGTTGTAGCCCTCGGCCTCGGTGAAGTCGATTTCCGTGGCCGTTACCAGGGAGGAAGCAAACGCCAGAGACGATGATAGCAATGCGAATAGAGATACTTTTTTCATGGGATAATTTTGGGTTAGGGATTTTTCGCGGCCTGCAATGATTCCGCTGACAGGTATGTAAGCATCAACATTACACGTGTGAAGTCAAGACGTTTTTTCTTCCCGAATATGGATAATCAGAAGATTCCGTTAAAAAATGCGCTACGCTCAGCCCCCATTTTAAGCCTCAAAAGAGCTCAATAAACGAAGGAGCTTGACGTTGCACACCTTGCTACTTTACACGTGTATACATAATATTCAACCTTCCCACCACCCCTATTATGAGCTTCAGTTTACCTGTCTCCATGACGATGCCCTCAGTCCTTCTCCTGCTGGCCTTAACTGCCTCCCCGGCGTTGAATGCCACGACTCTTCCCCCTGAGGCGCAAATGGAGAAAGAGCGACTAAGCAGCCTGTTCAGTCTGGCCGACCAGCCTGAATACCGGGCCGACATCCGCAAACATGTCAACTCCGACGAGCAGCGGCTGTTCTCCATCCAGTTGCCCATGGACCCCCTGACCGTGGATGGCGAGGTGACGCTGGAGCTTCCCCCCGAGTTGGTAAACGTCTTACCACTGCTGCACGCATGCCGCATCGACGGCACCGACCTGCAAGACTTGAAGGTCACCCTGGTCAAGCCCGGCGAAAAAATGTCCGCCAAAGCATGGGAGCAAAAGCCGACCTTTATCCGACTGAAGCTGCGTACCATGGACCCCCTGCCCGCTGACGGCGAAGGCTGCGCCATTATCCTGGAGGGCCACAGCACGATCAAGTCCATCACCTTCCTGCCCAATGACCCCGGCGGCATTTCTCCAATCTTCGACGACCGGGCCTGGGGCATTCTGGGCGAAGACCTGCCGATCCGCCCGGTCACGGTCAACGTCTATCCGTTGAGCATTCGCAGCATCGAGGGCATCACCGAGTTTGAGCCTGAAAAATACCAACGCGTCTATAGCAACATCGACGGACCGCCCGCCCTGTGGGAAGCCCGCCCCTACTACACTGAGCGCGGCTATATGCCCGGGCGCACCATGACCAAGCTGCGCGAAAGCCTGGAACATGCCTGGGGCGCAAAGCACACTCCCACCCTCAAGCAAGACCCGGAGCGCCCCGGCTGGGTGGACGAGGAATTCTTCACCTGGTACAGCAAGCCCGACCCCGCCGAGGTTGCGCGCCTGCGCTCCGCACTGCCGGAGGATTTCGTTTACATCGAGTGCCTTGACAACTGGCCGACCTGGATGGACGCACAGAACACACGCCAACCCAATGAACGCGGAACACCCGCCGTCGAGCACTTCGACGCCGCTGCGGATTTGGCCGCCCGTTACCTTGTGGCGGAGGAAACACGCATGGGCGGTTACCTCCCGACCTACGTCGAGGTCAAAAACGAGTCCGACATCGCCAACGAGTGGTCCTACCACCTCGACCCCCGTTACGACTCCTGGAAACTCCTGGCCGAATTTCACAACACCGTGGCCGACCGTATCCACGAATCACTACCGGACATGCAGGTGGGCGGCCCAACCAGCGCCTGGCTGATGATCGATCGAAATAACTTCGACGTTGCCCGCGACCACCTGCGCTTCATGGATCTGACCGCCGGGCACCTCGACTTTTACTCACATCACTTCTACGACAGCAAGGAGCTCATCGTCAACGACCCGCAGCGCCCCACCGCCGCCCAGGGCTTTCTCTCTGGCCGTCTGGAGGCCGTTCTGGACCTCTTCCGCAACCACATGGTACTGACCGACAACGTCAAGCCGATCGTCATCTCCGAGAGCGGCTCGCTCCACGAGGGAGCCTCCGACATCGACCACTGGATCCGTCTGAAAACTTTCAACTCCTACCGACTGCGCTACCTGAACCGCCCCAACGAGTTCGACATGGTGGTCCCCTTCTTTCTGCCGGTCATGTGGTGGCGCAAAGACTGCCCCAGCAACCTCTACCGCTACGATGAAAACGGCCAACTTGTTCTGACCAAGGAGCGCTACTTCCTCGACATGTGGCAGGACTACGCCGGCACGTTCGTCCCCTGCGATAGCGATGACGACCTCATGTACACCCACGCCGTTCTAGAGGACAATGTCCTCCGTGTGGCGGTCAACAACATGAACCCCTATCGCACGAGCCTTGACCTCGACATCCACGACATCGAGGCCGACGAGATCGTCTCCGCCACCCAAACACGTCTTTATCTGGAAAACGGCGAGCTCATCTTCGAAACCGTGCCACTGGAATCGCTGAAGGCCATACCGCTCGCCGTGGAGGAGACATCGATCATCACCGTCACTTTTGGCGAACCTCTGGAGCCCTGGGAGCTGCTGACTGAGAAAACCTACTACGGCGACAAGACGCTCCGGCCCACGGGCAAGCCCGTCACCTTCACCGTAGATGTCCCCGCTGCGGAGGCGCCCGAAAAGGCCCGGCTGCGCGTCAGCCTGGGACGGGAAAACGGCTTCAAGGGCAACCTCGACGTTTCCTTTAATGGAAAGAACTTCACCGTGTCGCTCGATGACGCGAACCTGCAGGGTGCTTACTTCGGCTATAAGGAGATAGAAATCCCCGCCGAACTTGTCCAAGAGACAAACACGGTGACGGTTTACACCCCCATCGCGGGGGGATACATCAGCAGTGTCGCGCTCGTCTGCCAGTACGTCAGCGACGCGCCGCTGGAAGCGGCAACCACGGACCAACAGATGTCATCTGAGGATCAAGCCGCATCCAAGACCGAGATAAAAGATAACAGCACGCCCACCACCCCGGAACAAACCGCCCAGGCCCCCGTCGAATCCGACGGGTCGCCGTCCGCCTCCGCGGCAACGGCACAGGGTCAGGAAACATCATCCCGCAACTTCGGCTCCGCTCGTCACCGCCGTCCCTGAGCACTCCGCGCACCTGTGGACACAAGAAACCAAACAGGGGAAAACGCCTTAACCGTGTCATCAATAAACGCGCGGCCCAGCGACATTCTCAGGCGCGTGTTAATACAAAAGCTTCAGGCCAGCGACGTAGTTTCCAGTTGCCGGAGCAGTTCCCCCAACACCGGGCGCATGGCAGGCTGTGCCGCCAGGTTCTCACGCTCACCCGGATCGTTCTCGAGGTCGTAGAGTTCGGACGCGTCCTGCTCATGGGTGATCAGCTTGTACGGCGGGCGATACAGACTGCGAGTGAGACCGCCGATGCGGTTGACGAACCACATCGGTCCCTCTTGGGAAAAGAGTTCGTCACGTCGCAGGACCGCCGCCTCCAGCTCATCGACCGTAAGCGCAGGGAGCCCCAGGCTGCTTTCCCCGATCGAGAAATCGCGGTGCCTGTCGCTCGCCCCTTGCAAGACGGTCGCATAGGAGCTCCCCTGCGCGCTCGCCATCGGGTCCAGCCCAAGCAGGTCCAGCAACGTCGGGGTAAAGTCGGTATTCTCGATGATCGCGGAGCTCGTGCGACCCTCCACCTGTCCCGGCAGGCTCCATATCGTCGGGATACGCAGCAGGTCCTCGTAGAGCGCGTTGCTCTTGCCAATCAGACCACGATGCCCCCAAAAGTCCCCGTGATCAGCGACAAAAACGATGAGCGTGTTCTCCCGCATTTTTAGCCGTTCAAGTGCATCGAGCACACGCCCGACCTGCTCGTCCACGAGCTCGATCATCCCGCAATAGCTGGCCTGGACTCGCCGGATGTCGGTATCGGTCATCTCGTCCATGCGTAGACCGGCATGTTGCAGACGCAGGCGGACCGGCCCCACATTTTTCCAAAGTTCCTCATCCATCAGTCCGGGCATCCGAGCAGGATCATGGCGCGAGAACCACGGCTCGGGCAGCACATAAGGAAAATGTGGCGCCTCGTATGAGAGCCACAGAAAGAACGGGTGCTCCGCCCCTTCCACAGCCTGGTCTTCGAGAAAGCGCAAGGCGTGATCGGTCTGGGCGATGGCGGGGTCGTCTTCCGCGCGGCCCGGCTGGGGCTCGTGGACAGCCGCCTCGAAAAATGGCACGCACTCCTGACGCCACTTCGCCACAGCCCGCTCGGCCTCCGTCGGAGGCGAGCAGTAGTCCTTCTCCTCCTTGCCGTGCATGTGGTACAGCTCGACGAAATCCCACTGCCGAAGCTCATCGTCCGTAAAGGCATGATTCTTACCCGCCAGGGCCAGGGCGTATCCGGCCTCACGCAGCCGCGTCGCCAAGTGCGCGCCTCCAGCGTTCAGGCGAATCTCATTTGCCAGCGTGCCGTTGCGCCGGGCGGAGCAGCCGGTGAAGTACGTGGTGCGCGAGGGCATGCACAGCGGCGTCGTACAGCGGGCCCGCGTCAGGCGCGTCCCCCCGGCGGCCAGGCGATCGAGGTGAGGCGTGCGCACGGGCGTCTCTCCGGTGCACGAGAGCATGTCCGCCCGATGCTGATCGGTGAAGATAAAGACGACGTTGGGCCGCCGGTCCAGACCGGCCGACGCGGGAGAGACAGGCTTGTCCATGAGATAAAAAAGTGAGTGGCGGAAACAGCGCGGAATTACGCCTGCGTCAGGCAGAACTCCAGCAGCTCATCCAACGGGACCTGCGCCAGGCACACGCAGGTGTCCGCGCCGCCGTAGTAGACGTTCACCATGCCGTCGGGCATGACGACCGCCCCGTTGGTAAAGACGACATTGGGCACCTGCCCCATGCACTCGTACGGCATCTCGGGCTGGAGGATGAACTGCCGCGGCGCAGCCAGCACCTTGTGCGGCTGATCCAGGTCCAGCAGCATCACGCCCAGGTAGTAGTTCGAGGTGGCGCAGTTGTCCGCCACCGCATGGTAAATACACAGCCAGCCTTTATCGGTCTTGATCGGCACTGCACCCGGTCCACTTTTGTTGCGGCTCCAGGGCGTCTTCGGCAGGAGGATCGGCTGCGCGTCGCCCCAGTAGATGAGATCGGGGGAGTAGCTGACCCAGATGCGCCCCGAGCCGTCAATATCCTGCGGACGCTCCAGCCGCGCGTAACGCCCGTTGATCTTCTCGGGGAACAGGGCGGCGTTGCGGTTCGAGGGGACGGACAGCTCACCCACCGCCGTCAGCGTGCGAAAATCATCCGTGCGCGCCAGTCCGGAGCAGCACCCGAAGCCGCCCAGCCAACTGGCATGGGAGACGTAGTACGTGCCCTCCAGCGGCGTGATGCGCATGTCGAAGCGGTTGTCGAGGAACTTCTCCTCGGTCTCGCGCAAGGGGTACTCGATGGGCTCTTCCGAGACCTCGAAGTGCACACCATCCTCGCTGGTGGCGATGTGGAAGTGGTTGTCACGGGCCAGGTCCTCCACCCGCATCAGCAGCAGCACCTTTCCGTCAAAGCTCACCGCACCGCTGTTAAACACGGCTGAGCAAGGAATCGGCATGCTGGTGGGGGCCAACAGCGGATTGGCCGGGTGGCGCTGGAGAAGGGTTTTCGGTGAAGCAAGTGTGGCCGTCATGGATAATAATAATGAAGGTTCAAAGGTCAGGAAGTATGCGCAAGGGCATCGATCAGGATGGGAACATCCTTGAGCATGTCGTCGTGCCGGCACATGTGCTCACGGAGCGCCTCGGCCAGCCGCCGCGCCTGTGGCAGATAGGCCTGTTTGCCGTAGAGATTGCGCGTTTCCGACGGGTCTTCATGCAGGTCGAAAAGCTGCACCGTGTCCGTCCCCGTTGAAAGCCCGGTCCAGTCGGGCTCCTGTTCATAGTAACGGATCAGCTTGAAGCGTCCGTCGCTGACCGAGCGCTGGAGGTTGAAGTACAGGCAAAACTGGTGTTCGTGCAGGGACCGGGTTTCTCCCTCTATCAGCGGCATCAGGCTGCGGGCGGTCACCGTTTCGGGTACAACGGTCTCTGTCAACGCGCACAGCGTCGGGAACAGATCGGGCGTGTATGTCAGCGCCTCCGAACGCAAGCCCTGGGGGATACCCGGCCCACGCAGGATCAGCGGCACCCGGACAGAGGGCTCGTACAGGTTCTGCTTACCCATCAACCCGTGCTGGCCGACAGCCAGCCCATGATCGCCGGTATAGATAATGATCGTGTTCTCCAGTTCGCCGCGGCGCTCCAGTGCCTCCAGTATCAGCCCCATATGGGTGTCCTGATGCTGGATCATCGCGTAGTAGTCGCCAATGTGGCGGCGGACCTCGTCCTCCTCGCGCGGGAAGGCCGCCAGTTGCTCATCCCGGATATCCCGGTGCCCCTGATCGAAGGGGTGCTGCTGGAAATTCGGCGGAAGCGGAATGCCATCCTTCCCTCCTGGCACGGAAAAGTCTTCGGGCGCCTGACGGGGATCGTGCGGGGAGGTAAACGCCACTGTCAGGAAGAAAGGCGACTCGTCCTTATAACCGTCCAGAAACTCGATGGCAGCCTCGCTGTACAGTTCGGTGTCGTGCCGTGGGATGACGTAGCGCTTCTCATCCGGATACTCGCCGGTCGGGTCATAGTCATTCAGCAACACCTGGTAATGGTCGCTC
This sequence comes from Verrucomicrobiota bacterium JB024, assembly GCA_030673825.1. Classification (GTDB taxonomy): domain Bacteria; phylum Verrucomicrobiota; class Verrucomicrobiia; order Opitutales; family Cerasicoccaceae; genus Ruficoccus. The sequence continues at coordinate 51,006 of JAUTCS010000069.1, read as the reverse complement.
ATGCCCCCGAGGAAGATATACCGGCCATCACAGTACGAACGGTTCAGCGAGGCATTGTCGTTATGCCATTTCCCGATGAAATAGCTGTGGTACCCCTCTCCACGCAGGGCTTCGCCAAGGGTCACACGCTCCGGGTTGATCGTGTGGCTATCCGGAAAGTCCGCATCCCGGAAATCCTTCTGCCGGCTCGCCTCGTAAACACAGGTGCCGGTATGGAGCGCGGCCCGCGTCGGGATGCAAACAGCAGGATGATAACTACCGGTATGCGCATTACGCGTAAAGCACGCTCCCTCCCGGATCAGCCGGTTCATCGTAGGCGTGCTCAGGAGATTCTCTCCGAGAGCTCCGATCGATTGTCCGCGATGGTCGTCGGCCATCATCAGCAGAATATTGGGCTTCTTTGTTTTCATGGGCGTGGGCTCAGAATGGGGAAAGGCTGAAGGAAAAGCATTTGAGGAAGAGAAGGGGAATTATCTCCCTTCTTTTCATTACACGTGTAATGGCAAAGGCAGTGCTTACGTCAACACCATTCTAGAGGTTAACGGCGAGACGCACCGCGGGCCGGACAGGCCGCCGTCGAGCTCCCAGGCTGGAACGTCAGCGGCAGCACGATGTTCTCGGGCTTCTTCCTGCGTCGCGCGGCATCACGGTTCATATCGATCATGGCCAGCAACTCTTTGACGCAACGCAAACCCATCTCCGTAAAGGGTTGGCGAACCACGGTCAGTGGCGGATCCGTGTAGGCGGCCACCCCGCCCTCGTAGCAGACGACCGAAAGGTCCCCGGGGACATCGAGCCCGAGCGAGCGCGCCACCCGTAGGCAAATGGCCCCGGCGATATCATTGATACACACTACCGCCGTGGGTCGGCTTCGCTTTTTACCGAGCAGATGCCGCACTGTCGCCTCCATTTCATTCGCGTCGAAAGGAGACTGTACGACGGTATCGGCGCGGAGCTTGCCCCCCAGTTGTTCCAAGGCATCGAGAAAGCCCTGCGTACGGTCCCGGATCCAGTCATACTTGCCCATCCCGTTGATGTAGCAGATATTCCTGTGCCCAAGCTCCCACAGGTGCTTAACGGCCTGTGCGCTGCCGGAGTAGTCGTCGGACAAGATGCGCGAGCCCGGCAGCGAAGGGCTGGAAGAAACGGTGACCACGGGCACGGAATACCGGGACGTCGTCCGGGCAAAATCGGCGACGAACTCTTCTTCCGGGTGAAAATTACAGCAGAGAATGCCCGCCACACGCTGCCCGATAAACCGGGAGAGCGCGGCCTCTTCCGCCTGGGGGCCCGACACCTCCTCCAGCTTGATCAAGTACTCGCTTTCGCGGGTGCCCTGCAAGATACCGCTGAGTATCCGGCCGACCCAGGCGGTCGCCAGATTACTTACCATGGCGCCAATCACGAGGTTGTGCCCGCTCTTCATCGCCATGGCCAGGTCGTTGCGGAAATAACCGAGCTCCCGCGCCGCCTCCTTCACCTTGACGGCGGTTTCGTCGCTGATGCCAGCCTTGCGGTGCCGGTTATTGAGCACGGCGGACACGGTCACGCGGGAAAGCCCAAGGGACTTGGCCACGTCCGTCATGTTTACAACTCCCTGTTTCTCAAGAGGCGGCATAACAGGAGACGCTAGTATCCGACGTCGCAAAGGAAAAGAGAAATCCACAGTATCCCCCTCCTCCCCATCACGGGAAGAGATGTCATAACCAACAGGCCGCTGGACACGCATACGGGGCAGAACGCTATCGCTCATCGCTCGTCCTCCCCCATCTGTCCCGGGAGTAAGCGCGTATCCGTACGGAACGGTGTAGCCGGCAACCCCGCTGTATTGAAGAGCGAGGGCCGGACATTATTCGCCCAGGCGTAGCGGACATGCACCGGGTGTGGCACCGATTCGCTCGATACGATTACCTGTCCGTCCTCGATCACTGCCTGGGCAGGCACGAACGGCCCATCCGCCGAAGCCACCTGGAACCCGTCCAGCACCTGCGCCTGTGGTTCCAGTCCACCAGCGGCATGACTGAACGTTAGCCGCAGTCTCCCCGACTCCGCAACAACCCGCTCGAAGAGCGGCCCCGAGTACACCAGGTCAACCCCATAGGTCTTGGCCAGGGCGATCCGCGCCAGCCGCTGTCCGACGGGAATCTTGTCCGGCGGGTGAATATCGCCCGGTTCCCCCAGGCCGATGGTCACTGCCATCCCGGTGTGCGGAACCTCGCGCATCGTTTTCAGCATCGACTCGCGCATGAGCGCCCAGGCATCCTCCTGTGGCGCCACAAAGTCGGGTAATTGGACAAAATAAAACGGCAAGTCATCGCGCCCCCAGGCTTTTCGCCAGCTCGTGATCAAGGTCGGGAGCAGATGGCGGTACTCATACGCCAGATTGACGTTATTGGCGTTAGCCTCGCCCTGATACCAGAGGAATCCCTTGATCGTGTAACGGGTCAGCGGCGCGATCATCCCATTGTAAAAAACGCTCGGCGTCTGCTTGTCCACGAGGCCGACCGGAACCGCCGGAGGATCGCCGCGGCTGGCCTCGGCGCGATCCCGCCACTGGCAAAACGCGCGCCAGTAGGCCTTGAAGTCATAGAGCCATTTCCGGAAATAGCCGTGGCCACGGGAGGCCAGCTGAGGGCAGGCCGCTTCGCGCTGGCGGATCACCTCGTGAATCCTCTTCAGGCGGGGGTTTTCCAGCAGCGCGGAGCGCCCGATCCACGCCTCCCCGTTCGACCCGCCCACATGGCTGACGAGTAAGCCGACCGGCTGCCCCAGCCTGGCGTGCAGTTCTCCGGCAAAGACACAGGCCACCGCCGAGAGCCAGCTCAGCTCGCTCCGTCCCACCTCTCGCCAACGCGCCCGCACATCCTCGCGAGGCGTCCAACCGCCCTCCCAAGGCAGGTTAAATGCGCGAACCTGCGGCAGTTTTTCGGCCTTGAGTAATCGCTCCGTGCCCTTGATCTGCGCGACGCGCATAGCCATGTTCGACTGGCCACTGCATACCCAGACCTGGCCGACGAGCACCTCCCGGAGTTGGCGCTCGCCGCTGGCCGCGCTCACCACAAGGTACCGCCCAACGGCGCAGGGCTCCATCGGCTCCAGAAAAAGCTCCCAGCGCCCATCCGCATCCGCGAGAGTTCCACTCGATTGACCAGCAAAGCGCACGTGCACCGGCTCGCCAGGGACCGCCCATCCCCACAGGCGGACCGCTTCGCCCGCCTGGAGCACCATGTTGTCGCCCACGAGGTTGGGCAGGCGCAGGGCCACGGGCTTGTCTGTCCGGCCAGCCGAGCTCTCCACAGCGGGCCGGATACCGCTGCCGCCCGTCGTCCACTCACTTCTCAAACCATAACTCATCTCCGGCACCTTGTATCCCGACGAACTTCTATTCGTACTTCATGTGATTCAGGTAGAAATCGTTCGCCTCGGATTCGTCGACACCGTCGATGTGTCCATCGAGGAAAATGACATTAGCATGGCCCCGGTGACGAAAGACCACATTGCGATTGCTGGGCGCCTGGTTCATCCAGTAGGTGCTGGCATCCGCCCAGAAGGCGATCTTCTCCGGCTCATCGATTTGCAAAATGGACGCCTTGGACTGAGCCCAGTAGCTGGGGCCGTCAGTCGCGTTGGGCCATCCTGTCAGCTCGCCGTTGCGCGCGTAGGAAATGTCTATGAACAGGCGATTCTCACCCGGTCCCAAGACAGGAGCCTCATCGCTGGGGCAAATCCAAACCTCGGAATTTTTCGACAAATAGTCCCCGTCGTTCAGCGCGTTGAGCGTATTGGCGGGAATCACCTTCATGCCGTGCTCGTTGCTGAACAGGTTACAGGCCACATAAATCTGCCGCAGGTTGGCGGCACACTTGGTCTGGTTGGCGTTTTCCCTGACCACATTCAGGCCTGCCACGACCAGAATCGACAACACACTGATCACCGCGATGACAGTCAACAGTTCCACCAGGGAAAACGCGGGCCGGAAACGCAAGCGGCACACGATTCCGCCAGCGTCAAGAGAAGTCGTGGTCCGGAAAGAACTCGCCATTTTTTGGGGTGGTAAAAGCTACAAGTAAAACGAGATGCCCACCATTACTTTACACGTGAATTGTTGTCAAGCGATTATCTTCTTCTCAATCGCGAAAAAGCCACTGAACCTGGCCGGATAGCCAACACGCTCACGCCGACGCCGGGCACGGCCCACTGGAATCGCGGACACACAAGGTCATCGGCATGAGCACGGCAGGGCCACCTGGCTTGCCTTCGATCATATTCACCAGTGCCTCGACTGAGAGCTCAGCTACCCTCGGCATCGGGACGTTAACGCTGGTCAGGCTGGGCCAGATCAGCCGGGCGCTGAGTGTATCGTCAAACCCGGCAACGGAAAAATCTCCCGGCACCGACAGCCCGCACATGTGCGCCCAACGGATGGCCCCGATCGCCATCATATCGTTGGCCCCAATGACGGCTGTGCAGCCTTCGCGACGAAGCTCAGGCATATGCGCCAGTCCGGCTTCCAGACTCCAGTCGCCATAGCGCACACAGCCCACCGCGCCGGCGGGATGATTTTTCATCACGCGCTCAAATCCCCTCAACCGCGCATGCGAGCTCGGGTCTTTGGCCGGTCCCGAGATGAACCCGAAGGTGCGATGCCCCAAACCGGCAAAGTGGTTCACGATCTGCCGGACCCCATCCTCCCAATCGATCCGCAGGTTGAACCCGGGCGATCTCCGCTGAAGGTGGACATAGGGCACCCGAACGCCCGCCTTGCGAAAATCTGCCGTCCCCAGAGCGGGCTCCATATTGAGAATGCCATCCACCATGCCCCGGAGAAAATCGCTCAGGTAGGCACGCGCAACCTCGACACGTCCGTTGCTGAGACCGAGCAGAATTTTATAGCCGCGTTGCTGGAGGTACTGTCCGATCATCTCGATGTTCCTGCCCGTGTTGGGGTTGGACAGTTCACGGACCAGAACGCCGATCTGCAGCGTCCGGCGCGTACGCGTGGCCCGCGCCATCGCGTTTGGCCGATAATCCATCTCGGCGGCGATCTTGAGGATGCGGGCTTCAATTGCCTTGCTGATGCGTCCTTCGGTCGCCTTGCCGTTGAGCACGACGGACACAGTTCGGACGGAAACCCCCGCTTCCTCGGCGACATTTTTAAGCGTTACCATGGCAACCTTTCTGGGAAGGGATCGGGCATTCTGCGGGCAACCTAGCACCCCACCGCCTTCAACACCAAGTCCAAAAAAAGCTGCATCACCTACAGCGTTCAGCCGTGCTAAAGCTCCCTTCCTGTACCACCTAGATGCAGCCCACGGCTCTTCGGTTCGCCCGAGCAGACCTTCCTTCCCGGTGTTTATTCAACCCTGCCACATCCAGACTTGCCAAACATGCAAGCTTTAGCACAGTCTTATGGGTAAACCTTTACGCAAAATCGTAAAAATCGCCCCGCCAGGCCCCGTTCGGGTGCCATGAGCTGGCAGCAATCTGCCATCCAAGCGCCCCCGATTTCACATAAAAAACCATTACCCGCTCTTTTTAACTCGAAATTGCAAACGTTCTTAATACACAATACCCATAACCACGGCCATCCCTCAGGGGTGATCGCACGTAAAAAACACACGCCCCCACCTGAGCTTAAAGCGCTCCCAGACGGGGCCTGATCGTCCTATTAACCCTTCCACGTTTACCTCACACACTAACCCTTTCGTATCATGCATCTACTGGACTGGGGCCTCGTAGCCTTCGCCCTTATCATTGTTTTCGGTGTCGGCGCCTTAACCCAACGCTACATGCGCAGTGTGGCAGACTTCATGGCGGGGGGTCGTGTAGCCGGGCGCTACCTGCTGGCCGTGGCATCGGGCGAAATGTCCGCCGGGGCTGTGGTTTTCGCCGCGACATTTGAAGTCATCGCGAAGGCGGGGTTCACCTGGACGTGGTGGCAATGGATCAACGTCCCCGTGGGGCTGATGATCGCAATTACCGGTTTCGTCATCTACCGCTACCGCGAGACGCGTTCGATGACACTGGCCCAGTTCTTTGAAATCCGCTACAGCAAGCGCTTCCGTGTCTTTACCGGCTGCCTTGGGTTCTTCGCCGGGATCGTCAACTTCGGGATCATCCCGGCGGTGGGCGCGCAATTCATCACGGCCTTTGTCGGTTTACCGCCGATGGTGACCATCCTGGGCTCAAACATTCCCACGTACATGCTCGTGATGTCCGTGCTGCTGTCGATCACCCTCATGCTGACCCTGGCTGGTGGTCAGATCACCGTCATGGTGACCGACTGCCTGGAGGGTATCGTCTCGCAGATCCTTTACCTGGTCATCATCGTCGCGCTGCTGTTCATGTTCGACTGGTCGGAGATCTCCACGGTCCTGGCCGACCGCCCCGCGGGCCAGTCCTGGCTCAACCCCTTCGACTCGCTGGCGGTGGAGGACTTTAACCTGTGGTACGTGCTGATGGCAGCCTGCCTCAACATCTACGGCACCATGGCCTGGCAGAACCAGAACGCCTACAACTCGGCGGGCCTGACCCCGCACGAAAACCGGATGGGCAACATCCTGGGCCGCTGGCGCGCTTATGGTAAATCCGCCCTCACCTTTCTGCTGGCGACCTGCGCGCTGACCTACCTGCTGCACCCGGACTTCGCCCAACAGGCCGCGCAGGTCATGCACGACCTTTCCCTGATCCCGGACGAGCACACCCGCGAGCAGATGCGCATCCCCATGGCCGTCTCCCACATGCTGCCCGTCGGCGTCAAGGGCGCCTTCTGTGCGGTACTGATCATGGGCATCTTCGGAGGAGACTCCACACACCTGCACTCCTGGGGCAGCCTGTTCATTCAGGACGTGCTCGTGCCGCTGCGCAAGCGTCCCTTCGGCGCCAAACAGCACATCCGCGCCCTGCGGCTGTCCATTACGGGGGTGGCGGTTTTCGCCTTCCTCTTCGGGGCATTCTTCCCCCAGACCGAGTACATTATCATGTGGTGGGTGGTCACCCAGGGCATTTACATCGGGGGTGCCGGAGCGGTCATCATCGGTGGATTGTATTGGAAAAAAGGCACCACACAGGCAGCGTGGGCGGCCTTGCTGACTGGCTCGGTGCTCTCCGTCGGGGGTATTACCGCCCGCATCGTCTGGCAGGATGTGTTCCCGCTGAACGGCATGCAGGTGTCCTTTTCCGCGAGCCTCACGGCCATCATCGTCTACGTGGTGGTCTCCCTGCTCACCTGCAAGGAAGACTTTAACCTCGAGCGTATGCTGCACCGCGGCAAGTACGCCCGCATCACCGACGAGGTCGGCGAAAAACGCGACCCGCAGATCCCCTTCGTCAAGCGCGGTATCTTTGCCCGCATCATGAACTTCAACTCCAACTTCACCAAGTCCGACAAGCTGATCACCATCGGTTTGTTTGTCTGGAGTATGCTGTGGTTCGGTATTTTCTGCATTGGCGGGCTCTGGAACTTCATTGCCCCGTGGCCGATTGAAGTCTGGAAGACCTTCTGGCACGTCGCCGCCATCGGCGTCCCCGTCTTCATGGCGCTGGTCACGGCGGTCTGGTTCACCTGGGGCGGCACGCGAGACATTCTCGCCCTCTTCCGCCGCCTGAAGCTCGAAGTGGTCAACGAGCTGGACGACGGTACCGTCGTCGGCCACCAGAATCTCGACGAAGTCGCTCTCGCCCACGACGGCGAAGTCACCGAGGACGTCGCCTCGGACCCCACACACGAGCAGGACAAAAGCGGCAAGTCCTGACTGGCCCAGCCTGGCATCTAAACCGGCATTAACCTCCTTTACGGTCGCCGCGCTCCCGCATGCCTACGGTATCAGCGGGAGCGCAGCCTGACTATACACTGACTCCGCAATGAAACCATACCTCTCCCTTCTCCAACCGGCGACCAGCCTGCTTCACGCGCAACCCGAATACACCGCCTACCGCCTCCAAAACACAAAAGAGCTCGCCATTGACGGCGATCTCTCCGACTGGCCCGAGCTCCCCATCCTCCTGCTCGACGCCAAAGTCCTGCTGGGCAGCGGGCGCGCTTCGCTCGATTTGCAGCGGACCGCTCCGGCCATCGCGGCCTTCCAGGAGCAGCCCAACGATGTGGTGCTGCTCTTCGCCAACGCCAGCTCCCCGCACTCCAGCCGCACCGAGGACGGGCTCTCTCGCGCGCAGATGTCGCAGACGGACCGCATCTACGAGGGCATCTTTGAGGGCATGCAGGTCGGTTTCATCACCGGGAGCCAGATCAAAGACGGGCTCCTCGACAAGCAGAAGCTGCCATCGTCCCCAACAGCTCCCACGTGGAAAAGGACACCCGCGAGCGCATTCTCGCGTTCGCCAAGGCCGGAGGCCGTGTCGTCCTGGTCGGCGAGAGCCTCAAATATACGCCGCAGGGCATGGAGCTTCCGCCGCTGCCGGACCTGCCCGGGATCACGCATCTGAAAGGCTTCGCGGACGTGAACGAAGCCCGCGCCGCACTCGCTCCGATCCTGAAAGAAGAAGGCGTACTGCCTGAGCTGACGGTCGAGGTGGACAACGGTCTGCCCTACCCCACGGTCGAATGGCGACGCGCCACGGACGACAACGGCAACCTCCACGCCCGCCCCGGCATTCTGGAGCGGGCGTCTTTATCTCAGCGTGGAAAGCGTCACGGCAAAAGAAAACCCCGCAGTATTTTTTTCTGCGGGGTCTTGCCCGGCCTTGGACCGGAACAATCTGAAAAGAAATGGCTTTGCGCTGAAAGGGCTCGGGTATGCTTATTGCACCTTTCCTTGCAGGATAAGGTCGTTGCCGTAGCCACCCCAGAGGCGAACGTTGGAGCCCGGGCGGGGAGCACCGTTGCCGCCGATGTTTTCTTTGCCGTAGGCCCAGAAGCGGAAGATCACCGTCTGGCCGGCATGAACCGTAAAGTTCTGGAAGCGCCATGAGCCCATGTCGAAGCCCGTGCGCGAGGAGTTTTCGGGGATCAGGAACGGCTCCTGGAGCGTCCAGGTCTTACCCCCGTCCGTCGAGTAGCCCCAGCGGCCCTTGCCGGGGGCGGGCTTGCCGCCGGAGATGCGGTAGTCGAGCGAGGCCAGCACAATTGTCTGGCCCGGCTTGACCGTCATTTTGAACCCGATGTACTTCGTGTCCTTGTCGAGGGTGTCGGTCGTGTTCCAGCCTGTACTGCTGTAAACCCGGTTCAGCCCGGTCTGTTCCTTCACACCCGTTCGTTCCAGCGTGTTCAGGCCATGCCCGGTTTCCAGGGCGACATCGACCACGGAGGCTGCCAGCTGCTGCGGGGCCGGCTTCTGTTCCAATTTCCACGCCAGGATCGGATCGGCGTGCACGACAGCCGTGCACAGGAGCAGCACGGCGGATATTCTGAGGGCTTTCGGGAGGGTCAGGTATTTCATTATGCGTTGGGTGTTAGGCGTCGGCTGCGCCAATTCGATAACGTTCTTAAAACGACACATACCACCGGGTCAACCCCATTCCAAAATTCACGGCCTGCCCATGAACATCCTTTTCATCACCGACGACCAGCACCGCTACGATTTCTTTGACTGTTACGGGCGCTTCCCCGTCAAGACCCCGGCCCTGCGACATCTCTCACTGATCGACCGGCTCAGCCGTATCCACACACCCAATACAGACGACGGCCCCTTCCCGAAGGAGGTCTGGTACACCTCCTCGTACATCCACCCGTCCATGTCCGAGCCCTCCTAGCCAGCCCGGCCGCGACTTTACTCGGTAAACTTGTCCTTCAGCTCTTCGCGGACGGCCCGGCCCTTCCAGTTGGCCATCTGGTAGTTCGACGCGGGCAGCTCTGAGCCGTCCACATCCTCCACGCGCCGGATGCGCATGGCCGTGAGAGACGGCCAGTAAAAGCGCTCCTGCAGGTCGTCGTACGCAAAGCTCAGCCGGTGCTTCCCGCGGGAGAGGTCCAGCGGCGCGACCACCTGGTACAGCGCCGTCTCGACCGGCTCATCCGCCCCCTCCAGGATGAGCACGTCATCCCAGTACACGCGGATGCCCTTTGACTTTTCCGGGTCGCCGATACCAAACAGCTCAAAAGTCATTTCCACGACACTGCCCGGTTCGTAGTCGTTGAGCAGATCGACCTCGTAGTCGCTCCGGTTTCCGTCGTAAAAGTAAACGTTCAGGGCATGCGTGTCACCAAGCATTCCCTCGTCCAATCCCCCGCGCAGGGGCAGCCAGACGTAATTGCCGTAATGGAAGGAAATGATCTCGCCGCCCTCGACGAGTTTGTTGGGTTCCGGGATCATCACCTGATCCTCCAGTGCCACGCCAAAGTCGCCCTCCGCCGCGGTGGCGAAAACAACCAGCTCCTCCCACCGGGACTGATCCAGCTCGGTGTTTAACGGTATGGTCAGCCAGCCGCTGTCCGGCTCCACGATCTGGGAGGAAACGAGTTCGAAGGAGCTCCGGCGCAGGCGCTTGACCACCACCCGGAATGGCCCGGCTCCATTGGCCTCCTCGTCGAGCGGGATGCGCAGGTCACCGATCCACGTTTTCCCTTTGATGGCCCGATTCCAGGTATAACGGTCGGACAGCAGCACGGCCGCGAAATGCCCTGGCAGGTCCCGGCGGGCGAAAACGTAAGTCTCCAAATCTTCGCTGCCGTCAGCCTGCACCTGGTCGGTCAGGTTGCGGAGCGGAGCATTCTCCAGAAAGTCGTCCATCGCCTGCTCCATCGGCAGCGCCGAGGGATAACCGACAGCAGTGCGATAGTCGCTGAAGAAAAAAATCTTACCCTTGTCGGGCTCCCAATCGTGCCGGGACCACCAGTCCATGTAGCGGACGATGCTGCCGAGCACCTTGGGGCCATTGATCTCGAACGCATCGCCGGTGCCCAGTTCCTCGGTGGACCAGATGCCGCGCACGCGTCCGGTCTTCACATAGGTGTCGTAAAGATAGTTTAGGTACTCCGTCGTAAAAGAGCCCTTCTGGATATAGTGTATCGCCAGGTAGTCCACATACGACAGGGGGTCCTTCCCCGCCATGGAGGCGTCGTAGCTGCCCGTCAGGGGTCGGTCCGTCGTCATGCGCAGCCAAGCCATGGCGTCGGGCGCGGAGCTGCGCGCGATGGAGCCATAGAGTACCTGGATGCGGTCCGGATCCCCGAACTGGTCCTGGCTCACCTCACGAGCCACGGTGATAAAGGGCTCGAAGACATAGGGCGCGTACCGCTCCGTCAGGTAAGCCTCGTTGTTGTAGGGGCCCGGACGGTTGATCTCGTTGCCGATCTGGATAACGAACTTGTCCACGTCCACCTTGTTGCCGCGGTAGTAGCGGGTGAGCTGGTTCCGGATGACGTTCCGCTGTTTCTCCACGACAGCGGTGATCTCCTCCGGATCGTCGCTCGACTTCCACAGATGGCGTTCATGCGGCTTGAAAAGCATCCCGAGCAGACGCACGATCGAGCCTCCGTTATCCGCGAACCACTGCTCGTTTACCGCAAAGGCCGTATCCCGGTAGTTGATGATGGGCGAACGGTACTGATAGTGCACGCCGACGAAGTCCCGCCAAGTGGGCATGGCATACCCCACGTCGGGGCGCTCGTTCAGGACGGGCAGCGCCTCGTTGGGGAGAGCCTTTATCTGCGGCGCAGAGATCGACGCCTCGACGGCAGCGGCAAAATACTCGATCCGGTTAAACCGGGTGAAATCCCCCGTGGCCAAGCCCTGGATGAAGACCGGCTCGTCCCCGTAAAAGCCGAGATAGACACGCGCTTCCGTGTGGTTGACGAGAATCCGCATCTTGTACCGCCCATCGAACTTGTCCGCCAGCAGAAGGTCGATGTTATTCTGGACGGAGGTTGGCGTATCGAGCGTTTCACCGCCCTCGATCCGGCGGATCATGATGCGCGTGCCACGCAACAGGCAGAGGACTTCCACCCCATCGCCCGCCTCATCCAGAAGACGTACCCCGTACACCGTCGCCCAGAAGAGCTTCCGGTCCCCCTGGTGCACGGAGAAATCAAGCTGCACGGGCACCTCGATATCCACCGGCAGCGAGAAGCGCGTTTCCTCCTCTGTCAGCCGACTTGAGTACATGTCGTCGGCAAACCTCCAGTCGGGGTTACCGGGCTTTACCCCGATGGGTTGACCGAAAGCCGCTTGCGTCCACAATGAGACCGCGAACGTTATCGCTACAATGAAGAACCATCGGCCTATTTTCATGAGGGAGGGGGCGCTTGGAGGTAATCCGGTGTCAGGGAAGTCCGAAAACAAGTCAGTCGAGTCGGCCGGGTTATGTCCGTTGACATCGAAGCGCAACATAAATTAAAAACGTTATCAATATTGTATTGTCCCCTACCTGTAATCAATCTAAATTGACGTGTAAAATCGTGCCTATCCAGCCCCCGCCCCAGTCACGCGAAAAACCAATAACCTGGCAACACGAAGACAAAGCGGAGGATATCTCTTTTTAGCCACTCCCAACCATGAGCTCTACACCGAATATCTTGTTGATCACCAGCGACCAGCAGCACTGGAACACCCTGGGCTGCCGGAACCCCGCCATCCAGACGCCGAATCTGGACCGGCTCGCCGCCCGGGGCACGCTGTTCAGCCGCGCCTACTGCCCGAACCCGACCTGCACACCTTCGCGCGCGTCGATCATCACCGGCCAGTATCCCAGCCAGCACGGAGCCTATAACCTCGGGACGAAGCTGGACGAACGCGTGCCCACGCTCGGCGAGGCGCTCCAGCAGGGCGGCTATGACGCCACTCTCATCGGCAAGGCCCACTTCCAGCCGCTGGAGAGCACCGAGGAATATCCTTCGCTGGAGGCCTACCCCATCCTGCACGACCTGGATTTCTGGCGTGATTTTCATGGCCCCTTCTACGGATTCAATCATGTGGAGCTGACCCGCAACCATACCGACGAGGCGCACGTCGGGCAGCACTACGCGCTGTGGATGGAGGAAAAGGGCGCCACGAACTGGCGCGACTACTTCCGTCCGCCCACCGGCAACACCCCCGAGCAGTACGGCCGCTGGAACATCCCTGCCGAGCTGCACTATAACACCTGGATAGCGGAGCGGTCCATCGCCCGCCTCGAACACTACAAGGAGGAAGGCAAACCCTTCTTCCTGTGGTCCAGCTTCTTCGACCCTCACCCCCCGTACATCGTCCCCGAGCCCTGGGACAGCCTTTACGATCCGGCCAAGATGGACGTGCCCAGCATTACCGCGCACGAGCACGACCGCAACCCGCCCCACTTCCAGCTCACGCAAGAGGAGCACCCGGACTTCTCGGACTGGTTCGAGGATCACATCCCCGGGCTGCACGGCTTTAACTCGCACCTGCGTTCGCAGGAAGACCGCGCCCGCGACATGGCCATCTACTACGGCATGGTCACCTGCATGGACGCCGCCATCGGCAAAATCCTCGACCGGCTCGAAGAGCTCGGCCTGGCGGAAAACACGCTGATCGTCTTCACCACGGACCATGGGCATTTCTTCGGCCAGCATGGGCTGATCGCCAAGGGCGCCTTCCACTATGAGGACCTGATCCGTCTGCCCTACCTTGTCAGCTGGCCCGGTCACGTCCCCGAGGGGAAGGAAACCGACGCCATGCAGAGCCTGGTGGACCTCGCGCCGACCTTTCTCAAGTTCGCCGGGCAGCGCATCCCGGGCCGCATGAGCGGCGTGGACCAGAGCGCGGTCTGGCTGGGGCAGCAAGAGGCGGCCCGCGACCATGCCGTGGTCGAGCACCGCCATCAGCCCACCACTCTCCATGTCAAAACCTACGTGGACGAGCGCTACAAGTTGACCGTGTACTACCACCGCGACTACGGCGAACTCTTCGATCTGGAGACCGATCCCGGCGAGGTTAACAACCTCTGGGACGACCCGGACTCCCAGGATTTGAAGTACCGCCTGACCCGCAAGCTGCTCGACGCCGAGATGGGTAAGGAGCCGCTCCCCATGCTGCGCGTCGCCGGAGCCTGAGCGGACACGGGATATTACCGCCCAAGCGGGAATGGTTTTAACGGATTCACTGACATTGCCCTCTGCCGGGGTAATTCAGGGTCGCCTTGTACGGACGATGAGGTTTTTCTGACCTCACTCGTTCCGTCATGCTGACTTCATCCCTCCCCTCCCCCTCGTCCCCCTTCACGTGGCGCCGGCTGGCCGGTGCGTGCCTGTCGCTGCTGGCAGCAGGTGTTTCGATCACTTCGCAGGCCGCCGACCTGAGCGACTCCTATATGTGGAAGCCGCTCAAGATCGGCGCGGGCGGCTGGGTCGTGGGGATGGACATCCACCCGAGCGAACCGGGCCTGATGTACGTGCGCACGGATGTCTCCGGCGCGTACCGCTGGGACCCCGAGGCCTGGGAGTGGAGGCAGATCGTCACGGACCAGAGCATGCCTGCCGACTATGTCGCCTACGGCGCCTACGGCGGGGTGGACAGCCTGGTCGGCGCACCGGATGATCCGGACGTCGCCTACATGGCCTTCCGCAACGAGGTATTCCGCAGCACAGACCGGGGAGAGCGCTGGACGGTAACCGGGTTCGCCGGACACAACGTGGCCATGGAGCCCAACGGCGAAGGGCGACAGGAGGGCGAGAGGTTGGCGATCGACCCGCACAACAATGCCGTGGTTTACTACGGCTCGATCCAGGACGGCCTCTGGCGCACCATCGACGCGGGCGTTCACTGGGATCGCGTCGCAGATATCCCTGCCGGGACGCCCCACCACGGCGTCAACACCATCGTCTTCGATCCGGACTCGGGTACGATGGACAACAAGGACGGCATCACCGTCACCCGCACCCTTTACGTCACGACCGATGGCAGTGGTATTTTCCAGTCGAACGACGCCGGGGAAACCTGGACCGACCTCGCACCCGACGGCCCCGGCAGCACGGCCCGAGTGCGAGAGGCAACCCTCGGGACGGACGGAACTTATTACGTCGCTTGCGACTCCGCCGACGGCGCCACCGGCTCGATCTGGAAACGGACCCCGGCGGGCAAGTGGACGGACATCACACCCGGCGGCGAGACAGGCGGTAACCAGGCCTACTGGGGGCTGGCCGTGGACCCGCTCGACGACCAACACCTTTTCGCCCTGCGCCAGGGCGGCCTCACCTTTGTCTCCAAGGATCAGGGCAAGAGCTGGACCGCCCACGGTTTCACCCTGAATAGCGACGACATCCGCTGGATCGGCCAGCAGGAGAGCTACTGGCTTAGCGTGGGCGAGTGCGGCTTCGACCCGGCCGGGCGGCTCTGGTTCGCCGAGGGCTTCGGGGTGTGGTACGTGGACGATCCCAAGGAGGGCGACATCGCCTGGCAGGTGGCTACCAACGGCATTGAGGAGACCTGTGGCAACGACATCATCGCCCCGCCCGGTGGCAGCCCCGTCGCCGCCATGTGGGACATCGGCGTCTTCCACGCCGCCGAGCCGGACGCGTACAACGCCGAACGCGGTTTCCCGTACTTTATGTCGGCGTGGGCGCTGGACTGGTGCCCGGCGGACCCGCAGTTCATCGTGGGCGCGTTTCACAACCACCTGAACTTCCCGCCCCACGTGGAGGAGAGCGGTTACTCCACCGACGGCGGACGCACTTGGACGCGCTTCCCCGCCGTCGAGAATCGGACCCTCCCCGAGGGCTTGGCCTACGGCGTCATCGCCGTGGCCGCCAACAGTCCGGACCACCTCGTCTGGGCTCCAGCCGGCGACGCCCTGCCCAGCTATACGACGAACCGCGGCGCGACGTGGACACGTTCCGATTTCGGCGATGTTACGGCCAACGCCTCCGTCGCCCCCTGGTCCCCGCTCAAGCCGCTCTGCGCGGACCGCGTGTTGGCTGATACGTTTTACTTCTACCACCGGGAGAAAGGGGTGTACCGCTCCCGCGACGGCGGGGCCACCTTTGCCCGGGTGGGCAATCCCGTCAGCGGGCGGGTCAACTCCGTGCTCAAGGCCGCTCCCGGCCAGGCCGGACACGTTTGGTTCGCCGAGGGCCACCAAGGCCATCCCCCTGTCGGCGGCCTGTGGCGCTCGACAGACGGTGGTGAAAACTGGACCGCCTTGCCCGGCATCGAACAGGCGTTTAATTTCGGCTTCGGCAAGCCCCTTCGTCCGGACGCTTATCCCACGCTCTATGTGGCGGGTGTCAGTGGCGGGGAAACCGGCCTGTGGCGCTCGACCGACGAAGGCCTGACCTGGGATCGCATCGGCGGTTATCCCTTGGGCGTTTTTGACTGGATCGACGCCATGGACGGCGACAAGGACGTTTTCGGCAAGGTCTACCTGGCTTTCTCCGGCACCGGCTTCGCCTATGGCGAGCCCACGCCGTCACGCCGCTAATGCGTCGGCAATCTGCCTGAGCTGGCCATGCCCCGGTCAAGGGCCGGGTTCTTTCTCTGATCCCGCCCACCGACGGTCTTTCAGCCCGAGTTAGGAGCAGCCGATCATTTTCAGTTGAAAATAATGTCTTTCGTTGTCATATTAGGGTAATCACTTCTTTCCCAATACCCGTTCGGTCCTTGCTCCCGGACTCGTTGTTCAGGGCACGACTCAGTTTTACAGATATTACCCCTGAAATCCGTTTACCCCGATAAGTAAAAATCCCCCCATACTAACCGAAGAGAGCTTCACACACTTCAAGACATCGATGTTACATATAATACGGTAAGGCAACCAACTCTTCCGCGCAGCGACAACAATCTGCTGAGGACCCGTTTCAGTTTAGTCATTATTTCCATTCACCCCAGTATCCAACCCTATACACAGCACCATCCCATGAAAACCCATACATACCCCCGGGCCGTCTCCTCAGCCCGTTTGGCCGCCGTAGCGGTCGCCTCTGGACTCCTGTTCGCCAGCCTCAGCGCCCAGGCCCAGCTCGTGGATTTCTCCAGTTACTCGGCCGGGACGGTCCTCGGCAGCGGTAGTTCCACCGACGGTGTCAATCCCCCGGCCGCCCAAGGCACTCTCACCGACAGTGAAGGGGCTGGCACGTTTTCTTATCGCGGCACAGCGAACTCCTTCGCGACGCAGGGTATAACCACCACCTACAGTATCGATATCCACGGCTCCGGTCCTGCGGGGAACTACCTCGGCCTCAGCAGCACCAAAAGTACAGGTGTCGGCGGAGGCAACCCCACTTCCTTCGTCTATTCCACCTCCGCTCACGCCACCACCGAAACCCAGGTCTGGACGATGGACTTCTCCGCCCAGAAGCTGGCGAACCCCAGCGGCGAAGTCTTCATGGCCCTGATGTCCGCCTCCGCCTATAACAATGGGTACACCCTGGACCAAATCTCGGCCTCCCAAACCCCGGGAGCAAACCTCTCGACCACCGCGATGGTTGTTCGCTTCAATTCTCAGGGAACGCTCAACCTGTACCGCACCGGCGCTGACAACATTCTTGAAGCCTATAATGGCACAACTTGGTCAGATGGCTTGCAGAGCGCCGGGACCATTAACTGGGACTCAGGCTACAGCGGTAACTACCGCGTCGTTCTTTCGGTTGACGGCACGACCGGCGCGATGAACGCTACGCTGAAGACCCTTGACGAGAACCTCAGCGTAACCGGCACGGTCCTGGACGTGGATTACAACGTATCCGATGTCGGCAGCCAGGGCACCAACGGCGGTTTTCGTTTCGTCGCCGGTGACATCGGCACCAACACCATCTTCGGGTACGATATGAGCATTTATTCGCTCTCTCTGGGCGACGCTATCCCCGAACCCTCCACCTACGCCGCCATAGCCGGTATCACCGTCCTCGGGCTGGCCCTCCTGCGTCGCCGCTTCCGGCACCGCAACGCTTAAGCATACGGGAAACGCTCCCGCAGGATTTCAGTATCTGTCGTGTATCAGGGCATAAGGATGGTTGTCTGGGAAACCAGACGACCATCCTTTTTTGGTATTTGCCTGCGCACTAGCGACAACGGCGACGCCACACGAGCGCTCCGAGCCCGAATACCACCCCACCCAGCAGAGCATAGGAAGACGGTTCGGGCACGACAGAGATGCCGAGCCCCGGTGTGCTCTCGTAGGCCCAGTCAAGGACCGTGCCGCCGACACTGGAGTTGCCCAGCAGGACCCGCATATAGCCGTAGTAGTACTCGCCGCCGTCTTCCAGGCGGAAGCCGATATAGCCAATCTCGCCCGGCAAAAACTGCCCCTCCCCAGTGCCCAGGTGGACATTTTCCGAGCCGCCGAAACCGCTGGCGAAGACAGAGCTGCTGTCCACCACGGAGCCGGGCACCAGGTTGACGACCGCATCCAGATTATCCGTCCCGAGACGAACCGGCTGGAAGGCCTCCCCGTTGGCAATCCCGCTGCCACCGAAGAAGAAGTTCACGTCCGAGCTGGTGAAGTCCCAGTCGTCAACCGTGGACGAGGTAAAACTCTGGATATCGATGTAGACGCCGGTATAATCGGTCGGGATGACAACATTGACGGAGCCGCTGGTGATGATGTCGGCGGAAGCCGCCTGAGCGGCGAGCGCAAGCGCGGCAGTGGCGAGGAAAAGATGTTTCATGGCAGTGTGTAAAGGGGCGGAGGATTAGTTCTGGGTGATCTTGATGCGGGCGAAGCGCGCCTTGCGCCCCTCGGGGGTGAAGAAAGGATACGGCAGGCTGACGGCCTCGACCTCCCCGTCCGTCACGAGCACCGTGGGCTCGACGGTGGACGAGCTCCACGTCTCCAGGTCGTGGCTAAACTGCACCGTATAGGTGAGCCCCACCTGGTCGGCGTTACTCAAGCGAAGGAAGCGGATGGCAAAGTCCGTCCCGAGCCCTTCGGACTCGATATTGAGCGCCTGCTCACCGCGCTGGGTCAGGACGCCGTCCTCGATCTGGAGCTGGGCCCCGCTGTTGTTCACGTCCGGGTCCAGGCCGAAGGCGTAGAGCACGAGGTTCGGCAGGCTGTTGCCGTTCACCCGGGCCGCCGTATCCGTCAGGTCGATACCGGGATGGGCGTCGGCCCAAGCATTGTAGCCCCCGGTGAAGCTGCGGGCAATCGTCCCGGGCGAGCCGATCTCGTTCGCGTCACCTTCCGCGGTAAAGGCGCCGTTCACCCCGACCGCGCTGAACTGCGTCAACGTGACGACATCGAGCCCGTCGGCGTTGTCGAACGTGGCATAGGGCGCACTGGAGGGACTGGCCCCAAAGGCGACATTGGCCCGGCGTACCCCGGCGGTATCGTAGAGGTTGACGGCGTCGCCGCCCGTGCTCAGCCCCACGCCGGAGCCGCTGTAGCCCCCGATCTGGAGACCCTCGGGCAGGCTACCGCCAAACCAGACACTGACGAATCCGGCCTGCGCGTCGGCGAGTGTCGTTTCGATCTCGATGAAAATAACGGACTCTCCGGGCGCGATGCTCGTGATCCCCGTCAGCGGCACGGCGGCCACCGGCGACTCGGAGCCGTCGTCCATTTTCCAGTCGGTGATGTCCACCGTGCGAGCCCCGGTGTTGGTGACTTCGAACCAGTCGGCGCCGAGCGGGCTGTTACCGCTCGACCACGGGGCCACCTCCGTCACGACAAGCCGCCCGCCGGGGGCCACGCCGGGCGAGCCGACCTCGGCGGGGTCGTTGACTGCGGTGAAGGCCCCATGGAACCCGTCCACGCTCAATAGCGTGATCGCGGTGCCGTCGAGGCCGACCGTGTTGTCGAACGTGGCGAAAGTTGTGCCCGAGGGCGAAGCCCCGAAGGTAACACTGGCCTGTACATTGCCCGTCCCGTCAAAGAGATAAACCCCGTCACCATTGGTGCTAAGCCCCAGTCCGGAACCGGTGTAGGACCCGATCTGGAGGCCGTCCGGAGCGCTTTCTCCGAACCAGTTGGAGATGAAGGCAGCCGCCGTGACCGAAGGCGTGTCGGACTCGATAAAGATGACAGACTCGCCCGCGGCGATGGTCGTCACACCATTGAGCGCGACAGCTCGGGAGAAGTCGGCGGAGCCGTCGTCCACCTTCCACCCGGTGATATCGACCGGACTGTCGCTGGTGTTGGTGACCTCGAACCAGTCGGAACCGACCGGGCTGTCGCCACTCGACCACGGGGCCACCTCGGAGATGATCAGCGCCGGAGCGGGCGGCAACTCGACCTCCTGGTCATCGACCAGCAGCGTGTAGCCGACAAAGGCATCGGGCGTAGAGCCGAGCGAAGCGTCGTCCACCTCGATGGTGACCGAGTAGCTGGTCTTCGTCTCGTAGTCGAGGACGACCCCGGCCTTAAGGTAGAGTTCCAGCCCGACGATTTCAAAGGCGGCGGCATCCGTTCCTGAGAGGCTCAGCTCGTTTGTCCCGAGGCCGTCATCCTCCACGACGATGTCGGCCAGCTTGATCGCGTAGGCGGTGCTGGTATTTTCCAGGATCGAGGTGGCTGCGTTGTCGAGTGCAACAGCGGTCGGCGCCTGATTCGGAACCTCGGAGACGGCATAGACCCAGAGCTGCGGGTGATCGCTATCGCCCCCGCCGTTTTCGTTCACGATGTAGATGTAACCGGCGGCGTCCATCGTGATCCCCTCGTGCTGCTGGTTGGCCGCTGAGAGGGGGTTGCCCAGATCGCTGGTGATGGTCAGCGTGCTGAGGATGTTACCAGAGCGGTCGATGTTGACCACGCGGGCGTCCTCCTGGCTGAGGATCAAGAGGTTTTCTTCCTGCGACTGGCCGGACATGGAGGGCAGATTGGAAAACGCGAAGACGTCGGCCACATCGGTCATGCCCGTCAACGCCGGGTCGAAGAGGTCAACGGAGTTTACGGTGGAGGCGGAGCCGTTGGTAGCGGTGCCCGCGTCGAAGTCCACCCCCGTGAGGAAAATACCGATGGGCGAGATTTCCTTCAGGCAGATGAAACCGCCGGTGAACGGGTCGTAGGAAAGACCCTCGGTGCCGGTGTTGTCCACGTAGGTGCCGAGCTTGACGGTCAGCGTGTCGGCGCGCGTGAGGGTCGTGCCCGCGGCGTAGGTGAACTTGACCAACTGACGATCGCGCTCCTCGGTGAAGACGAACTGTCCACCACCGATATAAGCGATCCCCTCGGTGTCATAAAAATCCGTCCCCTGCGGGCTACTGCCGAGCGCGAGCGTCATGGTGTCGATGAGCTCACCGGTCTTGGTAACCTGCGTGACTGAGCGGCCACCGTCCCCAACGAGAAAGAGCGTGTCCGTGTCCCAGTTATAGGTGACGCCGGACGCCTCCTGGCAGAGCAGATTATGCACCGGCGTGCCCGCAGGCAGGGCCGTGCGGGTCGGCTCGGGCAGGTCGTAGCGACCGATGCGCACGTAGGTCGAGAGATCCACAGAAGTGACGCCGGGGACAACCGTCACCGTCACGGTGTCGCTGTTCACCGTGTCAGCGCTGTTGGAGACCTGCGCCCAGAAATTCGTCGTCTCGCTCAGGCCGTCGGTGATGAGCGTGTCCGAGGTCGCCCCGTCAATGGGGCTCGAGGTGTCGCCGGATTCGCCCACGTACCACTGGATGCTCGGGGCGGGAAGGCCGCTGGCATTAATCTTCAAGTAGGCCACGCCACCGGCGGCAACCGTGGTCGCGCCGGGCTGGCCGTCAATGGAGGGCGCGACGGCGTCGTCGTTTAGGATGGTGCCGGTGGCCGACGCGGTGCCGATGACGGTCGTGGCGATGCTGTCGCTCAGATTGGAAAGGGTGACGACGATGGTTTCGTCCGGCTCCGATTCGACATCGCCGTTGACCGTGATATCGATCGTCTGCATGAGTCCGCCGCCCTGGGTAAAGCTCAGCGTCCCGGCAGATAGTTCGACGAAGTCGCTCCCGGCAGTGGCCGTGCCTCCGGTAACGGCGTAGTCCACCGTGAAGGCCGTGTCAGCGACGTTGCGGGTGACTTCGAACGAAAGCGTCACCGTACCCGCGTTACCCTCCGTGACAAAGGTGTCCGCGATGCCGACGGTCGGGATGATCACGCCCCGGTTACCCGGCGAGCCGAGATCCGTGGCGGGCGAGACAGCCTGGAAGGTGCCGTAGTTGCTGCCGGTCGCAGCCGTGTAGCGTGGGTTGTCCGTGCCCGAGGAGGGCACCCAGACCAGAGCGGCGGTTTCCGCCCCGCCACCCGCGAAGCCCGCGTGTTCACTGGCCGCGGTGGACGCCGAGCCGTCCTCCAGGGTAAAGCCGCCTCCGGCGTAGGTGAAGTAAAAGAGCTCGTTACCGTCGGCGTCGAAGAACGACACGCCGTCGCCCTTGCCCAGGCCGGGAGCCCCGACCGACTGGAAGACCTGCACGCTCTCCGACAGCCCCCACCAGGCACGGAAAGCGGCGGGATCGGCCTCGGTGAAGATGACCGACTCGCCCGCAGCGATGGTCGTTCCCTCAGGCAGCGCCCAGGCGGCGGCGGTGGCGGCGGAACGCCCGCTGTCATGCCAACTGTAGCCGCTGATGTCCGCCGTAGTCTCACCGAAGTTCGTCAGCTCCCAGTAATCCTCCGCCCCGGAGGGAGCGCCGTCGGATTCACTGGAGAGCACTTCGGTCAACATAACTTGGATCGCGAGCACGTCACCATCGTCCTCGACGGTCAGCTCGGCGGTGCCGGGATACGCGCCCTCGGCGGAAGCGGTGATGGTAACGGACTGCGAACCGTCCGGGAAGGAATCGTCAACCGCGGTAACGTCGAAGCTGGCCGAGGCGCTCCCGGCGGGGATCGTCACCGTGGCGGGCACGGCGGCCTCGCCCTCGTCGCTTGAGCTAAGGTCAACGACCAGCTCCGTAGTGGTGTCACCACTACGCGTCACCGTGCCGCTAGCGGCGGGATTGGCTGCGCTTTCTGAAAAAGTCGTCGGGGTAATCTCAAGCGTAAGGTCGAAACTCGGGCCGCCCGCGGTGAGGCCGCTGCTGCCGGGCGTGCCGTAGTCACTGGCGTTGAGCGCGGAGGCGGTTGTCGCATAGGTGTAACGAGGAGCATCGGCGCCGAAAACCGGATCGATGACGAGCGCCTGCGAGTCCAGCGTCCCTCCGGCGGACGCGCCGGCATGCCCGCCGAGCGAAGCCCCGCCGTCCGAGAGCGTGAAACCGGCGGCGGCGTAGGTGAAGAAAAAGACTTCGTTCGAGTCGGCGTCAAACAGCGCCACCCCATCATTCTTGCCGAAACCCGGCGCGTTCGCGTCGCTGATCACCTGCACCGTTTCGGGCAGGCCCCACCACGCGCGAAAACCGGCGGCATCCATCGCGGTAAAAATGACCGACTCCCCACAAGCAATATAGGTATCGGCCGGGATCGCCACGGTGCCCGCCGCGCGGCTGTCATCGTCCCACGACCAGTCGCCGAGATTGATCGGGAGCAGCCCGATATTCGTCAGCTCCCAAAAATCTTCGCCGCTGCCGTACACTTGATTCGAGAGCAGCTCCGTGAGGATCAGGTGATCGCCCGCACTGCTCCCGCTGACCACGCCCGGCGAGGCGATGTCGGAAGCATCGAGGGTGGAGGCCGTCGTCCCCAGGATCACGCCGTCCGCGTAGGTGTAGCGCGGGGTCGCGATGCCGAAGGCCGGGTCGATGATCACGGACTGCGTATCCGAGGAACCACCAGCGGAGGTCCCGGCGTGCCCGCCGAGCGAGTCTCTCCCGTCCGGGAGCGTGAAACCAGCGGCAGCGTAAGTGAAGAAAAAGACCTCGTTCGAGTCGGCGTCAAACAGCGCCACCCCGTCATTCTTGCCCAAACCGGGGGCGTTGGCATTACTGATCACCTGCACGCTCGCCGGCAGGTTCCACCAAGCGCGGAAACCGGCGGCGTCCATCGCCGTAAAGACCACAGACTCGCCCGGTGCGATCGTCGTACCCGCGGGGATCGGCACGGTACCCGCCGCGCGGCTGTCGTCGTCCCACGACCAGCCGGATAGATCGACGGCCTGCGTGCCGACGTTGGTCAGTTCCCAAAAGTCCTCCCCTCCGGAGGAGTTCTCGTTGGACAGCAGCTCCGTCAACAGAAGCTCCTGGGCGGATGCAGTGGAAACGGCAGCAAGCCCGAAAACGGACAAGGCACAGCAGAGCAGATTTTTGTAAAACATAGTATGGATAGCGAGAGAGGCCCAGCGCGTGGACCGGAAAAAAGGGACGGACGGGGATGATCGCTTTGCGGACTGGGACTCTTTTTCAACAAAGAAAAGACCCCTGCCCGGCAGGAGCGCGCATTTTAACCTGTGCTCCACTCAACAGTTTCCCAACCGTGACATCGTCACCCGATTGACACGCGTACATCTCTGTCCGAAAGCCCTTTCGATATCATAGCGATCCGATTTCATTTTATAGATAAGACGACGAGCCCGTTGAAGCCTTGACGGGCACGTCACAGCATAGACGCACAACTCAGAACGCTCCCTTTCCAAGATCATGTCCGACCGCGACTTCACGCATCTCCAGGCTCAATTGCTAGCTCACTTCGACGCCCCCGACAGCGGGTTTGAGGCGCACTTCAACGACGGCATCCGCCGTCACCGCATGGGACACATGAGGCTGCGCGTGGTGGACAGCGATGGCGCACCCGTGCCCAACACCGTCGTAACCGTTCGACAAACCCGCCACGATTTCCTTTTCGGCTGCAATCTCTTCCAACTCGGCGGCTATGAGAGCGAGGACCAGAACCGAACCTACGAGCGCGCTTTTCTGGAAATCTTCAACAGTGGCGTTGTCCCCTTTTACTGGGGCGGGCTCGAGCCGGTCAGGGGTCAGCCACGCTACACCGCGGACAGCCCGCCCATTTCCCGTCGCCCGCCACCTGACCTCGTCACGGATTTTTGCGAGTGCCACGGCGTCACCCCCAAAGGGCATTGCCTGGTCTGGCACCGGCTGCTGCCCGACTGGCTACCCTCTGCCCCGGACGAAGCCACTCGCCTGAGCGCCGAACGTATCCGCGACCTCGCCCAGCGCTACGGCAAACGCATCCGCACATGGGATGTGGTCAATGAACCCATGGAGCGACACCAGTGCCCGGAGGTTACCCAGCTCTCCCACAGCTACATGGAGGAGGCTTACAACTGCGCCGCCGAAGCGTTCCCCACCGGGACACGCCTGTTTCTCAACGAGGCGACGCAATACTCCTGGCGGGCCTTCCAAGGGCAGACGACAGGGCTTCACCTGCTGGAGGATAACCTGCGCCTGCGCGGATGCCGGATCGATGGACTCGGGCTCCAGTACCACTATTTCTTTTACGACGAAAACGGGCTCACCACCACCGTGCACGACCTGATCAACGCGCGGGATGAGCTGCTGAACCCTTCCCGCCTTCTCGACGTGCTCGACTTGCACGCAAACGCCTTCCCGAGCCGCCCGGTCCACATCTCGGAAATCACCATCCCCGTTTATCCCGACCTCCCGCCCACTGTTGCCGAGAAACTCCAGGCCGCCCTCGCCCGCCGTCTCTACCGTCTGTGGTTCAGCCATCCCGGCGTCGAAGCCATCTACTGGTGGAATCTCGCCGACGGGATGGCCCACGGCAAGGAAGGCGAACTCCGCGCCGCCCTCCTGCGCGAAGACCTCAGCCCCAAGCCGGTCTACGAGACCCTGCGGCACTTGATCCGCGAAGAGTGGACCACCCGCTTGCAGACCCGCACCGACGACGAGGGCACCTGCGAGTTTTCGGGCTTTTACGGGGACTATCAGGTGAGCCTCGGGGCCGCGCACGGCTGCATCAGCACACACCGCGTCGGGCTGCATAAAGACACGGTTGCGGACTATACCCTGACCCTGGACTGCACGACTGCAAATGTTTCCGGTCCCACTCAGTTATCCCCGACGTGATCGTCCTTCTCTCGTCGCCATGTCCCTCATCCCCCATCCCTGCACCCAGCCATCACCCCACCGTCCCGCCCGGTACGGCGCATTGATGGCGGCAGCCCTGTTCGCCTGCCTGTCGCCGCAGCCTGCCGTGGCCACCATGCCCAATACGGTGCTGCAAGTCACAGCCACCACCAGCGCCACCCCGCCGTTTGTCACCCTGGCGTGGCCCCTTCCCGCTTCGTACAGCACCAGTTCCCCGCAGATATGGCGGATGAGAAAAGGTGAAACGTACTGGGGCACGGCCATCACGCTTCCGGGCGGCACCCACTCCTGGGCGGACACCGGCGCGCAGCCCGGGATCGCCTACGAATACTCCGTCCATCACGGCTCGGCCAGTGGTGCCATCGTGGCCGGGTATAACCTGCCCCTCGTCGAACAGCGAGGAAAGGTTCTCCTGTATGTCGATGAAACCCAGGCGGCGGCTCTGGCTCCGGAACTCGAACAGCTCCAGCTCGACCTTGTCGCAGACGGGTGGACGGTTTACCGCCACGATGGCCCCCGGGGAGGTTTACCCCGCCTCCTCCACCAATCCCAACAACTATGCCGGTCGCCTCGCTGAACGGGAGGCGATGAAAGCGGTTATCAAAGATTACTACGAGGCAAACCCCGGCGACGACTGGGCGCTCGTGATCATTGGGCATGCGCCGGTCGCTTACTCGGGGCAGCTCGCCCCCGACGGCCATAGCAACCACTACGGAGCCTGGCCGACCGATACCTATTATGCGGACATGCAGGGCAGTTGGCCGGACTCATCTGTCAACACCACTTCGGCGAGTGACACCCGCAACTGGAATGTCCGCGGCGACGGTAAATTCGACCGTTCATCCACCCTTTACGGCACCACGATCCAGACCGGACGCGTGGACATGGCCGGGATCAACGAGGTTCCCCCGGGGTTCAGCGAAACCATGCTCCTTCGCCAATACCTCGTCCGCGACCACCGGTTCCGTCACGGGCTGGCCCCCTACGACGCCGTGGCCCGGCGGATCGAGGTACTGGACGACGGTCGTCTTCACCAACGGGGAGTTTCAACTGTGGACCGGTACTGCCACGGGCAACAACACGCCCGTCAGCCTCGGCAACTACACGGACTACTCCGAGCTGGGCGATTACATTTCGTTTGAGATCACCTTTAACCCTGCCACCAAGACCTATACCGCCGTTAAGGTGACCGGGCAAAAGTCCGCCGCCAGCTTTACCTCCTCGCTGGCGGGCACGACGCTACCCTGGCGTCCCGTGGATCAGATCGATCCCGGTAGATACTTCCAGCTCGTGATCGGAGGGAATGACCAGGTCACGGTGGACTTTGACGAATTCACCCTCACCCCCGCTGAATAAGCGGTGTGAATTTATCTTCGCCCCAGAGCCGTACCGGCGGGCGGCACGCGGTCAGTACTGCCAGCTGCGCGGCAACGGGCGCTCCATCTCCAGCATGCGTCGGAGCATGAGCAGGCGGTGCTTCGCCAGAACCTCCTGGCGGGCGGGATCGGCGGCCACGTCGCGGCTTTCGCAAGGGTCTTCCTCCAGGTCCCAGAGCTGCTCCCGGCCATCCTCGTAGAGCAGGTAGCGGTGGGACTCGGTGCGGATATTTTTCCAGCCGTTAAACTCCATGAGGGCGGCCTCCTTACCTTCGAACGGCTGACCACGGACGGCGGCGGCAAAGCTGCTCCCGTGCAGTCGGCTCATCGGCTGGATCGCCGCCAGATCAAGCAGCGTCGGCACCAGATCGACGGACTCGACAATGCGGGTACAGGCTTGCCCGGTGGGATGGCGCGGATCGTAAACGATCATGGGCACGCGGCTGATCACGTCCGAACCGGGGCAGCTCTTGCCCCAGCGGCCATACTCGCCCAGCCACTCTCCGTGGTCAGAGGTAAAGACGATGATCGTACGCTCGGCCAGGCCGTTGGCCTCCAGCGCTTCGAGGATCTGCCCAACATAGAGGTCCACCTCCGTGACGGCAGCGTAGTAGCCCTGACGC
The DNA here is from genome assembly GCA_030673825.1 of Verrucomicrobiota bacterium JB024. Classification (GTDB taxonomy): domain Bacteria; phylum Verrucomicrobiota; class Verrucomicrobiia; order Opitutales; family Cerasicoccaceae; genus Ruficoccus. Next base: position 23,253 of record JAUTCS010000069.1, on the reverse strand, counting down.
GCCGAGAGCAGGCGGTTGCGGGACTGCTCGGTGCTCATGTCGTCCTCCGCCGGGCAATCCGGGAAGCCCAGCTCCTGCGGATCGTACTCGTCGAGAAAACGCTGCGGGATGAACCAGGGCGCGTGCGGGGCAAAGAAACTGGCCACACAGAAAAACGGATCCCCGTCCACGTGCTGCCGGGAGATATAATCGACCGTGCGCGCACCGACAAAGGCGCTGTGCGTGATATCCTCGCGCCCGGGGAACACCACCGCGCCCTTGAAATCGTCGCGGCCCTCCGCCGAGGGATGGTTAACCGTGTCGCTCGCGCCCATCATCTTCAGCCACGTATGCCGCGCCGGAGGCAGGCCGACGCTGAGGCAGTCGAGCTGGTCGGGCGCCTTGGCCCGCACCCAGGCGCGGTAGGCGTCCTCATACACACCGGGCTCATCGGAGACCTCCAGGCAGTCGAAACCGTAATCCGGGTGGGCTTCGCGGTGATCGCGGTTGGCGTGCGGGAGAAAGTGCAGCTTGCCGAAGTTCGCCGTGCGGTAGCCGTAGGGCTTGAGCATCTTCGGCAGGATCGGGAGCGTCTCCGGCACCGGCACTCCCATATGCGTGATGCCCAGCGACGAGGGATAGCGCCCGGAAAACAGGCTGATCCGGCTGGGCATGCACACCGGGTTCTGCACAAAGCAGTGGTCGAAGTTCGTCCCGCGCGCGGCTAGGCGGTCGAGATTAGGCGTGCGGATGTGCGGGTTGCCGTTGGCCCCCAGCGCACTCCAGCGCTGCTGGTCGGTGTAAATGAGGAGGATGTTCGGGCGCTGATCGCCGGAGCTGGATGTCGTCATAGCAGGCATGAATCACGAGTTAGGGTCACCAGCCGGAGACAGACTCACCATACCTCCTGGCAACCCAAGCAGACCCCCAAGGGAAACAGGAACGCTCCCCGGGAACAAGACCTAAACCGTCTCTCGATACTCAATCAACGGTAGCCCTTCAGGTACTCCTCCTGCGCCTTGAACATCTCGACCGTCATCTTCTTGATCGCAGCCGGGTTGCAGACGGCGGCGGTCAACGGATCAAGCAACAGCGCATAGATGGCCAGGTCCACGCTCTTTTCGATGGCGGCCTGTGCCCCGAGGTCGAACATCGACATGTTGCTCGTGCACAGGGCGGCCATCTGCGGCGGCAGCGCGCCGTAGCGCACCGGCTGGACACCGTTACGGTCCACCATGCAGGCCACCTCTACACAGCCGTTCGCCGGCAGGTTCGAGATGAGCGTATCGCCCCCGGCCCTGCTGTTCATCACGTTGCCATGGATGCAGAAGGGCACATTCTTTTCACGGGCCTCGATGATCCACGTCGCATACTCCCAACTGCGTTCCCAGTCGATGGACTCCTCGCCGCTGAGCATGGCCATGCGGCTGTCATCGGCTTTCTGGCGCCACTGCGGCCAGTTATCGGCGTAAAAGGACGAGGTGCCGTCGTAGCCCTCGCGGGCGTACAGCTTGAGGATCTCGGAGTTCTTACGGTAGTACGGCAGGTACTCGGACAGGTGGCCGCTGGACTCGGTAATGAATGCACCGAAGTGCAGCATCATGTCCTTGCGGATGAGGTCCTCGCGCTCGACCGGCGGCACCCAGTTGGTGACGTCTTTGGCCTCACGGCCCCGGGCGGCTTCCCGCAGCGCGCGGCTGATATCCCCACGGGCCTTGCGCTTGAGCAGCGGGTACAGGTCCTTGCCCTGATGCCGCAGCTTGGTGAACCAGGCCAGGTGGTTGATCCCGGCGCATTCCCACTCCATCTCCTCATAGGGCACCCCGGCGCGCTGGGCCAGCACTTTGCTTGTGCCCTGGACGGAGTGGCACAAGCCCACCACCTGCATCGAGCTCGTGCGGCCGGCAGCGAGGCACAGCATGTTCATCGGGTTGGTGTAGTTGAGCACGATCGCCTCCGGGCAGTAGCGCTCGGCATCCTTGAGCACCGCCAGCCACTCCGGGATCGTGCGCAGCCCCTTGAAAAGTCCGCCCGGCCCGATGGTGTCGCCAATGCACTGGTCGATCCCATAGCGGGCCGGAATATCGTTGTCGATGCGCACGCAGGACAGGCCGCTAACCTCGATGCAGCTGATCAGGTAATCGGTGCCGCGCAGCACTTTCTTGCGCTGGGGGGAGGCCACGATTTTCCAGTCCTTGGCCCCGAGACGGGCGGCGAGCTTACGGATCAGCTCGTGCATCGTGCGCAGCCGCTCGGTATCCACATCCACGAGGGCGACGGTGCCGCCCTTGTTGCCGGGGATACGCATCAGGTCGTTGATCAGGCGCGGAGCGAAGGAACTTCCCGCCCCGAGGAAAGTCAGTTTGATCGGACGGGAAAACACGCCCGGCAACCCGGCGGAAGCGGCATCCTGCGTATGGGCGGCGTGCCCCCTTTCGCGGTCATCAAGCGGCTTTTCGTGCGCCCGTCCGTTGCCGTTCACAGAGAGTGAGTCCGCGTGGTTGCGCCCGTTTCTCTTTGTCCGCGTGTCACGACCGGAAAGGCTCTTCGTGTGCGTTTGGTTGTCATTGACCATCAGTATCCCGTCCTTGAATTTTATTGATGGGATAAATCTCTCACAGGCCCCAGACTCCGACAACGCGGCCAAAGCTTTCACATGTAAGTATTATGAGGGCGCGGATTGCCCGCAATACATCACAGTTAAAGGAATTCTCCCCCCGGACATCGGGTATCCTTCACTTGACATTCGGCAGGCCATCGTCGATTTACACTTGTAAATGAAAAGGCGCGTTACCCTCACCGACATTGCAAAAGTCGTGGGCGTCTCCCACGTCACCGTATCTCTCGCGCTGCGCAATCATCCCTCCATCTCCGAGGCGACGAAGGAACGCGTCCGTGCCACGGCCAAGCAGCTCGGCTATCGCCCGGACCCCGCGCTGACCTCGCTCATCTATCATCGCTACACCAGCCACCAGCCACGCTACCAGGCCACGCTCGCCTGGATCAACGCGTGGGAGGACCGCGAGTACACGCGCACCATGTACGGCCTGCATCTGAAGGGGGCCCAGCGCAAGGCGCAGCAGATGGGCTATCAGCTCGAAGATTTCTGGCTCTATGAAAAGGGCATGACCGAGCGGCGCTTCAGCTCCATCCTGAGGGCCCGCCGCATCCAAGGGCTGCTACTGCCGTCCATGCCCAAGGCCCACACCTGGCTGAACCTGCCGTGGAAGCATTTTTCCGCGATCGCCTTCGGCTACTCGCATGAGCCGCTTTTTCACCTGGTCACCAACAACCAGTACCAGATCGCCCGGCTGGCCGTCGAGAAGCTGCACGCCCTCGGCTACCGCAAGATCGGGCTGCTCTCCTCCCGCGACTACGAGGAGCGCACCGAACACCTGACCACCGCCGGTTATACGATCGAGGCGAGCCTGCACGGGCTCAAGCCGCTCGTGCTCAGCCTGATCAAGCACATCACCGAGCCCGGACAGATGGACAAGGTCCTGGCCTGGATCGACCGGAAAAAACCGGACGTGCTGCTGTCACCCTTTAACCGGATCAACCATCTGCTGGAAGATGCCTCGGTACGCGTCCCGCAGGATATCGCCCTGGCGCTGATCTCGCGCCCGCCCGTGCTCCCGCAAATCGCCGGTGTCGATCACCGCTCCGAGATCCTCGGGGAGACCGCTGTCGAGCGGCTCGTCGGCCAGATCAACCAGAACGAACTCGGCCTGCCCGCCTACCCCCTGCGCACGCTCCTGAACGGCTCCTGGTGCGACGGCCCCTCCTGCCCTCCCCGCCAGTAAGGCAGCGGTCAGCAGGCGGCTATTTCACTTTCATGTTTAAGTAAACCGCCGATTGCCGTAGCCCCCGACCAACCGGCATAAAGTCTGCATGTTGTTTCGTTTTCCGACCAAGTCCCGTACCCTCCTCTGCCGAACCTTCTCGGCACTGCTGCTGAGTTCTACGCTGGGGGCCCACGGTCTGACCAGCGCACCGCGCCCCGCCATCACCGAACCGGAGCCGGAGGTCTGGCTCCCCATCGATATGTCAGATCTGCTCGTCCAGGCCGGAACGCCGCTGGACTTCTCCTTCCTGCGCGAAAAAGGAGAAGCCGGTCAGTACGGGTTCGCCACCATCAACGCACGCGGCGAGCTGGTGTTCGAGGAGCGCCCGGATGAGCCGCTGCGGCTTTTCTGTGCCGCCCTTCCCCTGATCGATTTTTCCTACCACACGCCCGAGCAGCTCGATGAGCTCGCCCGGCAGATCGCAAGGGCCGGGTACAACTGCGTGCGCCTGCACTGGACCGACCTGTATCTGATGAACCAGGCGCCCGGGGATCTTAAGTTCAACCCCGAGCGGCTGGACATCCTGCTGCGCCTGATGGCCAACCTGAAGCGCGAGGGCGTGTACGTCGCAATGGATGCGACGAGCTCGTCCGTCATGTTTCACGCCACCGAGAGCACGATGGGCTTCGAGCGCGGGCTGGAGATGAAGGCGACCACGTACTACGATCCACAGGCCCGCGAGCACTGGGAAAAAGGCGTCAGCCTGCTCTTCAACACCGTCAACCCGTACACCGGGCTCGCGCTGAAGGACGACCCGCAGATCGTCCTCGTCGGAGCCCGCAACGAGCCGACGCTGAGTTTTCTCCTGCGTCCCTCCAGCAAAAAACGCGACGCTATCATCGAAGGGCTGCTGCCCGAGTTCAGGGCTTGGCTGGAGTGGAACTACGCCAGCCCGGAACAGCTGGCCGAAGCCTGGGGACAGCCCGACCTGACAAGCTTCGAGCAGGCACAGTGGCCCTCGGCGCAATCGGGAGCGGCCTATACGGACCTGCTCAACTTCTTCATCGACACCGAGCAGGACACCTACGCATGGGAGGCGGACTACCTGCGCAACGAGGTCGGCATCCGCGTGCCCGTGACCGACTACAATACCGGCGGCTCCCTTCAGGTGTTGGCGACGATGGACGAGCTCTCGATGGTTGATACGCACAGCTACCACGACCACCCGCACGGCTTTGGTGCCGGGGCCTCCATGCACAACCGCAGCCTGATCGAGATGGGTGCCGCGATGGTCTGCATTCTCTCCGGTCGCCGCTCTCTGGAAAAGCCGTTCATCGTCACCGAGTGGGGCTCGCCCTTCTACAACCAATGGCGGCACGAGACCGGCCTGATCATCCCCGCCTACGCCTCGCTCCAGGGCTGGCAGATGATCGCGCAGCATGCCTTCCCCGTCGGTCTGGAAATGGACGCACCGATCCGCTTCTTCCGCGTTTACCGGGACCCGCCGCTGCGCGCCGCCGAGCGCATGGCGGCGCTACTGTACGCCCGCGGAGACGTTCGCCCCTCGGATAACCCCGTGGAGATTGACCTGGGCACGCCGGAGGACATCCGCTCCTCTCCCCTTCTGGGAGACGCGCTCTCCTCGGAGCTGACCCGCCTCGCCCTCGTCAGCCGGTTCGGCAACACCATCCGCGGACAGGGAACCGCCACCCCAGAACCGGATGTCCAGCCCGCGGTCGTGCTGAAACCAACCAAAGGCGCGACGGTCACCACTACCATCGGCTCCGAAGAGGCCGTGGACGTGCCGGACAACCAGGTCACCGCCGCCGTCTTGCGAGACCTCAAGGACAAGGGCGTGCTGCCCGCCGATAATCAGTCCGACCCGGCGGCGGGCATCTTCGAGAGTGACACCGGTGAGCTCCTGCTGAGCCGGACGCAGCGATACTTTTCCGTGAATACGCCCCTGAGCCAGGGAGCCGCTCTCGATGAGAAAGCAACCGCCCGGCTCGACGACATGGCCTTCGTCAACCAAGGGTGCCCGGTTGCCCTGCTCGCCTCGTCCCTGGACGGAGCCCCGCTGAAAACAAGCGCCCACATCCTGCTCATTGTCGCGACCGATGCGCACAACACGGACATGCGGTTTGAGACGACGCCCAACAACTGGCTCAAGGTGCTCGATTTCGGAAAACTGCCCGTCATTGTCCGAGCCGCTCGCTTTCAAATGACGATGCCCGGGACCAGTCCCAACCAGTATGAAGCCTGGACGCTTCACCAAAATGGAACCCGTGCCGACCCGGTCAAAATCGAAAGCGGCAAGAGCGCTCTAATCCTCAAGGTGGACATGAGCAAACTCACCGGTGGACCCTCGACGTACATCGAGATCGTCCGCAAGGAAACGAAGTAGCCCAACCGGAAAAACAAACAACCGCCTCTCTGATCCGACAGGATCTGCCACGGCAAAACTCTCCACGCCCTGCGCGCCCCACCCACAAAGGGGCCGCAGGGCGTGTTTTTGTAAACAACACGCACCTGCGCATGAACGTGCATCCGTGCGCTTGCACAGACGAAAGCCTCAACCTTCTGCTGATCCGACAATCCCGTGAGAAGAGGATAAATTTCCATGCGCTCCCTCATGCTGGCTAAGAGCAGCGTTGTCTCTGTCCGCACAATGAACCTCACGCCCAGAGAAGAGAGCAACTTGCTCTTCACTCTGATGGATACGAGGCGGGGAGAGCTGCTCTCCGGTACACACAAAAAAAATCTCCCCGCCAGTAGACGGGGAGATGCAAAGCAGTAGTTTTGTCTGAAACCGTGCGTGTCGACAGAGAACGCCGCTACGTCAGCCAGGCGTTATGGCAGAGACAAGCCCCAGTCACTTGCGGCGGAGGTATCGGCCCGCTACGCACACTACGAATAGCCCGACCGCGCCAAAGCCGAAACCAAGCGTCGAGGGCTCAGGGATAGCCGTGAAGGTGATCGTGGGGCGCCGGGCCTCAGTCGTGGTGGAAAAGCCTTGAATCGAGTAGAAGTGGTTATTGCCGTCGGTCGAAGTCGGATAGTTCTCAAACTCGAAGCGGATCCCGAGCTGCTGAGTCGTGGTGATTTCGGAGAAGACCGAAGCAATTGCCGCGTTGAGCTCCGCGCCAGAGATCGTGTAAAACTGCCCCGTGGCCGAGGATGGCGTCAGCACCGCGGTGAATGTGGCGATATCCGTCGTGGCCGAGCTGTAGGAGGGGGACCAGTCAGCCATGGAGGCCCCGTCCGTCACGGTGGAGGTGTACAGGATCACGTTAACCGTTTGCAGCAGTGAGGTATCCCCGACGTTTTGCTTGTTGTAGAGATAGAAAGAGATTTCGGCCGACCCGAAATCAAAACTATCGAGCCCGGTCGCATTGATCGTATCGAACTTGGCGTCAGCCTTACCGTAGTTGGTGCCCAGAAGTCCGTTCAAAAAAGTGGCCCCGGTATCGTAGACGCCGCCGCTGGGGACTCCGTCTAGGTCGCTGTCGTTCAAACGCCCCGACCAACCGGAATTGACAACCACGGTCTGCGAATACGCAGCCTGTGAGAGTAAAACAGCGAGCAGGGACAAACAAATGTATAGAGTGTGTTTATGGGTCTTCATTAGCGTTGAGGTTTTGGTTCGCCATAAATCATGCCCACCCGATGGCATGGCTCAACGCAATCTATACTTTCACATGTAATCCAAAACTCATCTTCACCGATTAATCGGCAGGGCATTGATCGCGGAAGCAACGGTCAAAGATTACAAGTGTAAGCCATCCGGTTATTGTATTCAGCAGGCACAGACATAGCTTGAAGGGAACACATTCAGGTCTACGGCAATCATCCGATCAGAGGATAACGACAATCTCCTGACTCGTTGTACCTGCCAGACGATCATTCCGGCGACTCCCCCTCCGATATTCCACCCAAGCCAGACAGCCGGTATCCCTGCGTTTATCTTGCCGAAAATATCCAGCCACCTAACATCACCCCTACCCCATGAATATGAGCGTTAAGAGCATCTGCCGCGGCCGAGTCGCCCGGGCGTTCAGTCTGACCGAGTTGCTGGTTGTCATGGCGATTATCGGAATCCTGACCGGTATCCTGATTCCTGTCGTCGGCTCGATACGGGATCGTGCGAACACCCTTCAGTGCCAGGGAAACCTCCGGCAGATTCATGCCGCAATGCTCCTGTACGTGAGCGAACACAATGACTGGTTGCCCCCCGGCCCGAACAACGGCGGCCTGACCGTGCCCCAGCACGCCAATTACCGGCTGGGAATCAACAACGTCATGACGACCCACCTCTCGCCGTATATGGACCTGCCGCTGGACAATAACGTACGTCTGAACAAAGCCTTTTTCTGCCCGGCCCAACCTGAACCAGCGACAGTCAGGGGCTACTCCAACGTGCGCACCTACGGCATCATGGCGTCCTATGCCAACGGCATCAATTACCCCTTTGGCTACCTGAGCTCGCGGCCCTCGATGCAGATGCACGATTACATGGAGAAGCGCAACCCCGCCGTCACCTGGATGCTGCGGGACATTGATCAGGAGATGAGCCCGATCAACACAGTGGCTCCGAATATGGCGCACCGCGGCGGACGCAACTACCTCTACTTCGACGGCTCTATCAAACTCCTCTCCCCCGAAATGGAGCAGCAGCAGGCTGATAAAATCGCACAGGGCGGGTGGTGACCCTCATCTTCTCCGCTCCGTTTCGCATTGACCAGCCTTCCCGAAAAAGCACGGACGTGGATAGGCAACCGACCTGAAGGTTCGGCTCACTCACCGCCCCGCTGGCAGGGAGACTTCCTTGTCGTGCATCCCCTCGGGGATGATGTCCTGAAACAGGATATCGAGGTCGAGGTCCGCCAGGGAGAAAGGCGCATCCGCGAGAAAGGCTTCCGGCCAACCAACGCGCTCCAGCAGCAGGTAAACATGCCGCAGCATCTCGGTGAAGCGTGTGCAGTGCATCTCAACCACCATCTGTCGCAGGTCGCCATAATCAACGCCCTCGGCCTTGAGCCGGTCAAAGATATGGTCCGCCAGCTTGCGGCAGCGTGCGACGCTGTAAAAGGGATTCAGCCGCAGGTGCCGCCCGTCCAGCGGCAGGAGCCCGCAGATGGTCAGCATCTGCACCGCCTCGAAGGCCGGGTGCTCATACGACAGGTCCTCGAACCACACCAGCGGCACCCCGGCCTTGACCAGTCGGCTCTGGCAGGCTTTCAGGCGCAGCCCCTCCAGCGGGCGCGACGGCAGGTCCTCGTCCAGCGCGAAGGCGGCGAACTCGCCAGCGGCCTCGCCGATGCCCCACTCGATATTGTGCAGGCGGTAGGCTCCGTTGGCGATCTGGGTCACCCCGATGCCCTTGCCCGCGACCGCGAAGTTATCCAGCTCTGGCGTCATCAGCGCACTGAGCGGAATCTGGTAGGGCCGGGCCATCTGGCTAATGCTCTCCTCGCCACCTACTCGGCGGTGAATGTCGATGATAAAGCAGCCCAGCCCGGTCGAGTCCCGGTACGGTTGAGCGCGCGCGCCCAGTTGGACCGCGGAGGAGATACTGTTCTCCGTGACCACGGTGTACGCTTTCAGGCGCCGCCCCTCGCGGATGTAAGGCCCCATGGCGATCCCGTCCGGCGTGCCCGTCAGCTCAGGCAGCGGACGAATCTCCGGGTAGCCGTGGCCACCGTCGTCCCGCGGCGCTTCCGTCTGAATCCAGTAAAGGTAAGCCCGTGAGAGCGCACGCGCTTCGGCCTGGATACGGGCCTTGTCCGGGCTGTCGATGAAGTTGCCATGGAAGTAGTCGTTGCCGGTCGTGTTGATGATCGTGCGGCTGCGGGGCTGGCGCGGATCGTCGAAGTTACGCTGGTCCACCACGCTGCGGTAATAGAAAGCGGGCGGGATGGGCAGCTCGTTGCGCCCCTTCTTGGCACGGAACATCAGGGCCGGGTCACTGCCGCGCGCTCCCGGCGCATCGAGAAAAAAGAGATGCCCGTGCAGCGCCTTCCAGTACTCATAGTCCTCGGGCTTATCAATCGTGTGGTCCTCGCCGGGCGCGTACTCCACTGCGATGCAGTAAGTGAAACTCTGCACGGCCTCGGGGTTCCCCAGCTCGGGCGCATGCGGCTCACCGTACTCGGCGTGACTCTCCGAACCGATCATGTACGGGATGTCCAGCAACGGGTAAAGGTCGCCTACCTCGTCACCGCTGAGAAAAAACCGGGCGCGAATCTTCAGCCGGGAGTCATCCTCCCGCAGAGAACGGCAGACCACGGACTGAATGCGCCTGCCCTGCACCTCGGCGCTGACGGGCACATGCTCGGTGTACACCTGCAGACGCCCGTCAGCAACCGCGTCAGCAAAAAGATCCTCGATCACCTGACGGGCCGCCGTTGGCTCTGCCACGACCATGGAGTTCATAGAGTTGCCCGCGTTGAAATGCTTCTGCTCGCTGCCGAAGCGCGAGAGCTTGTAGCCCCGCGTGTAATAGTCGCGCAGCGCCTGCCGGAACTGACCGTATCGTCGGCTATACCCGACGCCGCCCTCCGAGATCGGATCGTGATACTCGTCCAGCGCGCACAGCGCCTGGCTGGTAACCTGCCCGCCGATCCACGGGTACTGCTCAGTCATGATCACGCGGTAGCCCCGCTCAAGGCAGGCCTGCGCCGCAGCGATGGCTCCGAAGCTGCCGCCAATGATCGCGATGTCAGCGTCCGCTGTATTGATTTTTTCCATACCGTTACTTCCGAATTCTTCGCTTCTGGACAGGCTCCGGCGTCTGCGCCTCACCACTCACCAGATTGATAAAATCATTGTCGGCGACCTCCAGGTCAGCGACCGAGGCCACCACAAAATCACCCGAGGCATCCACGCCCAGGTCTTCGCCCGCCCGTCGCACCGGCAGCGTGTTTACATCCTCAAAAACATTCCCCTCTATGGTCACGCCCTCGGCATTGATAACGGAGTACGCGGGCAGGCCAGAGCCGCGGACCACATTGTCTGCGATCAGCACATCCTGGATCAGGTACAGGTTCTCCTTCAGCGGACCGCTGTAGTAAGCATGCAGGCTGATCGCCCCCATCGCGGTCTTGTACGAGGCCTTGCCCGACAGGCCAAAACCGACGTCTTCGAACGTGTTGCCCTGCACGATAACGTTTTTGGAGAAGGGTCCCTGCATCCACGGAATCTCGCCGCTGACTTCGATGCCCGGCAGGGTGAGCCAGGAGACCGTGTTATGCTCGACCAGCGCGTCAGTCGTCTGGAGCAGGATCGCACGGCCCCGGACATTGTCGATGCGGCAATCTTTAACCACGCTACCGGCCCCGCACATCGCCTCGGACTCGATCAGGGTGAGCGCGGGCAGATCCACCTCCCGGTCCAGGGTTACGGTCAGCACCTCCTCGCTGGCCATGCGGATGATGCGCTGCCCCTCGCGGGTCGCCGCCGCGCTCAGGTCGTGCGCGGCCTTGAGCTTCGCCGGGTCGCGGCTGGACACGATAGCGGTGACGCGGGCGCTACCCAGCGGTTCCAGGCTGTGGATGTCGTGAAAGTTGAGCTCACTGCCGACCTCGAAGTCGCGGCGTAACAGGGGCGCAATCTCGATCCGGTCCGGCGCGGATGACTCAAGCAAGAGCGAGAAAAAGCCGTGCACGGCGAAGGCATCGTCGCAGATCGACGAAACCTCACAGCTCAGGTACGCCGGGCCCTCCACGGCCATCGACGAGTGGAAGCCGTCGGCATTGCCCGCCAGCAGACGGTCCGAAGCGGGAAGACGTACGATGGAACAGCCCTCATAGACGCTGCCCTCATCGGCGGCACGCTCATAGACAGCCAACCCGGCCGAGGCGTGGACCGTGACGTTTTTAAAAACCATACCGCTGCAATCGTGCTGCTCGATGATGGGCTGCCCTTTTCCGGTCAGGGCCATACGTACGCCCGGCGCATAGCCGCAGTCCGCCAGACTCAGGTCCGTGTCATAGGGACTGAGCTGGACGCGAATCATTCCCGCTCCCGCCTCCCCCACACCGGACACGGAGCAGTCCGACTGCGACGGAAGCAAGCGCCCGGCATCGTCATAGAGCACGGCGAGCTTGAGCTTGAAGTAGGCCTTGAGCACCTCCATCCCCGCAAAGCCTTTATCCAGTTCGACCAGGACACTGCGCGCCGCCTCGTCCACCTCGCGAACCCGCCCTTGCAAGTAGGGCAACGGGTCCATATCGAGCACAAAGTTCTGGATCGTCACATTGCTGCAATCGGCGATGAAGAACGCGGACTTGAAATCCTCGACCACGATCGTCGAGCCGTTCCCGTCGATGACGACGTCCTCCAGCCCGCGCAGCACAAAGGCCGCCCGCTGGCCGTTCGAAGACACACGGTATTCACCCGGTTCCAACTCGACCACGCGAACATCCGGGCCGAGGTTGTTGAGACGCGCCTGCGCAGACTCCTGTATGGCTTCCATTTGCGCATGGACGCCTGTCGCGACCAGCGAAAGGATTGTGAACAGCAGGGAAATTAGGGGCGCTTGAATCATGACGGGATACTGCATCGAAGTCCGAGCTCTCATAACATCAACTCATGGCAATCCAACCGATGCCGGGGAACGCCCGGGGGCGGGCGAGATACTCATTGAAAATACACTCTGTCAGAGGGCTGCGCATGTCAACATCTTTATGCACCATGTAAACCTATTTAAATCAAAACCCATAATCAAACTTATTATGCTTAATACAAACAACTTACATAATGAAATTTAAAAGATTCACTTTGCCCTAAAATTCCCTGTAAACTCTGTGAATATAAAAAGTAACCGCCCTCCACCCTGACGCTTTAAATGGCTATTGGACTCCGACAACTCGCCGAGATCTGCAAAGTCTCCCACACGACCATCTCCCGTGCGCTCAACGACGACCCACGCATCTCCGAGGCCGTCAAAAAGCATGTCAAGGAGGTGGCCCAGCAGTACCACTACAAGCCGAACCGACTGGTCAAGGGCGTCATGTCCGGCAAGACCCAGTCGATCGCAGTCGTCATGTCGCACTCGACCAAGGATATCGGCGGGATTCTCGGTCCGATCCAGCGGTACTTCATGGAGGAGTCATACTCCACGCTCGTGTACACCACGGAGAACAAGCCCGAGATCGAGCAGCTGAGCTTTCACGAAGCCGTCTGCCACCGCGTGGAGGGGCTGATCATCGCCCCGTCCAACCAGAAGGCCACGAACAAGTTTTTCGAGGAGCTGAAGAAGGACAACATCCCGTTCGTCATCATCGGGCCGAATGTCGAGTCGGTCAAAGTGCCCCACGTCTCCGCCGACGACCTGGGGGCCATGGATCAGATCATCACCCACCTGGTCAATCTCGGCCACACGCGCATCGCCTACCTGCGCGGGGAAAACAACGAGGATGTCATCGACAAGCGCTACCATGGTTACCTGAAGACGATGCAGAAGTTCGGCCTGCAGATCGATATGGACTGGATCAAGCTCTGCGACTGGAAGCCCGAACAGGCCGCGGAGTGCGCCATCTCAGCGATTCGGCACAAATCCCGGCCAACGGCCATCGTCTGCGACAACGACTCTCTGGCCATGGGAGCGATGAAAGGCATCCGCAGCATCGGCCTGCGCATCCCCGAGGATGTCTCGATTACGGGTATGGGGGACGACTATTTCGCACCGTTTCTCTCCCCTTCCCTGACCACGACATCAAAGGTCCGGGAGCTCGTCGGCCTCGCCGCCGCCGAGCAACTCTGGCGCATGATCAGCGGCGGCCCCGACGCTCCCGAGCGCAACCACAAGGGCACGAGCATCCCCGTCAAGATCATCGAACGCGCCTCCACCGGCCCGGCCCCGCGCCAGAACGGCGTTGCCTAGCGGAGTGGACGGGTCCGGGAGCACGCGTGCCGGGCTGGGCTGAATCACCCGGCGACGCGCACTCTCCATAGACCAACGAAACTACGGCAACCGATCAGTTCGGCGCGTTCAGCTCAAGCAGTTCCAGGCGTTCGTGCATTGCCTCCACCTGATCGGCGGAGAGAGCGCCGTTAAAGACATTCATCCGGACCAGCTCGCCCTGGAAACGCTCGTCGCCGATCCCGCCCAACCAGATGCCCTCGCCGGTCCGCACGCCCCGACACGGAGCACTGTCCACCTCGACGCCATTGACGTACAGGCGCAGTTCTAAGCCATCGTACACGCCCACCACCTGGTGGACGACACCAGGCTTCAGCACGGGGGAGATCAGCTCCACGCTCTGCCCCGTCTCATCGACACGGCTGAGCACGAACTGATCGGCCTCGTTGATGCGCAAGTCCAGTTGCCGCGAGTGATGAGACTGCCCCAGGATCACCTGTGGCTCGCCGGAGTGCTCGAAGCGAAACACGCACTCGACCGACGCCGCGGCGGGCGGCAGGAAGTCGATCGGCAGGCTGACCGGACCGGTCTCGGGTCCCCACGCCATAACCGGGAAGTCAGGTCGTAAAAAGACGGTCTTCGGGTTGTTGGCCCGCGTGCCGAACTCGATATCGCGTCCGGCGGCGCTGCGGTTGCGGACGTATCCCTGCTCGATCCCGTTAAAGACGTATGAGCCGACGCACCGGGCGCCCTCCCGCTCGAACTGCGTCCAGACAATCGGCGTGTAGGCGTAGTGCCCCTCTGCATCCAGCACCAGCGCCGCGTAGTAGCTGTCGCCCCCGAGCTCGATCGGATAGAGGGACTTCGCCGCGCGCCAGTTCTGAATCTCCGGAACCATCGGGCGGCGCCCCTGATCGCTCATCGCGTCGATGAAGCACTCGTAACGGTTGGGCTGTAAAACGATCTTCGAGTTACGCCCCGGGAAAAACTCCGACCCGGCCAGCTCCGCGTCCGCCATCATGCGCACGGCATGGCTGTTGCGGGTGACGGCGAACTGCAGGCCGTCCTCGCCGCCCGCCAGTCGGTAGCCGACCAGCCCGTCCGTCGTAACGGTGCCGGCGAGCTCGCCGTTGATCTCCAGCTCGGCGTCCGTTCCATCCGGTATCAGCCGGTGCAGCGGCACGGAGTAAAGTAGCAGGTCCGGGTCGAGGAAGCTGAACGGCAGGACGGCGATCTGCGGCAGATTGTAGCAGGCAAATTCCTCCCCGCCCTGCTCGATGACGGCCTCGACCGTGATCGCCGTTTTCTGCGGGAAAGACCTTGGCAGGACCCACTCCTCCCCAACCTCGGAAGCGCGCACCGGGACCAGATCGTCAGAGACGGATGCTTCCACCCGCCCCGCGAAGAGCTCCGCCCCGTCCTCGTTGTAAAAACGGACCGTTGCCGTGGTTTCGCCACCGAAGCCTTCCGTTGGCAAGAACAACAGTTCGAAATCAATGGGCTCGCCGGGATAGACGACCTTGCGGTACGAGAGGATGGCCCGGGGCATGCGGCTCGCTCCATCCCGGGCGGGTTCGCCCTTCCACTTCGCCGTCATCGCGCTGAGTACTTCCAGGCGGGAATCGAGAAAGGAGAAGCTGGGGACGAAGTGCGTATTCTCCCAGAAGTCGTTCCAGGTCGTGACATGCACGCCATCAACGTCGGCAGCCAGACTCTCACCGAGGGACTCCCGCAAGCGCTCCGTGAAGCGCGGATGCACGATCGTGCGGTGATTATGCCGGACGCTCCAGTAGCCCGGCACGGCCGTCCCGATGACCTGCACCGGCGGCTCCCGGTCCCGGTAGTGGTCCATGATCTTGCCGGGGAAAACATCCGCGGTGGGCCCCCACAGGTTGAAGACGAAAACGGACTCGAAGTACTCGTCGGTGTAGCGGTGAAAATAGTCCGGGTCGAACTCCGCGTGCAGCGTCATCGGCAGCCCGCCCGGCCCGAGCGAGAAAATGGGCGCCATGCCGAGCGAGTCGGTCAGATGCGCCCGCACGTCGCGCCAGAACTCCGGTTCGTTGTAGATCATCGAGTTGTAGAGGAAGTCCACGGGGCGGCCTTGCAGGCGGTACAGCTCGGGGTCTTCCTGATAGCGGCGGTAGTTGTACTCGATGATGTCGGCCACGAAGCGGGCCGCGTCGGCGAGGTTGTCCGTACCGATGCCCGCGGAACTGTGGTAAGGGTCCGCGCCGCCCGAGTCGTACTCCCAGAACGGGGCGAACTGCATCTGCGGAGTGCTGGATTCACGGATGGCTTTCAACCATGCGTCCGACATGTCGAACTGCGGCAGGATCATCGAGGGGCGCTTGGTGCCGAGGAAATCCAGCAGCACAGCGTCAACCCCGTGCTTCCCCATCGCCTCGACCTGCCCGCGTATCCCGTCTGCCACCGGCAGGGCCGGGAAGTCGTAATATTGCTCGGCAAAGGTGGCGGGGAACTTCTCCGGCGGCATCCATCCGAGCACGTTCATGAAGACCTTTTTCGCGAAAGGCCGCGCGTAGGGGGCCGTTGGCGCGTCCACTGTCCCCAGTGGGGAAACCTCAATCCCGCTCAGCCGGATATCGGCGCCCTGGCCGGTGCGGTTGTCCACCTCCAGCCAGAGCCGGGAGACGCTCCTGCCCTCCAGGGGGCGATAATAGACCAGACGTCCCGCCTGCTCAAAGAAAACGGACTGGCCGATCCGGACGACCTTGAGGCCCGTCGGCGCCGTGGCCGTCCATCCGTTGCGGTAGATCAGTTCCTCGCCACGGTGAGCGTCGACGATCACCTTCTCCCGCGCATTGTAGCCCCATTTCCAAATCTCACCGTTGGCAAACTCGATCACAAGGTTTGCCTCGCATTCGCCGGAGGCCGCCAAACGCTCAAGCCGCTCGACCTCCACGGTGGCCGCGAAATTCTCGTCGCCCGTAATATCCACCGCCCCGGCTTTCACCTGATACGGACCTTTCAATGTAGAAGGAATCACCAGAAGTGCCTGCTCGGCCTTATAATCCACGCCGGGTGCTTTCGCCTCCGGCTCAACCTCGATCCCGGCTCCAGCCGCGAACAAAGGCAGCAGCAAGACAAATGAAAGACAGAGGCAACGAAGCTGGGTAGGGATATTCATAGAGCAAAACAAGTTAATGCACCGTGGTGCACAAAAAGCTTGAACACAAGCTAAAAATAGCGCTTAATACACCGGAAAATACGCCCATAATCCGTAAAGACGATCTCATGCCCCGCATTTCCCCGATATATCTTGTTCGAGTTTCCCTCATGGCACAGCCACGACCGGTGAGGCGGGCGTTTTCCCTGATCGAGCTGCTGGTGGTCATAGCCGTGATCGGCGCCCTCGCCGGGATTCTCATACCTACCATCGGCAAGGTCCGTGAAAGCGCAAACCACTCGACCAACGTTAGCAACCTCCGTTCGCTGGGGAACGCCTTTGCCATGTATGCGAGCGAGCACGGGGGCAGGCTCCCGCCGGTCTTCCACGTCAACTCCTCCCCCGCCGCCTACTGGCGACGAGCGACGCTTGAGTACGCCGAGCTGGACCCCAATTATAAGCCCGTCGGCGACGCGCTGTTCGACTCGCCGTATCTCTCCCCCGTCATCGTGGAGATGGTCCGGGATAACGGCGGACGCCCCTACATCACCAGTTACGCCATGAATGAGCGCCTGCAGCAAAAGAACCGAGACGCAGCGGGGAACGAGTACGAAACCGGCTACCCCGTCGCCTCCATTACGAACCCGGCCGACACCATTCTGGCTACCGAGGGTCTCATGGGCTCCACCGGGAAAAACACGGTCCCCGGCTACAGCGTGTACGAGCCGACCTATTTATCCAACAAGCCGCTAAGCACCTACAACGGCGGCCGCGACGCCCTCATGGTGGATGGCTCCGTCCGTTTCTTCGAGGACGCGGAGGCGATAGCCAAGCACCCCTACAACAGGGGTGGCCCCCAGGACCTGTGGTCGCCGGTCAAGGGAGAGTAATCCCCTTATCCCAACGATTTGGCCACCAAGGCACGAAGAGCTCTGAGCTCTTCTGGTCAAGGACTGCAGAGGCCAAGTCCACCAAGCTTTTTAAGGTCGAGTGGAGCAACGGAGTCGCCGGAACGGCACGGCCGCCGACCCATGCCGGACTGGCTGACAGCGCCCGTCCAGTAGAGGCGATAAGCACCAGACAAAATAGAAACTCCCTCCAGCATTCGCTCTGGCACTTGGCCGGATTCCTGAAACCCAAGCCACCTGGCTATCTAATCATCTCCTGTGGACGAGATCACAGGTAGAGTATAAAATACCGTCCGGTGTATCCAGTCTTTAGTACAAACGACCGGGCAACCACAGAGAACACCGGAAGCTGCCTCCAACCGCCCGACAAACAAAAATCCTCCCACGGCCAGAGCAGCCAGTGGGAGGATCTGAAAAAGATACGTTTCGATCCAAATCAGCGATCAGCCCTTTTTCTTGCGGCGACCGATCAGCCAGGCAGCTCCCAGGGCCAGAGCGGGCAGCATGAAGGTGGACTTTTCAGGGATGACGACGGCGTTCCAAGTGTCGCCAATCATGACGTTGTCAATGTAGGCACCATCCGTATCGGCCTCGTAAAGCGCGAAGCGCACGCCGAGCTGCGTGAGAGAAGAGACACTCGCCGAGGTCACCGCGGTCGCGATCGGGGTCGATTCGCTCAGGGTGGAGGTCGGGTTCAGATAGAGATCAACCTGGTCGTACTGGTTCGCGGTACCATTGGGGGCATCTGTCGAAATACGCATCACCACCATGTACGTGTTGTCGTTCGCCATTTCGATGCTGGAGCTCACCTCCTGAGTCGGCGAGAGGGCGCGGATATCCCCGTTGCGGAGGATAAAGCCGAACTTGTCCGTCTGCGACGCGGTAGAGGTGGAGGCGGTGGCAGAGCCGATCCAGATCTGCAGGAAGTCGTCGGAACCCGCGCCGATGTTGGGCGTATTGATCAAAAAGCTGACAAAGAACTCGCTCGTGGTGGCACCGTCATAGGCGGTGAAGCTGCGGTGCGTCTGGTAGCTGGTGTTGTCGGTGCTGGGACTGAAGCCCTGGCTCATCACGTTGTTGCCGCCGTAGGAGTAGACCGAGCCACTCGAGTAGACGAGGGTCTTTGCCGTCACCATCCCCGAGCCCGTGCTGGCCGTCCAGGCACTCGTCCAGGGACCACTTCCGCCGTTGTCCCCATTGAGGGTGACGCCGGCCGTGTACTGCTCAAAACCGTCCGCGAGCTGGGCCTGAAGCGTCAAAGATGACGACAGTACGAGACCACTGAGTAGGAGTATCTTTTTCATAACTGGGAAATAAGGGTTAGTTGGGGAATGGGCCCTGGGCCTCATTGTTCATGCCTAAAAAAGAGCTCCGAGATAGCCTTGTCAACAGAATTGTGCACCATGGAGCACAAAGAAGTAATACTCCATCCGAACAACCTAAATATTATGCTTTGGAGGCATTTCCGGGAGCTGGGATACCGCCCTGTTTGCACCTCAGAGCACCGTCTCTCCGTTTACACTGCAGACGAATTTCCCGGCGACCTGATACGTACTCACCTCAATGCACATTACCGGCAGCCGGAAGTGAACGTCGCTGACCGCGAGGAGTGTTCCACTTGCGGAACGCACGGCTGAGGCAAGCCGGTTTTCCCATTGTTAAGCTCAACCCGCGGTTTCACTGTTCGATGATGGACCCCGCTTATTTCTCGCCCCGATTCCTGCTCCTCAGCGTATGCGCGCCGTCCGCTTTATTTGCACTGACTGGTGAAGCGGCAGGGATTCCCGTATATTCACCCGAGGTTTCGATCGGGTATGTCTATGAGGATACGGGAGTCGAGGGTGAGCCCCGCTACAGCCACGCCCCGGATGTGGTCCGCTTTCAGGGAACCTATCTGGCCGTCTGGATGGGTAATCCCAACGGCTCCGAAGGCAAACCGGGCCAGGCCCTGTACCTCAGTACTAGTACGGATTTCACGATCTGGAGTCCGCCGCAAACGCTTTTCTCCGATATCTATGGCTGGGCGGTTCCGTGGCAGCCAGCCCTGGTCAATGTCCACGACGAGGATCTGTACTGCGCCTGGAGTATGCCGTCCGAGGGGCGACTGGTTGTCTCGCGTACCACTGATGGCAAGACCTGGACCCATCAGGATGTGCCCGCTGCGCCCGGAGCGGTGCAGGATCGGCTAACGGGATTTCCGACGGGGCACGGTCTTGTCACGAGCAAGGGTCGGATCCTCATCCCATGCAGCCTGCCACCCGTCAGCAAAAAAGGCCTCTGGATTCGCAACCGTCTCCAGGCTGTGCTGATAAGCGACGATAACGGCACTTCGTGGTACTGGAGCGAACCCATCGCCGGAGCCCAGTGGTCCGGGCATGGCGGCGATCCGGCTCAGCACGGCGACGACGACCAGATCTATCATTGGGAGCTCTCGCTCTACGAGCAGGCAGACGGCACATTGCGCTTTCTTGCCCGCAACACCAGCCGCATGCCCGATCCGGGACGTGAGGATTACCGCACCCTGCTGACCGGAGAGAGCCGGGACGGCGGCCTGAGCTGGACCGAGGCCGTACCGGTGGAGATTGACAGCCTCAGCGCCCGCCCCTTCGCAGCCAAGGCGTCCCCTAGCGAGGGCCTCCTCGCCGTGGCCAACGACTGGGTCCGCTCCGTCCCGCAGTCCAGCTGGAACACCCGTTTCGGCCTAAGCCTTTTTCTCTCCCCCGTGGACGATCCCAACCTGCTCCTGCCCGGTCCTCTCGTGCAGCCTGAGAATGGGCTGGCGTGCTATCCGGACGGGATCGTCTCCGGTGATGCCCTTTACCTGGTGTACACGCAGGGCCGCGGTGAGCATGGCTACGCGAATATCGGTGCGACTCGGGTCGAGCCTCTGCCCGACTTCACACGGCCGTTTCTGCTTCCGCGCGGGGCCCGCCAGGGCCTTACCCTTGATGACACGCTTGCGCGTTTTTCCCTCCCGGAGAGCTCGCTCGCTCTGGTCCTGCCCCCGGAGCTGACGGCAAAGGAAAAGCTGACCCTGCAATTCGAAACACGTCTCGACGCACTCGCCCGCAACATGAGCATCCTGGAAGTCGGTGGAAAAACCCGAGCGGGCGTACGCCTGAGGGTGAGCATGGACCCCACCACGGGACAACCCCGCTACGAAGCGGCACGGGCGGGGGATAACGCATGGCAACTGATCGGGCATGCGTCCGAAGGGGATTGGAACCCTTTCACAGTCACGCTTGAGAACCACGGTGTGACGCTTCAGCTCAATGACAACCCGCCTGTCCGCCTCCCCGGGCCGGTCCTGCGCAAGATCAGTTTCGGCGGTCTGTCGGAAGCCCCGGCTTGGCCACGGCCACGAAAATCCGGGAATCCGGCCTGGAGTCTGAGCCTCTCAAGCATCGCCGTGAACTGAGGCCGAAAGTTGTTCCCCCTGTGGAACAGCCTTGCCCATATCTCATGAAAATGAATTGCGGGCCTTATACGATAACCAAAAATTTATCCGATAAGAGACTTATTCGTTCATCGAAGATTCACCCACGAAACACCATACACCATGAAGATTCTATCCCATACCCGCTCCCTCGTTTTCTCCGGTGCCCTGCTGCTGATTGCCGCTGGCTCCGCCGCCGCCAACGTCCTGATGCTCGACTTTGGCCCCATCACCGTGACCGGGACCGATCAGAGCAACAGCCCCTATCACACGGTTGACAGCGAGTACACGGGCACGTCCTGGAACAAGGTGCAGACCGCCGACGTGACCTCCGGGGTCTTCTGGGGTGACGGCTCGGCCGCCGATGGCGTCACGCTCAACCTCGGTCGCTCCTCCACACTTAATCAGGCCGTCCTGACCTTTGCCGGCGCACCGGTCTCCATCGAGATGGGCACGGACACAAATACCGGCGTCTTCAGCGGCACCTCCGTGGGCCGCGACGGCATCTCCTATGATGTCGTGGTAGGCATCGCCATCGGCGGGCTGGGAGCCGGAACTTACGACATTTACGTCACCGGCGCCAACACGAACCGCGCTCCTACCTTCGGGGCCACGATTGGCTTCTGGGGAATGAGCACCGCCAGCACGGCCAGCATCGACACCACCCCGTACGTGGACTCGCCGGATGGCACCTCGACCAACTCGGTCGTCGGCTCCTGGATCGAAGGCTCCAACTACGTCAAGCTGACGGTTACGCTGAGCGAAGCGGACCCCTATCTGGTGATTTTCGCCACCGGCGTCACAGAGAATGAGAACCGTGGCTTCCTGAACTCCATCCAGGTGGTCAGCGTGCCCGAACCGGCTGAGACCGGAGCCGCCCTGGGCGTCATTGTCCTGGGACTCGCCGTACTTGCCCGCCGGGTGCGTCGCTTCCGCCGCTAACGCCAGTCCCACCCTGCCCCGTTCAGATAAAAACATGGTATACTGCCCCCGGATGAAGACGAAACGGCCTATCCGCATCGGCCCTCAGGCTGGGTTTAGCTTGGTCGAGCTGCTGGTGATCGTAGTGATCATCGGCATCCTCGCCACGATGTGCATGACCGCCGTGAGCAAGGTCCGCGAGAAAGGCCAACTCACCGTCTGCGCCTCCAACCTGCGTCAGATCATGGGGGCCACCCTGACCTACATCAACGACCATAACGGCAAGATGCCGCTGGTTCACAAGAACGAGGACGGGGACCGCAGCCGGTGGGCCGTCCAGATCCTGGATTACTTCGGCGACACCTCTCCGCGGATCGATGAAGGCGACAGTGTTTTCCGCTGCCCGGCCGATAACGTCGTGCGCACCGAGAGCATCGTCAGCACGCCGTGCAGCTACGGCCTGAACGTCTATGTCCACGTCAACGGCATCGCCAGCAACACCACCCGTAAGTACTTCGCCATCATCCCCGATCCGGCGAAAACGATCTTCTACGGTGAGGTCTGGACCGGTGCCAACACCGTGCTGCATTCCCTCAGCACGGGGGCCGGGGAATCCTTCCTGAGTGATTACCATGACGGCAAAGGCTCGAACTACGCCTTTGCCGACGGGCACGTCGAGTTCCTGTCGAAGGATGAGGTGAGGGCCAACGGCAGCGAACTCATGACGGGAATTCCCGTCCGGTAGGTCCTCTTCACGAAGAACGCGGATCGGCAGTAGGACTGTATAAAGACAACACGCTGCCCCCTGAAAATCTCGAAATAGCCGGCGTCGTGGGCGCCGGCTATTTTCCGTATCCGCCCAGCATGCGCTCCAGGTCGGAGGCGAGCGCCAACAGCGCATGCTCCAGCTCGGCTTCGTCGCGCAGGCGCAGTTCCTCGTAACGCATAAGCAGCGCGACGGCCAGCCGCGCCTGCGGGATAAAGGGCTCGCGCACCACGGCGGCCAGCGACACATGGTCCGAACTCGACTCGCGCTGGTTCCAGGCGATTCCGCGTTCACGCGCTTGCCGGAGCTGCGCGATAAAGCGTTTCTTGTCGATGTTCGTGTACGGGGTGATGGAGCTGGACCGCTCCTCGGGAACCGGGGCGTAACTCTCCCAGAGGGCTTCATCGCGGTGGGCGATCAGGACCTTGCCCGCGGAAGTCGCATAGGCCCTCCCATGGGAGCCGAG
>JAUTCS010000068.1 GCA_030673825.1 Verrucomicrobiota bacterium JB024 | reverse complement strand
CCGTCAGGCGCTGCTCGAACTCGACCTGCCAGAGCATGTAGCTGACCGCGCCGATGTACTGGCCCTGGGCGTTGACGGGCGAGGCCTCATCGCGCTTGAAGCCGCGCACGGTATTTTCCCCGCCGAGGAAGAAGCGCTTGGGCACGGGGATGTTTTCGCTCACGGACCCGAAGGTGGTGACGACGCCGGTTTTGTACCCGGCGTGGAAGACCAGGCCGCTGTCGGTCACGGGCTTGTGCCAGGCTCCGCCGATCTCGATGCGCTGGAACTCGACCTGTCCGCCCAGCTCGGTGAAGGCGAACTCCGAGGTGCCGAAGACCTGCCAGCCGTCCGTGGGAAAGATCGGGTTGTCGATCTCGCTGCGGTTGGCCTTGAACGTGACGCTGGAGACGAGTGAGCGCGTCGGGCCGGGCGGGTTGGTGATGTCGGCGTTGTTGGCCTCGACCTGCCCGTAGTTGAACTGCACGCTGGCGGCGGTGTCGATCTCGCTGAAAAAGTGCTGAAGCCCGGCGGAGCCGCCGTACTCCTCGCGGTCGAAGGAAATTTCCTCGCGGTACAGGTAGTTCGCCGAGAGGAAGAAGTCGAGGTCCTCGCCGAGGATCTGCGGGATCGAGTAGGTGTAGTCGATGTAGGTGGCGCGCACGGACTTGATCGCGCTGAAGCGGGAGTTGTGTGCCTCGCCCCAGAGGTTGTTCTGGAGGACCTCGAAGCCGCCCCGGACGATGTCAAAGCTGCCCACGCCGAAGATCAGGTTCACCTGCGTCTGCTCCTTCATGTCGGTGTCATAGACGACGTTCCAGACGCCCTCGGCGTCCTCCTCGTAGTCGATACGGATGGAGCGGAACACACCCAGGCGACTCAGGCGTTCGCGTCCGACCTCGACCTGCGTGCGGTCCAGGAGCTCGCCGGTTTGCAGGTCGGCCTGGCGCTCCAGCCGCTCGGGGTTTACGCTCTCGGCGTTCTTGAAGCTGACCTGTCCGATGTGTATGACGGGGCCAGGTTCGGCGGTGAGGGTAACGTGGGTGCGGCGGATATCGCCCTCCTCGTCGAGCACTTCGACCTCCTGCTTGATCACCACGTCGGGGTGCCCACTGGCATAGTAGCGGCTGCGAAGCTGCCGGGCCTGAAGTTGAAGCCAGCTCGGGTCGAAGCGTTGGTTTTCGGGAAGCGATTCCTCCAGCTCGGTCTCGTCTCCCTCGGCGGCCGGGGCCACGAGGGTTAGCTTGGCCACGTAGTAGAGGGGACCGGGATTGACCTGGACCTGCACGTCCACCGCGCCGCTGTCGCGGTTTTCGGCGGTGACTTTGCCTTGGGCCTCGGCGTCGCGGTAGCCCAGCCCGCGCAGGGTGAGCACGATGGCGTCGGCGCCCGTGGCCAGCCGGGCTGTGGAAAAGAACCGATCCTGTTCGGAAATGATGAGCCGGTCCGTGGAGTAGAAGAAGCTCGCCGGTTCGCGGGTGATCTCGGCGGGGAGGCCGTCCACCTGCACCTTATCAAAGTAAAACAGCACGCCCGGCTCCAGTACGAGGGAAACGGCGTCACCCTCCAGTTTCGGGGGCAGCTTGGGTGTAAGTTCGCCTTCGCTCCAGCGGCCTTGCCAGAGGGACTCCCCCTCGCTGATAAGGGTGGCCTCAATGGTGGGGTACAGGTAGCCGCGGCGCTTGAGCTCGCCGGAGAGGATCCACAGCGCGTCCTCGACGTAGATACTGTCAAAGGTCGTCCGCTCGCCCTCGCGCGGTTCGAGGATTTGCAGGGTGCGGGACAGCTCGATATTGCTGAACAGGCCCATCCCGCTGACATCGACATTCGGGTTGCCGATGAGGCCGAACAGCTCCGCGCCCCGGCAGGGCGAGGCCAGCAGCAGCCCCGCCAGGCAGATGCCGCGCAGGTTATGTGCTAGTCTTCGTAAACGGTCCATTTGAAGTCGAGGGTGTAGGCGTCGAAGCGGTCGTACTGGCCGACGATGGCCCAGGTGTCGTTGATGCGGTAAATGACGCGGATGGTGTCCTTGCCGGTGAGGGTGACGTCCTCGCCGACGAAAACCTGTAACTGGTCGTCGAGCGGATCGACCAGGCCGAGGTCCACCAGGATGGTGTTGCCGATGAAGACACCGAGGCCAGTCAGGCGGCTCTGCGCGGAGCGCTGGTCGCTGGCGGGCATGCGTCCGGCGGTGATCATGAGCAGGATGTCTCCCTGCTCCAGGGCGGGGGTGGAGGAAAAGGTCAGCTGGGGGTCCTCGGCGGTGCCGCTCACCCGCATGACGAGGTCGTAGCCATAGGCTCGACCCGTCGCTGTGATGTCCAGCATGGGCTCGTCCGGGCGGTCCTGGCGGATGGTGACGGTGCCCTGCTGGAGCCTCAGGTTGGCGAAGGGAAACATGACGATGCCCTGGTCGATCGTAGCCTGCCCGAGTACCAGCGGGTCGCGCATCGTGCCGCGCACCATCATGTCAGCCGAGACGATGCCCTCGAAGACCGGGACGCGCACGCGCAGGAAGCCTTCGCCCTCCACGTCGATGTTCAGCCGCCAAGAGGCGAGCGGCTCTTCCTCGATCGAGACGTAGGGGAAGCTGCGCTTGGGCGTGTCCACGCTGCCGCCCCCGCCGCCCTGGGTGAGAGCGGTCAGGTCGAGGGTGAAAAAGCTTTCGTCGAGCCCGACTGCGCCGCCCAGCGTGGTCACGCCGGACTCGTCAGTACGCAGGGTCAGGTCAGGGCTGCCGCGCACGATCAGACCCGGGGAACGCACGAAGGGAACCTGCTCGCCCTTGATGGCGAGGTCGAAGCGTGGCTGCTCCATATCCTCGACATCGACCGTACCGGTCACAGCCAGCTCCTGCCCGCCGATCTGGGCCGAGGCGCGCGTGATTTCCAGGCGGGTCTGCTTGACGGCCATGCGGGCTTCGATCCCCGTGACGGAGCCTATCTGCGGCAGCGGCATGGTCTCCACCCCGACGACAGCCAGTTCTCCTGACCAGTCGATACCTGGGCGCAGCTCGGCGCTCAAGTCCACCGTGCCGCCGGGGCGCAGCAGGTCGGGCAGGTAGGCGGAAAAGGCACTCAGTGGCACCGTGTCCAGTCGAAGCGAGCCAGTGGCCTCCTTCAGTTCCGGGGGGCGGCCTTCGCTCACGAGGGCGTCCCACGCGTTGCCGGACATGGGGAGTCGCCCCTGGGCGTTGAGCGGGCGTCCGGCGAGGTCGAGGCTGAGAGTGCCGAGCGTGATTTCATCGGGCGAAAAATCGGCCTGAACACGCAAGTTCTCCGTCGGAGGAAGCTTGGGCAGCTCGCTATCCTCGGCGGTGTCCAGCCGCGCCAGCGAGGCGCGCAGGCTGCCGGTGGGCGCGTCGAGGCTGCCGGCGAGCTGGAGGGAGAGGCTAGGCTCTTCCAGCACGACCTGATATTGCTCCTGCAACCACTGCCAAAGCGGCGAGGTGCCGGGCTGGGCCGAGAGAGTGAAGTCCGCCGGGGCACCGGGCCGCAGAAGCGCGATATGGTCGGCGGTCGGGTCTATGCTGAGTGGGAGCTGGCCCTTGGCCTCGGCCAGGACAGAGGTGCCTTGACGCGCGTCGAGCCCGTTGAGCCGGAGGGTCTCGGCGTCCCCGGAGAGATCGAGCGAGAGCGTGAGCGGGGGCTGGTTTTCCGGTTCGCCGGTGGCCTTGACCGTGAGGGCGTAGCTCATGGGGCCGTCGGCCCAGTTGGCGCTGGCCTTGAGTTCACTCAGGTGGGCGGGGAAGGGCAGCTTGGCATCGGTGAGCAACTTGAGCCAGACGGGGCTGACATTGGCTGCGGAAAGGCTGACCTCGCCGCTCTCGGGCCAGTGGACCTGCGCACGGGCGCGTACGCTGCCGCCTGCGCTGCCATCGATGGCCAGTTCGGAGAGGGTGACGGTGCCGTCGTCGGTACGGGTGAGAGTGACGGGCTGGCGCAGTTCCAGCTCGGCGTAGTCGCGGGGGCGCAGACTGGCCTTGCTAACCCTCAATCGCTGGGAGTCGAGACCGAGATCGGCGTCGCCCTCCCAGGTGAAGTCCAGCGCATCGCCGCCGCCCTCGCCCGAGAGCACTTCGAGCGCGCCGTGCTCGCCGCGCCAGTGGAGGGAGATGTCCAGCTTGTCCTCGGCCCAGGCGAACTGTGTCAAGGTGATGTCGCCCTCGTGCCGGGGACGTACGCGGGGACCCTCGATGTTGAAATCTACTTTAAGCTGATCAAATTCCGGGGCCTCGGGGGCGTACTGCCGGGCGAGCTGGCCGGAGAGGGCGAGCGAGCCTTGGATCGCGCTCAGCTCTTCGTGCTTGAGATCGTAGCCCCCGCTGAGGGTGAGGGACGAATCCTCCGGCAGCGTGAGCGCGCAGGAGCGCAAAGTGAGCTGCGGCCAGTCCAGCTCGGCATCCAGGTGGGCGGCATCGGCGGTGTATTCCTCATAAGCCAGCCCGCGGGCCTCCAGACGGGCGGTGACGAGCGGGGTGGGATTATCCGCTCGGTCGTCCGCTACCAGTGAGGCTGTGATCTGGCCTTGTACGGGGATCAGGCTCTGCTGCGAGAGGTCGGCCTCAAGGTGAAAACGCGCCGCCGGGAGGTCGCGCAGGTTATTGAAAGGAATCGTGACGGCCTCGGCCAACTGCGCGGTGATCCAGCCGCCCTCGACAGCGACTTTCTCTAGCCGGACCGAGGTGGTGTCGCCATTGGCCAGCACCTGAGCGGTGAGCGGCTCTAGGCCTGCGTCCGCCTGTTCGGGCGCGGCCCTGGCATCGAGACTAAAGGTATAGGTTTCGCCGTCCCACTCGGCCAGGACGGTGGCGCGGGGGGCGGCGTAGCCGCGCCGGTCTTCGGCGCTGAGGATGTCCTCGGGCAGGACCCAGTCCCGCGCCTCGAAGTGGGCGTTTGCGGGCAGCAGACCGGGACCGGCCCAGGTGGTGGCGAAGGTTGCCGGTTGCTCGCGCCAGCGGAGCTGCCCGGTGAGGTCGAGGGTGTCGGCGGCTGGCAGGGAGAGGTCGAGTTGCACCGAGACGGGTTCGGGGGAGACGGTGGTTACGAGCCGCAGTTGTCGGGAGGCGAGGCGCTCCAGCGATACGGCCACCTGCTGGTCGGTGAGGGTGCTGGTGACGATTGCGGTGAATTTGCCCGTGGCGTACGTGGGGTCCGCCACGGTTACGCCCATGTCTCCCGAGGTGTAAACGATCTTCTGCGCCTGGAAGTGAACGGGCCAGCCGTCCAGCAGGTCGAGCGCGTCAAACGCCTGTCCGGCCAGCTCTGCCGGAATGGGTGGTTCGCCCTCCGGTGTGGAGGCGTTTTCGTCCGGTTTGGGCGCGGAGGCGGTTCCCTGGCGGAGGGAGACGGTGCCGACGGTGATGTCGAGGGCGGTGCCGGTGAGTTTTTTCCAGAGGATGGCCGGAGGGGTGGCCGTTTGCACGGAGTCGATCTCGGCCTCCAGCCCGGAGGCGTCGTCGGCGTAGCGGACTTCCCGCAGGGCAAACGCGGCGTAGCCGAGGCGTTCGTAGCTGCCGATGCTCGCGCCGGTGTCCTTGAGAGTCAGCTGTAGCGTCCAGCCCAGCCACCACGGGGAGGTGCCGAACAGCAAGACCAGCAACAGCACGCCCGCCAGGAGCGTCCGCAGGAGGATTTTGCGGAGTTTACGGGCGGTATTTCGGCTCATGCAGGTGTGGCGGGATCCAGAATGGCGGTGAGAGGGAGGGATGTGTCAGATAGGACAGTGAAAGTACGAGACGTTCCCTCTGCAAAGCCAAACTTTTATCGATGCCATCAGGGGCGCGGTGACCTTGGCCCACAACGGTGCCGTTGCGGGGCAGGGATCGAGTACTCATGGCCCGTATTTTACGGGGTTCCGGCCGGTTCGAGCGCTGCGGAGTCCCGGCTGAACCCTTGCCAGAACCTAGACTCGGGGAGTAAAGAGTTTCCGGCGGAACCAGAAGGCGAGGTTGATCAGGGCGATCATAACCGGAACCTCGACCAGCGGGCCGATGACGGCGGCGAAGGCCACCCCCGAGCCGATTCCGAAGACCGCGACCGCCACCGCGATGGCCAGTTCGAAGTTGTTACTGGCGGCGGTGAAGCTGAGGGTGACGCTTTGGCGGTAATCCGCGCCGACCCACTTGCCCATGAGGAAGCTGACCACAAACATGATCGCGAAATAAATCGTCAGCGGCACGGCGATCAGCAACACGTCGAAGGGCAGCTCAAGAATCTTGTCCCCCTTAAAGCTGAACATGAGGACGATGGTGAAGAGCAGCGCAATCAGGGTGAGAGGACTGATTTTCGGGATAAAGCGTTGCTCGTACCACTCGCGGCCCTTGAGCTTGACCCCGATCAGGCGCGTGAGCATGCCGCCGAAGAACGGGATGCCCAGGTAGATGAGCACGCTTTTAGCGACTTCGCCCATGCTGATGGCTACCACGCTGCCCTCCAGCCCGAACAGGCCCGGCAGCCAGGTGATGAAGACCCACGCGTAGAGGCTGAAAAAGACGATCTGGAAAACACTGTTAAAGGCGACCAGTCCGGCGGCGTACTCGCTGTCGCCCTCGGCCAGCTCGTTCCAGACGATGACCATGGCGATGCAGCGGGCCAGCCCGATGAGAATGACCCCCGTCATGTACTCGGGGTGATGGGGCAGAAACAGGATGGCCAAGAGGAACATCAGTACCGGGCCGATGAGCCAGTTCTGCACGAGCGAGAGTGCCAGCACTTTGACGTTGCGGAACACCCGGGGCATTTCTTCGTAGCGGACCTTGGCCAGCGGCGGGTACATCATCAGGATCAGGCCCACCGCGATGGGGATATTTGTCGTGCCGACCTGGAAGCGGTTGAGAAAATCGTCCGCG
The DNA here is from genome assembly GCA_030673825.1 of Verrucomicrobiota bacterium JB024. Taxonomy (GTDB): domain Bacteria; phylum Verrucomicrobiota; class Verrucomicrobiia; order Opitutales; family Cerasicoccaceae; genus Ruficoccus. The sequence goes on along the minus strand of JAUTCS010000068.1, from coordinate 6,884 downwards.
CCGCTCCAGAGCGCGCCGATAGCGACCCCGGCACCCATGGCCAGGAATATCCACAGGGTCAGAAAGCGGTCGAGGAAGCCCAGCTTCTTCTTGCAAGGCGGGCAGGCGGGAACGGATGAGGCATCCATGGCTGGTGTCTGTGTCGGTGGTTCAGGAGAAAGTGGCGAGGGCTTGGCGGTAGCCGCTGGCGTAGGCCTCGAAGACCTTTCGGATCTCGTCGCGGATGCGCCGGAAGGCGTCCAGCTCGCTCTCGCCGGGGCGGACGGCTTTGGGCGGGTCTTCGAAGCCCCAGTGATAGCGGTTAACCTTACCGGGGAACAGCGGGCAATCCTGGTCGGCGTTCGCGCACACGGTGATGACGGTATCGATACCCGCGTTCATGAACGCGTCGAGGTGCTTGGAGGTGTGCCCGGAGATGTCGATACCGATTTCCTTCAGGGCCTCGATCGCCATCGGGTGAACGTACCCGGCGGGCTTAGACCCGGCGCTGAAGACTTCCAGCAAATCCCCGGCGGCGTGCCGGAGGATGCCCTCGGCCATGTGGCTGCGGCACGAATTACCCGTGCAGAGGATGAGAACTTTCGGTTTGCTCATAGCGGTAAAAGAGGAATGCCGAATAAATTCTCATTTTAGCATATTCTGTCAATGGTATATATGTGCGGTAGGACCATTGATCGCCACATTGGTCGGTGGCTGATTTTATATACAGGGTCTCAGGCTCTTTATCCGCCCAGTTATTTTGCCGCCAGCGGGCTCCGCTCAGGAGTAAGCTTTGTTTGGTGCTGGAGAGCACGAAATCGTCTTCGAGCGTGCGGATCGGGTGGATGGCCTATATGAGCTTTCGTTTAGTGCGCTTTATATAAAGTCGTAGTTGGAGATGGTTTTATCTTTATCCACAGATGCCGCAGATGCACACAGATTGGACTGAAAGAATCTTTGCGTCTTTGTGGTTAAAAATAGAGGGTAACGCTTTCTCGGAGGCGTTACCTAATTCTCCAGCACGAGCCCGAGCTCGGCGAGGATGTGCTTGCCGCGCAGGCCCTTTATCCAGCGTTCGGGGATGTCCTCGATGCCGTAGCGGACTCCGGCGATGCCCCCGGCGACGGCGGCGGTGGTGTCGGTGTCGTTGCCGAGGGAGACGGCTCTTTTTATTATGCGCTCGTAGCTGTCCTCTTCGCAGGCGAGACGGGCGGAGTTGAGACAGTCCACGACGTAGCCGGTGCCGTTACCGGCGGGCGGCTCGTCCGGGCGGATGTGCTCCTCCAGCTCCTGGGAGGAGACTGGGTCGGCGGCGTAAATCATCCGCAGCGTGTCCACGGCGTCGCGCCACGGCGAGGGGTGGCGCTGCATCTCGCGGCGGGCCCACAGGCAGTAGAGCGCGCAGCAGACCTGCGAACGCGGATGCCGGTGGGTGAGGCGGCTCTGGCGGTGTGCGTCAAGGACGAGCGCGAGGTCGTTGCCCAGGTGCTGGAGCGCCAGCGGCAGGCAGCGCATGAGCGAGCCGTTGCCGTTGTTGCGGACCCCGGCCAGGCCGGAGTGGCTGGTGGAGGTGCCTTTTTTCAGGCGGGCGAGGGCGACACTGGTTTGGTTGCCGATGTCGAAGGCGTACCCGTCCACTGCCATGTACCCGAAGTCGTGCCAGCGCAGCAGGCGCTTGGAAAAGTCAAAGGCATGGTAATAACCGCAGTCCTGAAGCGAGGCCAACAGGCAGAGGGCCTGGGCGCCGTCGTCGGACCAGGTGCCAGTGGGCACGTGCGAGTAGGTGCGCAGGAAGCCCTTCGGAGGCTCCATCTCGATCAGGTGAAAGGGCGGCAGCTCCTGCGGCAGCCGGAACTCGTAGGGCACGCCGACGGCGTCACCGATCAGCATCCCCAGCAGCCCGGCTTCGAGCTGTTCCGGCGTGGCGAGCCGGGAGGGTGTTTTGGCGCTGACGAGGCAGTTCATGGTCTTCCTTGGATGGATAAAAAATTGGCTCCGTTCAGTACAGCAGTTCCCGGACCCAGTAGTTGCCGCCGACGACGAGAAACTCGTCTTCGCCCTTGAGTAGTTGACTTGGTAATAGCTGACTGAAGAAAACGACCTTGGTCGAGGCGACGGTGGCCTGCCAGACGGTCGAGCCGAACTCCCAGGCCTTCTCGCGGTCGGAGGTGAAAGAGACGAGGTTGTTCAGGCGCACGCAGGACTCGCGCCGGTCGCGGGTCTCGAAGACTGGGTGCTCCTCGGGGTCGCAGGTGCCGCGGTAGAGTGTGAGCACCTGGCGCTCGGGCCATCGACGGCGCAGCTCGTATTGGCAAAACTCATACAGCAGGTCGAGTTGGGAAAAGATGCAGTTGGTCTTGGCGCTGCCGCGCATGCGGTCCACCGCGAAGCTCTGGTCCTCCTCGCCGTCGAGGGGGCGCAGCAAGCCCTTGTGAAAGGTGGGCAGGATGCCGAAGCGGCTCTGGACCCAGCTCTTGAGGACGGCGCCCTCAATGCCGTTACTGTCCACGCCCCAGCCGCGCAGGAAGCGGATGTAGCTGTTGCGCAGGCTGCTGCGGGCCTTGCCGTGGTAGTTCTCCCACTGGTGCAGGGCAAACTTTACGTCAATGTAGTTGTGGAACTCCTGACCGCGCGCCATCGGGTCGTCCATCTCCTCCAGCCGTCGGAACAGGTGAGCGTTGGACTCGCGCACACCGGCGATATTGAGCGGGACCGGGTCGATGTTGAACTCGTCCGAGGCGATAATCCACGGCGGGATCTCACAGTGGTTGATCGTGATGTGGCCCGGCTCTTTCTGGATCATGCGCTCATGGGGATGCGGCGGGAGCCTGCCGACCCTTTGCCCAAAAGGCTCAGGTCGGCAGGCCCGTGGCGCCGGGGGTACTAGGCGGTGGTATTCACAACTCGATACAGCAGGTATGCGTAGTGCGTGGTGTTCCTTAGCGAGGGAAAGTGCCGGACGCGCCGACGTGGCCGGGGATCAACCCCAGCCGTCGTCATCGTCATCCTCGTCACCACCGTCGGTGGCGGCGGCCATTTTTTCAAGCTTGGCCCAGCGGGCATCGACATGAGCCTGGGCCATCTCCAGGAGGGCTCCGGCGCGCTCGGGGTCCGAACGCTGGAGCGACTTGAAGCGGTTCTCCTTGCTCATGAAGTCGGCCACGGGCATGGACGGCTCGAAGGACTCCAGCCGGAAGGCGGGCACACCGGTCCCGGTCTTGCGCGGGTCGTAGCGGAACAGCGGCCAGTACCCGCTGTTGACGGCGGCCTTCTGCCGGTCGGGGCCGAGTGTGAGGTTGATCCCGTGTGCCTGGCAGGGGCCGTAGGCGATGACCAGCGAAGGCCCGTCGAAGCTCTCGGCCTCGCGAAGCACCTCGATGGTCTGCTGCTCGTTGGCTCCGAGCGCGATCTGACCCACGTAGATGTTGCCGTAGCTGATGGCGATCTGGGCGAGATCCTTTTTCGCGATGGCCTTGCCCGCCGCGGCGAACTTCGCCTGCGCACCGATCGGGGTGGCCTTGGAGGCCTGGCCGCCGGTGTTCGAGTAAACTTCGGTGTCGAGCACGAGCACGTTGACGTTGTGGCCGCTGGCCAGCACGTGGTCGAGGCCACCGTAGCCGATGTCGTAGGCCCAGCCATCGCCGCCTATGATCCAGGTGGTCTTCGACACGAGGTAGTCTAGGTGCTGCTTGAGCTGCTTGACCGCGGCGGAGCCGCCGCCGTTGAGCTGGTTCTTCAGCTCGGCGACCATGACGCGCTGGGCGGCGGGACGGGCCTTCAGGAGGGCATCGACCTTGTCCTGACCGATCTCGGGGGCGGCCAGTTCGAGCAGCCTTTTGGCGGCTTCATGGCGGTGCTTGGAGGCCAGGTGCAGCCCGAGGCCGAACTCGGCGTTGTCCTCAAAGAGGGAGTTGGCCCAGGCCGGGCCGCGCCCCTCGGCGTCCGTGCAGTAGGGGGTGGTGGGCAGGTTGCCCCCATAAATGGAAGAGCAGCCGGTGGCGTTGGCGATGAGCAGGTGGTCGCCAAAGAGCTGCGTGAGGATGCGTACGTACGGGGTCTGCGTGCAGCCCGAGCACGCTCCGGAGAACTCGATCAGCGGCTGGCGCAGCGTGATGGTCTTTGCCGAGACCTTGGCCGGATCGACTTCCGGCTGCGGCAGGCTCTGGAAGAAGCTCAGGTTCACCAGCTCGCGTTCCATGATGGGCTCGACGGGCTCCATCTCGATGGCGCGTTTGCCGTCGGCGTTCTTGGCCGGGCAGAGCTCGACGCAGGCCTGACAGCCGGTGCAGTCCTCGGGGAAGACCTGGATCGTAAAGCCCTTGCCGTCGGACTTGGGCCCCTTGAAGGCCGCACTGCGGAAGCCCTCGGGGGCCTTGGCCAGTTCGACGATGTCGTAGGCCTTCGGGCGGATGGCGGCGTGCGGGCAAAAGAGCGAGCACTTGTTGCACTGGGTGCAGGTCTCGGCATCCCAGACCGGGATGTGCGAGGCGATGCGGCGCTTCTCGTACTGCGAGGTGCCGGTCGGCCAGACCCCGTCCGGCGGGAAGGCGCTGGTCGGGAGCAGATCGCCCTGTCCGGCGAGGAGCTGCGCGGTCACGCGCTGGGCGAAGTCCGGGGCCTCGTCGGGTACCCACTTGATGGCGGCGGGGGCGGCGGTCGCCTCGGTCGGGATCTCAACGGCCTCAAGGTGGGAAAGGGCGGCGTCCACGGCGGCGCAGTTCATCTCGACGATCTTCGGGCCCTTGCGACCGTAGGTCTTTTCGATGCGTTCCTTGATGTGGGCGATGGCCTCGTCCGTCGGGATGATACCGCTCAGGGCGAAGAAGCACACCTGCATAATGGTGTTGATGCGGCCGCCCATGCCGACCTCGTGCGCGACGGCGTAGGCGTCGATCACGTGGAGGCTGGCTTTCCTCGCGATGAGGCCCTGCTGGACCTCCAGCGGGAGGTGGTGCCAGACCTTGTTGGCGGGGTGGGGGGTGTTCAGCAGGAACACGCCGCCCTCGGACAGACTGGCGAGGACATCGACCTTACCCAGAAACTGCGGCTGGTGGCAGCCGACGAAGTGCGCCTCATCGACGAGGTACGGGGCCTTGATCGGCAGCGGACCGAAGCGTAGGTGCGAAGTGGTGAGGCCGCCCGACTTTTTCGAGTCGTACACGAAGTACGCCTGCGTGTACAGGTTGGTCGTCTCGCCGATGATCTTAATCGTGTTCTTGTTCGCACCGACGGTGCCGTCCGAACCGAGTCCGTAGAAGACCGCGGCCTGCGTCTTACCGGACTTGATGGCGAAGGCCGGGTCCCAGTCGAGGGAAAGCTCGGTCAGGTCGTCGCGGATGCCGACCGTGAAGTGATCCCGAGGGTTGGTGCCGGTGAGGTTGTCGAAGACCGACTTGACCATGCCGGGCGTGAACTCCTTCGAGCCGATGCCGTAGCGGCCCCCGACAATGAGCGGGAGCGTCGAGCGGCGTCCGCTACGGACGGCCTGCTGCATGGCAAGGGAAACGTCGAGGTGCAGCGGCTCGCCGAGGGAGCCGGGCTCTTTCGTGCGGTCGAGCACGGCGATGGACTTGACGGTGGCCGGGATGGCTGCGGCGAAATCATTGACCGAGAAGGGGCGGAACAGCCGCACGGCGAGCACGCCGTACTTGGTACCGGTGTGCTCGTTGAGCCACTTGGCGGTTTCGGCGGCGGTCTCCACGCCCGAGCCCATCAGGACGATGAGCTGCTCGGCATCTTCGGTGCCGTAGTAGTCGTAAAGCTTGTAGGCGCGGCCGGTCTTCTCGGCGAAGACATCCATGATCGCCTGCACGGCGGCGGGCGTGTCCGCGTAGAAGGGGTTGGTGGCCTCGCGCGACTGGAAATACGTGTCCGGGTTGTGGGCGGTGCCGCGCACGGACGGGTTGTCCGGTGTGAGCGCACGCTGGTAGAAGGACACGAGCGCGTCCTCGTCGAGCAGACTCATCAGCGTATCGTCGGCGATGGGCTCCATCGAGTTGATCTCGTGCGAGGTGCGGAACCCGTCGAAGAAGTGCAGGAAGGGCACGCGGGTCTTCAGCGTGGCGGCATGGGAAATGGCGGCCAGGTCGGCGGCCTCCTGCACGCTGTTGGAGGCGAGCATGGCGAAGCCCGTCTGGCGGCAGGCCATCACGTCCGAGTGGTCCCCGAAGATCGAAAGCGCGTTGGTGGCGACGGCGCGGGCGGACACGTGGATGACCGCGGGCGTGAGCTCACCGGCGAGCTTGTACATGTTCGGGATCATCAGCAGCAGGCCCTGCGAGGCCGTGAAGGTCGTGCTGAGGCTCCCGCCCATGAGCAGGCCGTGGAAGGTTCCGGCGACGCCAGCCTCGCTCTGCATCTGGACGACCTGCGGGGTGTCGCCCCACAGGTTCGGCTTACCGGCCGCACTCCACTCGTCACAGAGTTCGGCCATCGGCGTGGACGGCGTGATCGGGTAGATCGAGATAATCTCGCTCAGCCGGTAGGCGACGGCGGCGACGGCTTCGTTGCCGTCGATCGTTTTACGTGAAGTGCTTGTTCCCATGACAGTCGTACAGTTGTCTCCATGCCAGGGAGCCGGGCAAGGCTCGCGCCTGCCCCCGGCTCTTTCCGAGGTGGAGAAGTGAATCGTTAATGTTGCGCGAAGTGAGTCCTCAGGCGGCTCCGACGCCGAAGACCCCCTTCATCGTTTTCCAGAAATTCTTGGACCAGCCGATGTAGCTGACCATGAAGTCAGCGCCCACGTCGGTGCGCGGCATCACGCACTTGGCCCCGAGCTCGACCAGCTTGGCGTCCACCTGCTTGCCGCATTCGCAGAACTGCGGGTACTCGTTATCGCCGAGGGCGAGCACGGTGTACTCGAGGTTGCTCAGGTCGGCGCTGGAGGCGAAGAGCGCGTTGCAGAA
>JAUTCS010000067.1 GCA_030673825.1 Verrucomicrobiota bacterium JB024 | reverse complement strand
ATACTGGACGCCGATTGATGTAGCCATGGCTATGGGGCTTACTAGGCAGGCAATTGTGAATGAGAGATAAGGCTTCATTTTATTCATGACCTCGTTACTGAAGATTTTATTAAATTTTCAATGAAAGAGGGGCGCCTCATTTGGCGCCCCTTCAAGATTGGGCCTATACGTACCCAATTTTACCAGATGTTGGCATCGCCAGAGCCGGTGGGGCCGGTGAGAGTGCCGCTTACGCTACAGCTGCCGCCACTGATAGACGCGCTTACAAAATCGAAGTAAGAAGCGTCCGTGACATCGGTAGTACCGTTGGCGAAGGAGACCGGGGTAACGGTGCCGCTGCAATTACCGATCGGGGTAGAGATGTCCAGATTGGTAAAGGTTAGGCCGGTAACCTCGTCCAACGCATCTGCGTCGTTCGGAAGCGCCAGTTCGGTATCGGTAGCGGTCCACCAGGTTGAGCTATCTGAGGGATCCAGACCGAGATCAACCAAGTTACACAGGAAGCTGCCGGTAACGTCACCGTCTTTAACAATGATGGAGATGTTCGGCAGGCCAGAGGTATCCAGATCACCTACCAGCGACAGCGTGCAATCCAGCGGAACGCCACTTTTCACGAGAGTGGTCGGGCCAGAGAATTCGACGCTAGTGACGTCCGGACCAGCGTAGTCGAATTGGTTAGGTACGTTGGTCGGAGATACTTGGGCCTGTGCTGCAGAGAACATTGCTACAGTGGTCAGGCCGAAGATTACTTTTTTGATAGACATGAGAGTCTCCTCAATTCTTCCGTTTGTAAGGATTGATTCACGGCGATTCTTTACTTCTTCCGTGCTCGCCGTGACGTCGGTTCGTGAGTTGTTGTTGTTCCCCCCGAACCGACACCTTCGACATTAGAGGATCGCTCTGCGCCAGAGAATAGAAAAATTTGAAAACTGCGTTTTCGCGACTGATTCGGTATTGAAGAAACGTAAAGATGAAGATAAAACAATGACTTATGCGGATACGTCGTGCTTAGTTTTTTGCTCGATAAACCTTTATATTTTGAATAGGGCGGCGATTCCCGTGTTTTCGGTGCGCCTATAAGTCGACTTTCATTCCTGTTGTGTACAAATGTTTCATTTATTGGAACGATATTTTGAATTTTATGTTTCCAGTTCCCGGGCGATGTAACCTTGGGTAACAGTTCGCCGCTTTTGGTTCCTCGGATTTACTCCCTTGGATGAGATTCATCGCGATAGTCTTATTAATCCTTTGGTAAGCAGGGTTTTCTCTTGTCACTTCTGTAGTGATATGGGGTTCCCTGGCGCTTGGCGGCTTCGTTCGACTATGAAGGCTTGTCAGGATTATGGAATTATATCTTGAGCTGTGATCTGCTTAACAATAAAAAGTTACAGATAAAATCCGGATGTGGCGATGCATGTAATTTTTCTGTTGCCTGCGGCACGCTGAAGAGAAGGAGAGAAACGTGGATAAAGGTAAAAGATGGCTGCAGGGGGCTGTGATGGTGTGGGCCCTGGCTGCGCCGGTGGCTTATGGCGCGGGAGGCGGCGTCACTTTTGAGAGGGCCGCTGTCTGTCTGGGCGATATGTCGGATCCGGTGACGGTGGAAGTGGCCGAGACTGAGAAGCAGCGTAACCGGGGGTTGATGGAACGCACCGACCTGGCGGCCGACGCTGGGATGCTGTTTCTGTTCGACCGGGAAATGCACGTGGGCTTTTACATGTTCAAAACTCGCATTCCTCTGGATATCGCTTTCTTCGATGACGATAAGAAGGTGGTGGCGATGAAGACCATGGTGCCCTGTGTCAGCCAGGATCCCCGGCGGTGCGCGATTTATAACCCGGGTGTGGCCTTTTCGTCGGCGCTGGAAGTGAACGCGGGCTTTCTTAAGCGCCACGGAATCAAAAAGGGCGACCGGTACTCGATGACCTCGGCCGCCAAATGCAGCGCAGAGCGGGGGCGCGGCCAGGCCGCTGCGCGAGAAAGCCGCGCCGGGGACTAGCCCCGACGCGGAGGGGGAGGGTTTAGCGTTTGTCGCCGTCGCGACGTTTGCGGGGGCGGCCTGGGCCGCGGTTGAGAACCAGGATGTTGAACTTTTCGCGGACTTCCTCGACGAAGCGGTGGGAGCCGGTCAGGCGGTTCCGGAACAGCGCGGTGCGGATCAGCTCCATCTCGTTTTCGTCCAGGCCGTCGCGCATGTAGGTTTTGAATGCCGCGGCCCGTTCCTCCACGCAGTCGCCCAGGCGGGCATACTCCTCGGCATCGTCGAGCCAGTAAGGCGTGTGTTTGCCCAGGCGCATGCGATAGCTGCTGTGCGGGTAGTGGTAGGCGGAGGCGGCCAGGCCTTCCAGGGCGGGCAGGCGCTCCACGTAGCACATGCTGGCGAGCAGCCACTGGCCGGGTTCCACCGGGCTGGCCCGGTAGCGGGCTTCCCAGACCGAGCGCTGCTGGTAGAGCGACCGCCGGCGCAGGGAGATCCGGCAGGACACCGCCTTCATGAAGGTCGAGAGGTCGTCCGGATGCTGGCTGGCGGTGGCCACCAGGTGCAGCCGGTCCGGGAGCAGGGCCCAGGCGTGCAGCTGCACGTTGTAGCGCTTTTTGAGGATCTGGATCTGGTTCAAGCAGTGTCGGTAGTCGGACTCATTGTTGAACACCGGTTCGCCTTTCCGGGTTTTACGCATGATGTGGTGCGGATAGTCCTTGAGCACTAAGCGGTCCGTGCCGGTCATGATCGTCTCCTTCCAGTTTGTCCTGTGGTTGTTATTCGCGATCCGGAGGCGGGCATGTGGCGGGCGGCAATTCGGACTCCGCTCTTTGGCCGGTACTGATCCCCGGATCGGGCCGTTTGGGGCTCGGGTCCCCTTCACGGCCGGGACTACGGTTGGTGCGCGATAATCGGCCGACGCTGACTGCCCGGTGAGGCAGGGTGGGTCGGATATGAGAGTCTGTACTTCGGAGTCATTTGACCTCCTGTCCGGTCTTCGTCACGGGGCGAAAAGCAGGTGCGGCGGGCCTTTCCTTGTGCCGGCGCCGCAGGGCTTAACAAGCCTCGTTTACCGGGAACGCATTGTTGTTATGTCTCTGGATGTCCTTATTCGGTGTTACCGCGCCAGATTTTTCTTCCTTGGTATGGCGCCCGCGCGTTTTTGCACGGTCTGTAAACCCTAATTCAAAAAGGCGGAGGGGAGAATGTCATTTCTGGAAAAGCGGCTTTGAGGGAGAGGAAAAAAATCCCGTGAATGGTACACTAATACCAATAAATTCAATGGCTTATACATCTTGTGCGATAAGACTTGACCCGACGAACGGTATCAAAATCCCGATAAGCGGTAGGTTTTGGTAAATCGTCTTGACTCATGGGACAGGGAAAGCCTGGTTTTACCACGGAAACCCGCATTCCTTGGGGTTTGGAGAGGTGAAGAGCGTCAATGTTCCCCCTTGGAAAGATCAAAACGGGCATATTAGCGGTCGTTTTATTTACCCCCTTCGCGGCCGGTGATGCGCCCTTGCCGGAGACGTTGTTGTGCGTGGGTGACCCGCAAAGACCGGTCAGGGTGGAAGTGGCGTCCACCCCCGAGCAGCGTGCTCGCGGTTTGATGGAGCGCGACCGTCTGGCGGCGGACGCGGGGATGTTGTTTCGCTTCGATCCGCCGGCCACGGCGGAGCAGGGGTTCTACATGTACCGTACGCGCATTCCGCTGGACATCGCCTTCCTGGACGCCGACGGCCGCATCCTCGACATCCAGACCATGACCCCCTGCGAGAGCCGCGTGGCCGTGCTGTGCCGCGTGTACCGCCCGGGCCAGGGCTACCATCAGGCCCTGGAGGTCAACGCCGGCTACTTCCAGCGCCACGGCATCCGCCCCGGTGACCGCGTCCGCCCCGCCCGGGGCGACACCTGCCGTTAGGCCGGCTGGACCAAGCTGGCTTACAGGCCGACACCTGGATCTCCTACAACAGACTCCGATATCGCCTCATGATCCTGTCGGGGCGCTTCGCGCACGCTCTTTGTCTGGTCGGAAATTAAACGATTTCCAAATATGGCACTGAGTGGTATGATTCGATGAGTGTGCGGATTTTCAAGAACCGTACGTTTGCCCGCTGGGCGATGAGAGAGCGCATCCCTGACTCGGCTTTGGTGACGGCTGTCGCGGAGATGGAGGCCGGTTTGATCGATGCCCGGCTCGGGAGTGGCCTCTGTAAGAAGCGGATTCCGGTTGGAGCAAGGGGCAAACGGGGAGGAGCCAGGGTAGTGTTGGCGTTTCGGGCCAGTCGCCGGGCCATCTTCCTATTCGGTTTTGCCAAGAACGAAAGATCGACTATCTCTGCGTCTGAGCAGAGAGCGTTGGCCAGGCTGGCCCGCGAGCTGTTGAGCTATGGCGATGCCCAGATCGAGCAAGCTTTACGGCACCGAGCAATCATCGAGGTAACGGACGATGGCAACAAAGATTCTTGACGCGGTTCATGGGACCGCCCGCGATTTGGCCGCGGCGGGGGTGATGGACACGACGACATTACGCGAATTCGACGCGCTCTGTCTGCCGGCCGTCAAGCGCCTGCAAGCCGCGGACATTCGCCGGCTTCGTCGGCGTTACAAGGTCAGTCAGGCGGTATTCGCCGCTTACCTGAATACGTCGTTATCCACGGTTCAGAAATGGGAGCGCGGCGATAAAAGCCCCAATGGCATCTCGTTGAAATTGCTCAATCTGGTGGAGAGCAAGGGGCTGGAGGTACTGCTTTAGCCAGGCTCGGATTCGGGGTATGGTCATTGATGAAATCCGATTCCGAGAATAAGAAAAGCCCTATGCAACCACGTCCCGCTTCCACCCTGGCCCTGCTCCGCGATACGGACGCGGGGATGCAGGTTCTGATGCTCCAGCGCACCCACAA
>JAUTCS010000066.1 GCA_030673825.1 Verrucomicrobiota bacterium JB024 | reverse complement strand
GTTGGCCCGGGTCTTCGTCGCCACCTACTTCTCCGTCTATCAGGTGGCCGACCTGCCGGAACTGACCCCCGCCCAGCGCCAACGCTTCAACTGCCGCCTGCGCTGGTAAAGACGCCGAAAGAGACCGAGCCTTCAGCCATCCCAAAAAAATCCGCCAGGCGCGGGGTGCGCCTGACGGACTCCTGAAAACACCGCTGCCGGAACGTTCCTTTACCGGCGGCGGCGAAGAAATGCGATCAGCAGGACGCCCGCGCCGATCAGCACGGCGTTGGTGGCGGGCTCGGGGATGGTCGTGCTCCCGGTGATGAGGATGTTGTCCACCATGCTGGAGACATCGCCGGCGGGAGCCGTCCCGAAATCGAGCGTGAAGGTGACCGACTCGCCGTTTTCGATAGTCAGCCCGGCGATGGTCAAATAACTGGACAGGCTGTAGGAGAAACCGTCGTACTGGCCTTCGGCCCACAGGTCCTGGTTGCTGTCGATGATATAGGCCAACCCGGTCTGGGAATCGATCTGCGTCGTGCCGCCATCGGCGTCCGTATAGCTCACGGCCACGGAGTTGGGGCCGTACTTCGTCGCCACCTGCCGGGGTGCGAAGTCGAAGTTGACGCTCTCGAGGTAATAGGTCTCGCCGGTATTGTTGGTTAGCGTGATGGTCAGGAGCGTGGAGGTGTCGCTGCGCACCAGGATGGCCCCGTCGATGGCGCTCGTGGCCCCCGGCACATCGCCAAAGGTGCCCGTGCGCGAGCCAAAACTGCGGTTGACGCCTTGCCCGCCCGTGATGGATGCGCTCATGTCGCTCAACAGATAGTCGGTCGGGTACGTCGTGCCTGTTGTATAGTTCGTGTAGCTGTCCCAGTAGGCGATGTTGACGGCGGAAGCGCTGGCGGCGGAAAAAGCCGTTCCCAGCGCGCAAAGGCTGGCGAGGCAGGCGGTATTCATCCAGGATTTCATAGCGGTTGTCAGATTGGGGTTGCTCAGAATCAGGGTTGGTAAAAGCAGGAATTGCCTTTAATTTCTATATAAAAATATAATCCACGCCCACAAATCAAGACTTTATTTTTATATAAACATAAGTCTGAAATCCGGGACGTTTGGACGATATGGGCATATCTGATCCGTATTGGCATTGATTTTTTCATTCCGCATTAAATCATCGGGCCATGATCAGTCCCGAACAAGCCAGCGAGATCGAAGCCGAACTGCTGCGCCTGGTACGGCTCCAGCCCGGCCGTTCACGGGTGGAGCTGGCGCGGCTGGCCGGGATGTCTCCCTCGACCACCGGCGACTACATCGAAAAGCTCCTGGCCCGCGGCTTTCTGCTGGAGGGCGAGCGGCACATGCTGACTCCGCGCGGGCGGCCCGCCACCCAACTCCAGCTCGCCCCGGAGGCAGGCTTTATCATCGGGCTGGATGCCGCCTACCACTATGCCCGCGCGGTCGCGCTGGGCTTCGACGGCGAGGTGCTGGCCGAAAAATCCGTCTGGCTGGACCTGGGCACCCCCTTTGAGGACTTCCTGCGGGTCGCCCTCGACGTCGCCCGCACCTGCGCGGCCCGTGGTCGGGGCCAGTTGCTCGGGATCGGCATCTCTCATGCCCCGCCCGGGGACTGGGCCCGGAAGACCCCGCACATCCAACACTGGGACGACGAACGGGCCGCCGTTTTCTTCAAGCGTGAAATGGGCGTGAGGCCGTCCATCGCCTTCAGCCACCACGCCATCGGCACCGCCGAGCTGTGGTTTGGCGCGGGCCGTGAGATCGGGAGCTTTCTATCGCTGGAGGTGCGCGGGACTGTTGGGGCCGAACTCGTCATCGACGGGCGCATGCTGACCAACCGCCACCCGGACGCCGGGCAGATCGGCACCTGGCTCCTGCCGGACGACCTGCTGCCCCCCGCGCTGCTCAAGGCAGCCCCCGCCCCCCTCACCGTGAACCAGCTCGCCTCCGTCCCCGGCCTGCTCGGCCTGTGTACGCAGCTGTTGCCCAACTTCCCCGACTCCGAACTCGTCCTGGAGAACGGCGAGCTGCCCTTCCGCACGCTCGTGCACGGGTACTCCCACGGGGACAAGCTCAGCGTCGCCGCCCTCGCCGGAGCCGCAGCCGCCATGGGTTGGTGCGCCGCGCGCATCACCGACCTGGCCGCCCCGGAGCGGATCATCATCAGCCACCCGTTTAATTCGCTCGGCGAAGGCTTCATCCGTCAGGTACAGGACACGCTGCTGGCGCAGGCTTCGCTGCGGCAGAAACCCTTCCCGCAGGTGACCGCCTCCGGCCTCGCCGATTACGACGGCGCCATCGGTGCCGCCGCCGTCGCCCTGCACCACTGGCGCCCCCAACGGCAAAAGGCAACGCGGGCCGGCTCCGCCAAAACATCAGCGAAAAAGAAAAATCCACGCCCATGATTCGCCACGGTGGATTGAGGGTCGCCTTTTCCCGGCTCACGCGTTTGGGATAGGAACTTTGGCCGACATGGAACTGCTGCAACCCACCTCCTGGCACGAGTACGAACTGCTGGACTCCGGCGCGGGCGAAAAGCTCGAACGCTTCGGCGACTACGTGCTCATCCGCCCCGAACCGCAGGCAATCTGGCAAAAGTCCCTCGACGAGCGCGAGTGGCGCCAGCTCGCCGCCAACCGCTTCGACCGCGCGCAAAAGGACAAGTACCGCTTCCAGAGCGACGTCAACGGCGGCTGGGACCCCGCCTCCTCCATGCCCGAGAGCTGGCAGATCCACTACGCCCACGAGGGGCTCAAGCTCACCCTGCGCCTGGCGCTCACGAGCTTCGGCCACGTCGGGCTCTTCCCCGAGCAGGCCTGTAACTGGAATTTTATCTTTGAAAACGTCCGGGCCTGGCGGCAGGCGCAGCCGGACCTGACCCCGCGCGTACTCAACCTGTTCGCCTACACCGGGGCGGCCTCGGTCGTGGCCCGCGCCGCCGGGGCGGACGTCACCCACGTGGACGCCTCGCGTCCCGGCCTCAACTGGGCCAATCAGAACATGCAGCTCAACGGCCTCAGCGACATCCGCTGGGTCTATGAGGACGCGCTCAAGTTCGTCAAGCGCGAGGTCAAGCGCGGCAACCGCTACCACGGCCTCATCATGGACCCCCCACCCTATGGCCGCGGCCCCACCGGCGAGAAATGGACCCTCCAGGAAAAGCTCGACGAACTCGTCGGGCTCGCCGCCCAGCTCCTGCACCCGCGCCCGTCCTTTTTCGTGCTCAGCACCTACGCCGCCGGGCTCTCCGCCCTCGTCAGCCGGAACATCGCCCGGGCGCATTTTCCCGATGCCGACCTTCACGCCGGGGAGCTTTTCCTCCAGGCCCTCACACACGTCCTGCCCATGGGCACCTTCCTGCGCTTCAGCCGTACCTGAGGAACCGCCTTAACGCGGAAGCCCCGCCTGCACAAGGCGGGCCAGTCCCCGGCGAGTCGTCAACGCGCGCGGCGGAGACATGACCTGGCTCGGAATCCCGGCCTGTTCCAAACGCTGAATCAGCTCCTGCGATACGGTAGGCGTATCGACCAGGACCAGATCGCAGCCGCTCAAGTGAGCCTCACTGAGACGGTTGGCCTGTGCCCCCAGGCTCTCAAGGTTGCGCACGGCGGCGGCGGCCTGCTCGTCACTCCGGGAATGAACCGCAATATGGCGGCCTTGCAGGCAGTTACCCAGTTCCGAGGCCGCGGCGTTGGGCTCCTTGTCAATGATTGGCAGCCGCACCCAGAAAACCGCCCCGCTGCCATTCTCACGGGCGCCGACTTCCGCCGTGCCGCCCATGGCCTCAGCCACGCGACGGACGATGCTCAGCCCGAGCCCCGAGCCCTCCTTGAGCTTCATCTCCTGCGAGCGCACGAAGGGCTCGAAAAGCTGCTCGCGAATCTCCTCGGGGATGCCCGGACCGCTGTCCTCGATCCGCAGGGAAAGCCAGCCCTCACTGTCCACACGCGCGCTCATGCGCACGAAGCCCCGCTCGGTGAACTTCACGGCGTTGCCGCCGAGGTTGAAAAGGATCTGCCGCAAACGCTCGGCGTCTCCCCTCAGGGGAGCACACGCAGCAGACTCCAGGCACGCGGTCAGCTCCAACCCCTTGCGCTGGGCGGGCACGGAGAGCAGGTTAGCCACCTCGTCCCAAACCTCGTCCAGCAGGAAGGGCTCGTCTCTCAACTCCAGGCGGCCCGACTCGATGCGGTTGAGATCGAGCAGTTCGTCCACCAGCCGCAGCAGCGACTCCCCGGCCCGGTGAATATTCTCCAAATGGTCGCGGTCCTCCTCGCCGCGCTCCTCGTGGAGCATGACCTCCGAGAGCCCGAGGATGGCATTGAGCGGCGTGCGCAAATCGTGAGTGACGCTGGCCAGGAACTGCGCCTTGGCCTGGTTGGCCTGCTCAGCGGCCTCCTTGGCCTCGTGAAGCTTGACCTCGGTGCGGCGGCGCTGCTCCACCTCCCGGCGCAGGCGTCCGTTCAGGCGCCACACGGGCAGCAGTATCCCGAAAGCCACGAGCGCGGCCGCCAGTGTGATCCCACTCGTCCACAGCGCCCAACGGTAGTCCTTGGGCGGATTCGAGTCGTAGAGGAACGGCTCCAGCTTCGGAATCGCATCGAGCATCCCGAGCTCCTGATAGGTCTCGGCGATGTGTTGCCAGCGCCCCGCGTACATGTAGCCGACCGGGATAATCTCGGGGTGCATGAGCTGGCGCATTTTCGCAGCCTCGAAAAGCAGCGCATCCCGGCTCTTTTCCGTCGGGTATTTCTCCAGGATCAGGTCAACCATCTCGTCCGGATGTTCGAGGGCGTACTGCCAGCCCTCGACCGTGGCCTCGTAAAAGGCGCGTACCCGCTCCGGGTGCTCATCGACCTCCGCGCGGGTGGTAAAAAACAGGTCACCGTAAAAATCGACCCCGCCCGAGCGTGGCGAAAAGGCCGAGTACGGCACCCCGTCGCGCTGGAGGGTAAACTCTTCGTCCGTGGAGTAGGCGGACATGGCATCGACGGTGCCATCGATCAGGTCATGCGCGCTGAAGGAGTGCGGCAGGACGATCAGGCTGCCCAACGGCACCCGTTCCCGGACCAGATAGGCGTACAGCTCCGCCGCCTGGGGCTCGATCATGACACGCTTGCCGGCCAGCATGTTGATGTCCGTGATGCCCGACTCCACCGTGGCCAGAAACACGTAGGGGGAGTGCTGGAAGATCACCCCGAGGGCCACCAGCGGTTCGCCCTCGGCATAATCCAGCAGGATTTCCGGCGTACCGACCCCGTACTGCGCCTCGCCGGAGAGCACACTCTGCGCCGGGTCCAGCTCCGGACGCCCCTCCAGCAGTTCGACGTTAAGCCCGCGTTGGGCGTAAAACCCCTTCTCCAGCGCCGCGTAATACCCCGCGAACTGGAACTGATGCAGCCACTTCAACTGCACACGAGTCCGCTCCGACCGGGCCAGAGCGTCGTCATGGGCATGAAGCAAAGGCGCCACCACCGGCCAAAGACATACCAGAAGAAGCGCCCCGATACATCGACGGCGGAACATAACACATAACTTACTAGGACGAATTAGCAGGCGTTGCCAACCCCGATTTAGCAAACCTTTCCATAACGCCAACGTCCGCCAGAGCCATTATGCTCTGGACCACCCGGGTTTTTCAATCTGTTACACCAGAGCCCTTGTCACTCCAGCATAAAAATGTAAGTCCTGCTCCAACTCTGCGTCTCGCCCGGTTCGATTTCCAACAGGCAGAATACCTCCGGGCAAAAGCTCTCCTCATCGGCGAAAGCTGCGTAACGGCGGACCTGAAAATCGCCCGTGACAAGCACCGACCGACCGCCAAGGTGGTCAGTCACCAACACCCGGTTCTCGGCGGGCGTAATGTCCTGCGGCAGCCGAAAATACGACGGCGGCACCTGCCGGGAAACCGTCACGGTGTACCCCGACTGGGACCACCCGGGATAGGCGTTTACCTTTTCCGAGTTGAGCAGAAACGGCGCCGTCGCGGTCACCTTCGCCTTCCCGTCGTCCGAATCGTACCGGAACCAGTTGTGGTTATACTGCTCGACCAGCAAGGGCTTGGTCCCGGTGTTTTCCAGGCGGTAGCGGATCGTCAGTGTGCGCGCGGCGGGATCGACGACATAGGTCTTCGTGTAGGCATAGGCCCAGCCCAGCCCCGAATCGATCGACTGGCTGAAGGCCGCCTCATTCGCCTCCTCTTGCAGGATGCGCGTGTTCGGAGCCAGACGCTCCACCTGATAGGGATTATCAAACAGGTAATTCTCCTCCAGCCGCGACAGCAGGATCCCAACCCCGATCTTCAGAAACGGATCGCCCAGGCGCGCCTCGATATAGCCGGGCGGCGGGACAAACCGCGGATTAAACTCATCCGCCAGTCCGCCCTGGCAGAGGAACTCCTCCCCCTCAATCTCGACCGAGACGACCGCCGCCGTCGTGTCGAAGCGCGGCCCCCGGCGCGGGATCCATTCCTCCAGTCCGGGCAGCACCGTCACGCGAAAGGCGGCGTCCCCAAGAATGAGCGGCTCCTGCGTCGGTTCTCCATCCTGCGCGGCAACAACTGGCCCACTAACAGCGGCGAGCAGGACGCATCCCCACACGATGCTCCGGCGGCACGCTTTCAACAAGTAACTGGCCATGCGCTATCAAGACGCTGAAAGCGACAGGTCGTCAACCTCGCGGCGGTAAGAACTGCGGATGTACCAGCCCTTCCAGGCCCGGGGATTCCACGCTCCTTCCAGGTAAAACTTGACCTCTTCCAGCCCGGGCACCGTCGTCCACTCCTTCTGTCCGGCGCTCAGGTCACGCATTTTCAGGGTGGCACGGGCATTCGGCAGCCCCTTGTCCGTATCGATCGTCAACCACAGTTCGTAGAGATGCCCGGCGGGAAAAAGTTCGCCCGACTCCGTTTCGTTCACCTGGAACCGGCATTCCTGACGGGACTCGGGATTGGCGCAGACACCGAACAGCGGCAGGACCTTTCCCGAATCGGTAGCCACCCCGAAGCTGATCGGCTGCACGCCCGAGCCGGTGGCCTGCGGCACCACCTTCACGCGGTATTCGATTTTGTTGTTAGCGCCGGTGTACG
Source organism: Verrucomicrobiota bacterium JB024 (assembly GCA_030673825.1). Taxonomy (GTDB): domain Bacteria; phylum Verrucomicrobiota; class Verrucomicrobiia; order Opitutales; family Cerasicoccaceae; genus Ruficoccus. The sequence continues at coordinate 28,876 of JAUTCS010000066.1, read as the reverse complement.
CCCAGGGCGCACCGAACGGCTTGGTCATTTGCAGGTCGCGCCCGTCCGCGCTTCCGGTCAGGACACGGGCACTCGGGTTGGCGGCGGCGCTGGGGCTTCCGACCATGGCGTCGTCAATCGAGCCCTGCCCGGAAAAGTACTTCCACCCGGCGGAGACAACGGATGTCCCTTCTGGATAGCTTTCAAAATCTTCGGTGACGCTTTCACCCGCGTGAAGCAGGCCGGCGCCCAGTGTGAGGCAGCCGAAGCTGAGGAGGTGTCGGGTTTTCATGTGGCAATATTTTGAGGGTAACGGGTGGCGGGCATTTCCCGCGGCAAGGTAAAGGTCAGGTTCCCGGTCTCGCGGTTGCGAATCGCTTCCATCAGGCGGACCTGACTTTGGCACTCCTCCAGCGACGGTGTCATCGGCCCACCCTGCCGGACGGCTTCACAGAACGCCTCCACCTCCGCATGGATCCCCATGCGCACGGGCCGCTCCAGCCCCTCGTCGGTGTGGCTGCTCACCAACCGGTCCCCGATCCAGTGCTCCAGAAAGCCGGAGTTCGCCTGCCCTCCGGGGCCGTAAACACTTCCCGAGAGGGACATCCCCACCCCATGCACGGTGAAGCTCTCCGAGACGAGCCCGGCCATGGGCTGGATGTGGATGTTAACCGCCGTGCCGGACGCGGTCTCGGCCAGCACGGTAACGTTCGAGCGGCTGGCCTCCACGCCCACCTTGTACTCGAAACGCAGGCTGGCCTGCCGGTAAGGACTTCCGGCCAGGAACTGGGCCGCGTCGATGGCGTGGATCGCCGTCACGGAAAAATCCGGGTCCGCCCGGTTGTAGCGGATCATGTGGTAGTTCACCTGTAAGACGGATGGGAACCGCTCGTCCAGAATCCGGCGTGCCGCCTGCATGATCGGCATGTAGCGGCGGTTGAACGCCACCTGACTTGGCACCTGATGCTCCCGCGCAAGCGCAGACAGCGTCTCGATCTCGCGCCCGGTCATGCCCGGCGGCTTTTCCAGAAAAAGCGGGATCCCCCGCCGCAGCACCACGGAGGCAACGGCGGCGGAGACACGCGGCATGACCAACACGAAGACCGCGTCCGGCGCCTCCTGTTCGAGCATACGCTCCGCGTCCGTATAGACACGCCGGTAGCCGAAACGCAGGGCATAGTCCTGCGCCCGCTTGGCATCCAGGTCGCAGCAGGCCGCCAGCTCGACGCCCGGATGCGTGGCCGCGTAGCTCATGTGCGCGGGACCATGGACATCGGCGGAGAAGCCTCCGCAACCGATCAGGCAAAGCTTCAGCTTCATTGTTCTTGCGCGTCTGAGCGGATGACGGTCGTCAGCTCGAACTCGGTGACCGCCTCCCGCGTTTGAACGACCAAAGTCGTATGCTCGTGGCGTATGACCCGGAACTTAAACGTATGGTCGAAATTCTTCTCCTGATACACGCGGATGGGCTGGTCCGCCCCGACCTCCAGATCCACCTCCGGCGTGGGAACGATATCCTTGTCCGGCGCGGTCCAGGCGATCCCTTCCAGCGTGCTCTCACCCTTGCGGCCATTCCAGCCGCGGAAGGTCATGCTCCCGGCGGGCAGGTGGGCGGAGGCATCGGTTTCCGACTCCTCATCAATGGCCAGCGGCTGCTCCGAGCCCAAGTGCCAGCGGAAGGTCAGCTTGCCGGGCGTTTCCAGCACCACGCGGTCCGTCACCACCATCTCATGCGCATCCCAGACGACATGCCGCTGCCACTGGACGGTATTGAGACGTTTATCCGGGACGGGACTCGCCCCGTATGACCACTCCGTCACGCCGTCGCGGTAGCCCGCGCCCGCGTCCACCGTCACATCGCCCCCCTCGGCATCGAGACGGTTGACGGTCAGGGCCGCCGGTTGACGGCGCGGGAACAGCTCGTCGTCAATCTGCAACACGTTGTGCCCCTTGACGGAGTTAAAGTTCGAGGCCTTGTCCGCCTGGTCGTAGCCGGGCGTTCCCGCCTCAATCAGCACCGCCTTGCCGTCCACGATGAAGTTCACGTGGCCGCGGTCGTTGTGGTCGTGGAAGTCCGTCTTGTGCCCGCCGCGGACCCAGACTCCGGAGGCGTCCTCCCGCCACGAGTCCCGCCAGACCGCCCAGGCCGCGCGCTCATACACGCCGTAAAGCGGCGGCTCCCGCCCTGCCCCCTCGGGGATACCCAGCGCCATCAGCCCGTAAGCATTGAGCACCTGCATCTTCGGGCCAAAGATATTCCGCAGCACCCAGATGAGCGAAGGGTCCTGGCTGAGAACCGCCAGTTGCGTGATGTCCTCAACCTGCAGGACGTTGCTCCCCCGGTTGGCGGTGAAGCCATCGAAGCAGTTGATAATATGCCCGCCTGGCTGATAGGAACCGGAGAGCCAAATGGGGAAATTTTGCAGGAAGGACGAGGAAGACAGGCTGTCGTCCCCGGCCTCCAGCGTGGCGCGGGCTGCAAGGTACAGCAGCGGCGCGGTCCAGTGCGAGGCATAGACGGCACCTTCGGCGGCGGAGCCGTCCTCGCCCATTTCGTTCATGCTCTGGGTCAGGTTGGCGATGCCCAGGTCGTAAGCCTCCGGATGCGCCTCGCGCCCCAGATAGGCCGCCGCCACGACCAGCCCACCGCTGGGCACGATCCACTGGTTCGTGACCACATTATGTGAGCGGACAAACCAGGGGATATGCTTTTCCCAGTCGTTGCGGATGCGCTCGACCTCAGAGCCGAGCTGCTCCTTGACGGCGGCGGTCAGATCCTCGGGAAGCACCCCCTCGGGCATGATCTGCAAAGTCTGCACCAGCGCTACCAGCCCCAGTCCGGTGGAGAGCCAGACGCCATCGTAGCCGCTGGGCGGCAGATCGTTCTCGGGCACATGGAGCGTCCAGCCGGGGCGCTGCAAGGGCTGCCAGGTCAGAACCTCGCGCAGCTGAGCCTCGACCCGCTCGGCGTATTCGGCCTTGCCGGTCAGCCGGTAGGCGGCAGCCAGCAACGGCAGCTCCCGGGCGATCTTCGCCGCGGTGCCGGTATCCGCCATGGACAGCGCGAAGATCTCGGCCTTGCGCGGATAAATCTTTTCGGTCACGAACGTGCGCGCATCGATCCCCCCACAACGCTCGTCCGTGTTCTCGCGCAGTTCCTGCAGGGAGTAGGCGCGCTTGACCAGCGGAAGCCCGCAAATGCTGTCCGCCTCGGCCAGTATCGCATCGAGCCGGGCCTGGACCGACGGGTCGGCCTGTGCCATCTGCGCCGCGTGATCGACGGCCTCGGCATAAAAGCCGCCAGCCGCAACCGGCGTCTCTCCGGCGGCAAGGACCGTTGGCGCTCCGCAGGCGGTCAGCGTGAACAACAACGCCCGGGCGCTCTTGGAAAAAGGAATGAGGGTATGCTTCATAAAACTAAAAATTCTGTTCCCAGTCGTCGTAAAGGGAGCCGGTGGCACGGTGATACCAGCGGTTGCCGGAGGCATCGACCCCGACATGGCCGTCGCTGAAGAGAACGTGGAGCTCCCGCTGGCCCTGCGTGGACTTGTCAGCGTAAGGATGCAGGGAGTTGTCGCGGGCCAGGAAGTTGTCCGTCATGAGGATGCGGGGGTGCGCGTGGTCAGACGGAGTCAGCACGCCCGGAGTCGGCTGGTTGTCCGTGACGCGCTGGAGATAGCCGATGCGGAAGTGTTCATTGACCGTGGTGCCCTCCACTCTCTGCGCCCACTGACTCTCGTAATCGAAGGTCCCCTCTTTCGCCGTGGGGCAGTAGAAGGCGCGCCCATCCTCGATGTACCCGCCCTCGAAGAGCTTGCCCATGTACATCCATTGCCGCTTGCCACCGGGGTTATTCCAGATGGTGTAAGAGTACCAGTTGTTGCTGGCGTTTTCCGGCAGCGGGGGGAAATTCCCGTTGTGCTCGGCCACGTAGAGTCCCGTGGCTACGCCGATCTGCCGAAGGTTCGAACTGCACTGCGCCGAAGCCGACATCATCCGCATCTGCCGGATGGCGGGGAAGCTCAGGGCCACCAGCACACCGATGACGGCGATGCACACCAGCAACTCCATCAGGGAAAAGCCGCCACTGGTTTTCTGACTCATTGGACGCATGGGAGGAAGGGGTAAGCGCTCGAGGGAGGTGGGTAGCTATCGACGGTCCGCCGGACCAATCATCGTTCCGGTCAGGAGAACCGTCGAGAGCGCAAAGCAGCCGCGTTATTTACGGCGGCGAAGAATAAGACCCGCCAGCAACGCAAATATGCCCAGCATCGCGGCGACGCTTGAGCGCTCGGGGATATTGGTGGACAGGTAAAGATTGTCGATTTCCTGACGGTAGCTGGAGCGAATCAGCCAGGCAGTCCAATCGGACACCTCCGTGCTCGATGTCAGGCCCAGGCTGATATTTTCGAGCCCGGCCACCGTCGAAAACACCGTTTCCCCGTCGGTCACGTTGCGGGCCATCAGCGTCCCGGTCGCGTTCGTCGATCCGGTGCTCTGATCGATCACCAGCATCAGCTGATACCAGTCGTTGGCGTCATAAAGATTCGTCGAGACCTCACTGCCGACAAAGAACCGGAAGGTCGAGAGCGTCGCATCCGTGGCCGAAACCCCGAACAGGTATGTTGGCTTATTATCGCTCGTCGTCGCCCCGAAGCGGATGCCCTTGACCAGGCCGCCCGTCTGCTGGGGGCGCACCCAGACCGAATAGTAAACCGTGTCGCTGCTGGTGAAGGTATTGGCGATATCAAAGGTCTTGTACATTTGCATATCCGAGGTGCCGGAGCCTTCCACAAAGCTGGCCGTGCTGGGGTCGCCGGCGGTGGGCGGCACCGTCACGGTCCAGTTGTCGGGATTACCACCGAAAAGACCCACCCAGCCGGCGGCGGTGCCGGTCGTACCGCCGGAGTAGTCGTCAAAATCCTCCGTGATCGTGACGGCCTGAGAAAAAGCCGTCAGCGCAAAGGTAAGGAGCAGGGAGCAGAATACGTTTTTCATGATTGGTATGTCGTTGGGGTTTGGAGAAGCGGGTATCGTCGGGTTGGCGTTTACAGGAAAGAGCCCACCGGCCGCCCCGAGCCGGGACGACGCGCCCTCAGCCATGGCAGGGGTAAAGCACGGTGGGGGCTGAAGAACATGGCCCCATCAAACGGGTTTCAGTGCACACTTGCAATTTGCGCATCAGTCATCACGATGACTGCGTCGCGTCTTCAAATTATAGAGTGAGTCCACGCATGCTGGTTTGAGCCCCAGTGGGCGACCTGCGATCCTTTGAATGACACGACCGAACACCCCACCCCATGTCCAACCAGCGATCCATTGCGCAAGCTCTTTGCTTGAACCAGACAACGGTCTCCCTCGCCCTGCGCGGCCACCCCCGCATCCCCGAGGAGACCCGCCAGCTCGTACTGGACGAAGCCGAGCGGCAGGGCTACCGCAGTAACGCGTATGTCTCCACCCTGATGCAGCACATCCGCTCCGGACGCTCCATCCGGGACAAAATCTGTATCGCCATCCTCGCCGACGCGAAATCCCTCGACGACTGGTTGACGAACCAGGTTTACGTCGAGCAGTACAATAATATCCAGATGCAGGCCGAAAAGCTCGGCTTCTACACCGAGTGTTTTTTCCTCAGAGCCGCGGGAATGAGCCCGCGCCGCATCGACGGGATTCTCCAGGCACGCGGAATCAACGGACTGATTCTCGGCGCCCCCTACCGCAAGACCACACCCTTTAGCGGCCTGGACTGGAAAAGCTACGCCTGCGTCGGCAACGGCCTCTCATGGCAGAACTGTCCGGCCGATCTCGTCGTGAACAATCACCTCAAAAATGTCGAAATCGCCTGGGAGGTCCTGCGCTCCCGGGGATACCGGCGCATCGGTCTTTGCCTCCCGCTTGAGCAGTTCCAGAAGGAAGTCCGTACCTACTGGGCTCACGGCTACATCGGCTGCCAGCTTTTCTCCTCGCAGATGGAGTCGCTCCCCATCATGCGGGGGAACCCCGAGGAGGTCCCCTTCGCGCAGTTTAAAGAATGGTACGAGCGCTGGAAACCCGACGCCCTCCTGTGCCCGACCGAGCACGAGATGAAATGGATCCGCGCCCTCGGCCTGCGCGTCCCCGAAGACATAGCCATCGCCTGCCTCGCCACCACCACGGACGAGTCCTTCAGCGGCGTGATCGAGGACAGCGCCATGATGGGCACCACCCTCGTCGATCTGGTGGCGGGCAAAATCATCCACAACGAGTACGGCCGCCTCACCACGCCCAAGGTCACCCTCGTCACCGGCCACTGGCGCGAGGGCAAAACCGTCCGCCCGGCGACATCCTAGGATGCGTCAAGCTCGCCAAACGCTAAACGGAAGACACCTGGCTCAGCCGAACTGCGGCAGCAAACTCCGGTTAGCCTCCATGAGCTCGTCGAGCATGGCGGTGATTTCCCGGTAGTCGTTGCAGTTGTTCAGCGGGTCGGCCAGCATGGCGTGCAGCACCCTCTCGCGGTTACCCGTGAGCGCGGCCTCGACCGTCAGGTCCTGATTGACACAGTGCTTGTAGGTCAACGCGACCAGCGCCTCCGGCAACGGGCCGGAAACATGCGGCGAAAGCAGGTTACGCTGGAAGGTGCCCAGCGTCTCCACCACGGAGCCCATCGGCAGGTTGGAGACCTGCCCGCGGTTGGGAACGGCGACGGGCTGGATTGTCGACTCGCCCCCGAGCAGAGCGGCGATGATGGGAGCCAGTGACTCCTCGGACGGCTGCAGCGGCACCGACGCGGGGTCGTCGCTTGTCCAGTCTTTGATCCGGTCCATGAAGTACTCCATCCACGTCGTCCGGCGATCCTCGATCGAGGTCAGGTCCACCCCGAAGGCCGCTCCATACTGCGTCTTTTCGGAGAGGAAGTAGGGAAAGAATTCCACCAGGTGACGGTCACCCGGGTAAGGCATGACGCCGTAGTTCTCGAAGAGCTGGAACTTCACCTTCTCCGGGCTGCGCTTGGCGCTGAGGTTAACCAGCTTGCTCTCGGAAGCGCTCAGCTTGCTGACGCCGCCCTTCGCGTGAAAGCGCCGGAGCATCTCCAGGCCGTCCTCGCCATTCACATCCAGCTGGGTGATCCACGCAAAGTGATTGATACCGGCGATCGTGGCCGAACAGTTTTTCTGGAAATTCTCGAAGCCCAGCCACTCCTGCGCCTTGCCCATGAAGCCCATGTACTCGTGGCACAGGCCGACCACCTTGATCGAGGTCGTCCGGCTGATGGCCTGCACGATCTGGTCCATCGGGTTACTCAGGTTCAGCAGCCAAGCCTGCGGGCAGTGCTTCTCCATCTCCTTGGCGATCCGAACGACCACGGGAACATTCCGTAGCGTGCGCGAGATGCCGCCCGGGCCGGTCGAATCGCCGACAGGTTGATAAATCCCGTACTTTTTGGGGATCTCGATGTCGTGCGCCATCGCCTCCAGCCCACCGGTGGAGATGCACAGCACAACGATATCGGCCCCCGTCAGCGCGCGTGTCAGGGAGTCCTCGGTCTCGATCCGGATGTTCGACTCCACCTTGCGGGCGATGGTCCGGCAGACCCCGGCCAACTCCGCGTTGCGCTCGGTGTCGATATCGTGCATGACGAAGCGAGCGTCCTGTAGAGAGGCGTTGACGGCCAGGTCCCGAAAGAGCACCGGCACCCACTGATAACTGCCCCCGCCGATAAAGGTGATCCGCTTAAGCGCCGACAAGCCACCCGTGACTGGGAGGCTCTCAGTGTTCGTTTCCGTGTACGGTTCTGTTGCTACGTCACTCATCATCCGACTATTCTCTTAACTGGTAGTTCAGTACGTATTCGCGCAGCTGCGCGACATCGGCTTTCTCAATTCTCTCCACATGGCCGTCCATAAACAGGACGTTGGTGCCGTCGTCATGCCGCCAGTCCACATACTGGTCATAGCTGCCCGCGCCAAAAGCGAAGTAACCGTCACCGCCCCCGTTGTGCTTGGTATCCATCAGCAGCACGGTCGAAGCGGGCTTGAGGAACCAGTTCGGGTTCATGGCGATGTCGCCGCCGGTCCCTGCCGCGTTCATACCGTAGGTGCGCCGCGCGTCGCCGTTGGGATACGTCTCGGCGGCGGAGGGGCAAAGCAGGATCGACTTCTCGTTCATGTCGGGGAAACGCGCGGCGAGGAAATCGTTCAGCGCGTACATCCAGCTCATATTCGTGCCCGCCCCTTCCACGACATTGTAATTACCGGCGGTGGGCAGCTTGCCGCTGTTCTCTTGCGCAAATAAATTCAAACTAATGCCCAGGTTGCGCAGGTTCGAAGCACACTCGGCGGTCCGTGCCATCTGCCGGGCACTCGAAATCGCGGCGATGAGGATGCCCGCAAGGATCGAGATCACCGCGATCACGGTAAGCAACTCGATGAGGGTAAACCCCGGGAGACTTGTCTGACGTCTTTTCATGGTTATGCCATCGCCAAAAGCTTCTACAGGAGAGTGGGCAGGCCGCCGTCCAGCTTGGTGCGCGAATCCGTGACCAGCGGGTGCGGCTGTGCCTCCTTGCCGGCGGATTCCTTGTAAGTAACCCAGCGGCGGGTGGTCCACGCAGGGGTGGCGGCAGTGACGCGCGTCCAGGTCACATCGGCATCCGCCAGGATGATCTGGGCGAGGCCGTTGTCCCGCACGGTAACGTTGTCCAGGGTCGCGCCGCACTCCAGCAGGTACAGGCCCCAGCCGAGGTTATCGTAGATGTCCACGTCGGAGGCCGCCATAAAGCTGCGGGCGATGTTCACAAGGCCGTTGTCGTTGCCGTAGAAAGCCCCCTTGCGAATCTCGCAACGGATGTCGTCGTGCGCCGAGAAACCTTCGTCGAGGCAATGGAAGCCTTCGATATTTTCAAAGACCAGGTCGTCCCCCACCCCGTGCAGGTTGAACCCGTCGTTCAGTGCGCCGGAGGCCCGCAGATTGCGGTAAAGGTGATGGGAGACATTCCAGATTTTCACCACATAGGTGCGGGTCGAGACCTCCCAGCCCTCCGGGCTGACGCCGGGCAGGAGCCGGATACTCTGCTTGTCCTCGGAGAGTTCCGCGTACTTGGAGAACTGGCCCGTGGCCGCGTCCTGCCGAAGGCGCTCCCCCTGGTAGGTCAGGACGTAGGGAAAGGGTACCGGGATCGCGCAGACGTAGGCATCCCCCTGCTTTTGAAAACCGGTTAAGGGATCAAAACCCGTGATCAGCTCGCCGTTGCCCTCGATGATGATGGGCGCATTCGCGGTGCCCGACTGCGTGACCTCCAGTGCTTCGCGGTACGGGCCACTCCCCGGCGCGAGGCTGATAATGTCGCCGGGGCGCGCAGCCGCCGCCGCCGCCTGCAGGCTCGTGTAGTCGGCCCCGCCACGCTGATCGACCTTGAGCGTGCGCGGCTCCAGGCTGGCCCCCTGCCCCGAGCCGGGCAGCGAGGAGGAAAGGATGAAGCAGACAGGCACGCCAAAGTTGAACTTGTCCGGATCGCTGGAGTCGGACATCACGCCCTTCCCCTGCGCGTAATCGTTGGCCACGGTGCTGACATTGAGTACCAGCGAGCGCCCCTTGGCCCCCGGCTCGGTGTACTGCAACAGAAACACATAGCGCCCCGGCTGAAACTCGACCGCCGGGAAGCTGAAGACGAGCCACTTGCCGCTGGAGGGCTTTTCACTGCCGCCGGAGAGTGTCCCGGTGAACTCGGCCAGGACGTCGCCCGGCTGCGCACGGCCGCCATCGACCTTGGCAAAGGTCAGCTTCATCGGCGCCTTCGCGTCGAAGCCGTCCGTCCCGGCGTTGATCTGGATCGCCAGCTGATGCGCCTCGAACGCCGTCTCCACGGTGAACTGCTGCCCGATGTCGCGCCGCCCCTGCCCCTCGATCCAGAAGACACGCATCCCGCCGGATTTGCTCGGGGTGGTGAAGGCCACGTTCTGGACGAGCTGCGGTTCGCCGCTGACCAGGGAACCCTCCAGTTCCCCTGTCGTCTCGGCCGCCGTGACCGGCAGCCAAGCCAACAGGAGAAGGGCGGCTGAGATGAAAAAGCGCGGGGTATTCATAGTGTAAAGCGAGATAAAGTTCGGGACCGGTTTAAAGGGTGTCGTTAACGATGATCGTGTTATCCTCCATCAGCACGGAGGCCTGGTTGATCGTGATGGGCTGGCCGTTGGTCAGCCCAAAGGATTCGCCCATCGCGCTCAAGTCGCCCTGATTGACCGCTTCGATGTGGTTGCCGCGGACCGTGACATCGCGGGCGGCGGAGATGTTGATACCGTCGCGGGGGCTCTGCTCGATCCGGTTGCCCTCGATGAGCAGGTTCTCATTGCCCGGGTAGTAAACCGTGCCGTGCCCCTCGGGAGTGGCACGGGCGAACACCGTGATCACGCCAAAGGTATACAGATCTTCCGGAATGGCCGGCATGCCCTCGCCCACCCGGACAAAGGTATTGCCGCGCACGGTGATGTCTTTCACCCAGCCGGCCTCCCGCCAGAAATCGATCTCCGGCCCCATACTGATGCCCGCGTCCTTGATGCGCTCGAAGCGGTTATTCTCGATCACGCCGTTACCCGCCATGATGCGCAGGCCGCGGCCGCGGTGGTCGTGGAAGTACGAGTCGCGCACCACGAAATCCGAGGCCGCCGTAATCAGGTACTCGCTGATCGAGCCGACGGGCACCCCCTCGACGGGCTCGGTCAGCTGAACCCGGAAAAAGGTCGCGGCCTTGGAATGCTTAAAGGTCGGCCAGAACTGGAGAGCCAGCGGACGCCACTTGCTGTAGGGCTCATCCACGATCTCGAAGCTCTCAATCGTCGCCGTGGTGAGCAGGCCGTAGTCCCGGTCGCCGAGGAACCGGACCTCATCGCCCGGGTGAATCACACGGTCGAAACGCTCGTTGGCCTGATGGCGCATGCTCAGGAAAGTCCGCTCGTCGATCCACTGCAGGACCGGCAGCACCACCCCGTGCAGGTTCAGCGAGTCATCCCCCATGTAGGCGAATTCACAGCCGTCGAGCACTGGCCCCTTGCGGGTGTAGGCGGCGTTAAAGGCATCGGCACAGGTGGACAGCAGGCGCTCAGTCGTGGCCCCCGCAGGCGGCGGACCGGGCAGAATCTTCAAGCCCTCGAACACCCCCGCCTCGTCGGCGAAGCGGATGATGACCCCCAGGCCGGGCGAGGTATGGATGGTGACATCCTCGAAGCGCAGCCCGCGGCAGCCCTCCATGATCTTGACGCCCGACTCCGAACGCGGATTAAAGGCCGCACGGTCGCCGACCTCGACAAAATCGAGCCCCGGCTCGTTTTCCCGGAAGATCATCCGCCCACGCGTGTCGCTGATCCGCTCGAAACGTTTCAAGTAGTAATCGGGCGCCCCGGGCTTGAACTGGTGCACGTCGGGCTCGAACAGGTGCATGCGGTTGACCAGATACAGCTCGGTCAACACCGGATAGCCGGCATCAATCTCGACCTCAGCCGTGCGAGCCTCCCGGTCCACTGCCGTGATCGTCCCCTGCGTGAAGGGCAGCGGATCGTAGTCGATCGTCAGCCCCCGGACCGTAATGTCCGCGGAGTGGGTAAAGGTCAGCGCCGGACCGGTCGGATTGGTCGCCAGAAAGGTCACCCCGTCGGCCACGATAGAGAGGTCCGACACATCCGTCAGGTGGAGCCCCTTCTCGGGCAGACGATAGACGCCGGGTTCGATCACGACCTCACGCACGTCCGCGGGAAGGGTCTGCAAGTAAGCTACCGGGTCATTAACAGCCTGAGTCGGAGTGCTACCTAGTACGTATTGGGTAGCGGTTGCCAAAGTAAAAAGGGTAACGATGGTTTTCACGGGAAGAAAAAGCCTGCCGGAGGTCAGGGGATGGCATCCGGCAGGCATGACAAAAAAGTTAGCGGTTGCGGCGACGCTTGAGGAACAGCGAAACGATCAGGACACCCGCCCCGAGGCCATAGGCCATCGTGCTCGGCTCAGGGATCGCCTGAACGGTGAACGCCATATCATACCCCATGGGAGTGAAGGTCGTGCCGTTATACTCCCACAGACGGCCGGGCAAGTAGCTAGTGCCCGTGGAATCAATCTGGAACACCTGATCCTGGTCGGTGACGCTGGCGACATTCCAGGAGAGCATGATGGTGTAGTAGTTCCCCGCGGTGACATCGACATTTTCGGCCAGGTCAAACAGCAGCCAGTTACTGGCAACTGGGTTGCTGGCCGAGGTCAGGTATGTGCCCGTCTGCGTGGAAATGGCCGTCCCCACCGCATCCCGGTTGTTGTTCTCGTAGATCGTCACGGTGAAGGCAGCCCCGCTGGCGCCAACCTGAACGTTCCCGTTGGCCTGGAAGCTGAACGAGTCCAGGGTGAAATCAGTCTCCGCCAGAAAGGACTGGCCGAGGTCACGCCGGCTGGCTTCATTGTTACGCCACTGGTAGGCGCCGTTGCTGATGGTTTGGCTGACTTCAACGTTTTCGGTGGGCGGGTTGGCACCAAAATCTGAAACGGTGACAGCCTGTGCGGAGAGCGCAAAGCTCATGGCCGCAACGAGTGTAAGGGGTCGAGAGAGCTTCATATGGTCGGTGGTTTTTGGGTGTTGCAAGAGTTCGTTTTCCTACGCATCGGCACTTACCTAATACGTATTAGGTTAAGAATGTGCTATAACTCCCAAGATTATGCAAGCGGAATCTCGCGATTTATTGCAGAGGACCGGTCGATTCGCGCACCAGCAGCGTCGGGGCGATCATCTCGGCGTACCCGGGGATGTTCTTTTCGGTGATAAACTGGACCAGCATTTCTCCCGCCCGATCCATGAGTTTGCGCGCGTTCTGGTCGATGGTGGTGATGGAGGGATAGAGCTCCTGGGAAACCTCCTCGTTGTTAAAGCCGGTGACGGAATAATCCTCGGGCACCCGGCACCCCTTACGCAACAGGGTCTGAATAACTCCCGCCGCAATCAGATCGTCCAGACAGATCAGAGCACGCGGTCGCTTCGCCTCCGGCAGCTCCAGTAACGCTTCCGCGAGCCTACGCCCTCCCCTCAGGTAATGGTCCTTCTCTTTATATTCCCCGGAGGTGTACAAGGCGTCCTCGGGATCGAGTCCCAGCTCCTGAACGGCCTGCGCCAAGGGCTCCCAGCGCCAGGGATTGCCCTTGCCGATCCCCATGAGCGCGAAACGGCGGTGCCCCAGCCCGTACAGGTGCATCAGTATCTCACGCATCGCACGGGCACGGTCGAGCGTGACGTGGGCGATCCGGCTTAAACTCGTCCGGGTGGGCTCGACGAGGATACACGGGGTGGAGCCCAGATGCTCCTCCAGCACGGCGGCCTCCAGCGTGGAGTTAATGTTCACGATGCCGTCCACGCCAAAGCGCTGGAAATCCCGGATGACGTTAATCTCGCGCTCGGGCTCCCCCATCGTCGTTTCGTACAGATAGTGAAACCCGTAGAGCCGCAACACGCGCTGTAGCTCCATCAGCTTAACGTTAACGATAGGGATGCTGAAGTTGTGAAAGCAGACCCCGATCAGCTTGCTGGTTTGCCCCCGCAGTCGACGCGCGTGCATATTGGGCTGAAAGCCGGACGCCTCCATCGCCTCGAACACTCGCTTGCGCGTCTCCTCGCTGACATCCTTGTGCCCGTTGATGGCGCGGGAGATGGTCCACTGCGAAACATTCAGAAAGCGGGCAAGGTCTGCGGTCGACTCAATCGGTTTGGAGGGCTTGGCTGCCATGTTCAAAATCGAAGCTATAGCCCGAATGACCATACGTGTCACGCCTTTAGGCCGCAAGAGAGGCACCGGATAGAACAGATGGAGAACCTGAGGTTACCCCGGCCCACCCCACCGCACGAAAAGCATGGGCCCTCAAGAGCCCATGCTGTATGCACGAGGAAGTGCCTTTCCCACCGCGTCAGCAGGCGGCGATTTCAGCGCAGCCTTTCGACGACGTCGGAGCCGACTCCTCCTCGCAGGCCACAGGGAAGAAGTATGCCAGCGGGATGGCGTAGAGCCAGTGACGGACCATCGACAGCACCGGGAAGATTACCCCGCCTTCCAGCCCGGCGATGCCCAACCCGAGCAGCGGGAAGAGAAGGAACCAGACCAGCATGAGCGTCTCCAGCGTGGTGAAAAACAAAGCCCGCAACCAGCCGGGCCCCAGTAATGAAGGCGCCATCGCCGCATAGATGGCGGCCAGGGCAACGCCGTTGCCGTAGTGCATGAAGACGGCGACCGGGAGCGGGATATCGATCGCGCCCGCGAGCACGCGCGGGATATCCCACCACGTCCCGTTGAAGAGGAAGCCGGTGATATCGAAGAGCAAGGTCCCGATGATACCGGCGAGGATGGCTTTAGGCCAGTTGACTTTCATTGTATTACCTTTCCGTGTATGTGTTTGATTTTGATGTCTTATGCGCGTCCGCCAAAGCGGAGAAAATCGTCCAGATCCAGGTACTCGAACAACGTGGTCACATCCGGACGAGCCGGGCTGAGCCCCGAGGAGTACTCTGCAAACCAGGCTCGCGCCTCGATGCTGAGCCCGGGCAAGGTCTCGATCCAGTGGCTCCAGGCCTGAATCTCATCCGGGCGAAGCTTGGGCACGGCGTTGGCGCGCACCCACTCCAGGATCGCCCAGTCACCTGCCTGCGCCTTGACCTGTTCCAGCAGCCCTTCGGGGGTTAGTCCGGTCAGCCTGAAAAACTCCAGATCGAGCAGGCTGTCCTCGCCATAGACATACTCACCCAGGGTGTCAGCCGCCCGGGCGCGGGCCTTGTCGATCAGGCGCGGGAGGTGGGCATAGCCACCGAGGCGCACGCGCGGGCTTCTCGGCGCGCGCGTACGCAGATCAATACTCTCGTTTGTTAATGTCATCGGTTGTGTCGGTTGATGTGAATCACAGGGGGCGAAAAAATCAGAGCCTGCGCTCGGACGGTTGGATGGGCTGATCATTGATCGAGGCATAGCGGCGGGCCATGAGTCCGTTAGGGTCGAACTCCCAGTTCTCGTTCCCGTGCGAGCGGTACCACTGGCCGGAAGCATCGCGCCACTCGTACTCGAAGCGCACCGCGATGCGGTTATCGCTGTAGGCCCAGAGCGTCTTCCTGAGCTTGTAGTCCAGCTCGCGTTCCCATTTCCCTGTCAAAAAGGCGACGATCTGCTCGCGCCCGTAGAGAAACTCCGCGCGGTTGCGCCACTCGGAATCCTCCGTGTAGGCCAAAGAAACGCGGACCGGATCTTTCGAGTTCCAGGCGTCTTCGGCCAGTTGCACTTTTTCCTTTGCGCTGTCCTCGGTAAAGGGCGGCAGCGGAAGCCGTTGTGTTGTCGTACTCATTGCTCGTGCCGTGCGGCGGCGGAGGGCTTGACCTCCGCCGCCGGGATACGGTTCAGGTTGTGCGTTACCGGGAGCAGGCGCAGCCGGGCCCGTGCGACTTGACGACGGGGAAGTCGATCTCCGTCTGCGCAAAGCGGTTGAAGTAGTTCGTGAAGACGTTCAGCGCCACGTTGGCGACGACTTCCAAGGCCTCCTCCTGCGTCACCCCTTCCGCAACGATGCTCGCGTAGGTCCGCTCGGAGACATCGCCATGCTTGGCGAGGACATGGTTGGCCAGGACAAGCAGGGCCTGCTCCTTGCGGCTCTCGGACTCGCCACGACGCGCCGCCTCGATCTCGTCAGCGGGGACTTTCATGATACCGCCAATCGCCGTGTGCGCACTCAGGCAATAATCGCACTGGTTCTGCTCGGCCACGAGCAAGGCGATCTTCTCGCGGGTGGAAGCCCGGAGCTTGCCACCGGCGACCGCGCCGCTCAGGTTGAGGTAGACCTGCAGCGCCGAGGCACTGTGACCGAGCGTTTTGACCATATTGGGAACGAGGCCCAGCTTCTTCTGCACCGCCTCATAGAGAGCGGCAATCGGTTGCGGAGCTTCGGCAGGTTCGAGGGTGGATATTCTACTCATTATGTTTTCGTTTTTTAGTGGTTAATTAAATAAAAACCGACCGGTCGGTCTAAGTTTGTGCAAATAAAGTCGAGGTTAGTCCGTATTCCTTACAACAATGTCGTGACTTGTTTTTTGGCCGCTTGCAGGGGCCAGTCCGAGCGGAAGTTCTGCATGTGCACGATCGACGCCTCGAACAGGAGAAAGATCGTGGTGGCAATCTTCTCTTGCTGCGCGGCAGTCAGCGAGGCGTGATGCTCGTTGACCAGGCTGCGGAAGAAATCGTGCAGGCCCTGCTTATGCTCGCGGACCTGCTTCCGCAGGGGGCTGTCGGGCTCCGGCGTCTCGGCCAGCGTATTCAAAAAGGCACAACCCCGAAAGTCACACTCGCCCATCCACGACTCCAGAAAGTCAAAAGCCGCGAGGATCTTTGCCCGGGCGGTGCGCTTGGGCTTGACCGCATCCTCCAGCCACTGGTTCCAGACAACGTGACGTGCCTTGAGCCAGGCGACGCCCAGCTCTTCCTTGGATTTGAAGAAGGTGTAGAAAGTGCCCTTGGCCGCATCCGCCTCCTTGATGATCTGCTGCACGCCGGTCTGGTGATAGCCCTGCTCATAGAAGAGCCGGGAGGCCACTTCCAGGATGTCGTCGCGCTTGGTTTTCGACTCGGTGGAGCGTTTCATGGTTCGCAAACAAAACCATACCGACCGGTCGGTCAATAACTTTTTCAAATTTTCTCGTAATCCCAACTGATAGCTTTCGCTAGCCATGGGCGTTAACCGGCAGCACCCGTTTTATCCGAGTGAATCAATCCAACATCACTGAGAAGCGAGCCTACGGATACTGGGCCTGCCGCTGCCCGGACGGAAGCTCCGGGGCGGGGAGAATTTCTGCCGGGGGCTCTCCCACCGCATGCATCCGGGCGAGCAGGCGGGCCCGCAGGTCCGCACTCACCTCGTGGTAGGCCTCCATCCCGACGAGGTTGTTGAGCTCGTAGGGATCGCAATCGAGGTCATAGAGATGCGTCTCCACATAGACCGGTGAAGACGGGCCCGAAGGCGATTCCGGCGGCATCGTGACCGCATATTTCCAGCGACTGGTCCGCAGCGCGCGCCCGCAGGGGAACCCGTAATCGCCGAACTGGATAAACGATTCCGCAGGCCATCCGGTTCTTTCTCCCCGCAGCAGTGGCAGCAGCGAGGGGGCTTGCATCGAGCCGGGCACGGGCAGCCCGGCGGCCTCCAGCAGTGTGGGCGGCAAGTTGATCAGGCCCGTGGCCTCAGCATGCTCGCCACCACCATCGAAGCCCGGCCCCCAGAGCGCCAGCGGGATGCGCACGGAGCTCTCGTGCGGGGTGCGTTTGTACTCGGCGTTGCGGGTTTTAAAGTGGCAGCCATGATCGCTGACAAAGGCGACGATGGTGTTCTCGGCCAGGCCGAGCGAGTGGAGCGCGTCCATCATCCGCCCCAGCGCCTCGTCGAGACGCTTGACCATGCCGCAATAGCCGGCGAGGTGGCGGGCGGCGCTTCCGTCCAGCCCCTGGAGGTCGGGCGGCAGCCAGCGGCCGCGGTAAGCCTCGTCATAGCCCTCCGGCGCGGGATAGGAGTCATTCGTGTTCTGATGGTGAGGCTCCAGGTAAGACAGACAGAGGAAAAAGGGCTGGTCAGGCTCCCCGGCACGATCCGTCAGGTAGCGAATGGCGGCGTCGGTCTGCGCATCCACGCGGTAGCCTGGCAGCTTGACCTCTTCCCCACCCTCGTCCCAGAGCCGCGCCGAGTAAGGGCCGCTGGTCAGTTCGACGATTTCCGCGGCCAGCCAATCCTGATACCCGGCGCGATGCTCGGGGGCGACCGGCCCATGTGGCTGGTCATTACCCGCCAGATGCCACTTGCCGATGTAGCCGGTACGGTAGCCGCCCCGGGAGAAGCTCTTGGCCAGAGTCTCGGCTTCGGGCTTGAGGGCGATGCCGTTGCACCACACGCCGGTTTCGCTGGCGTACTGTCCGGTCTGCAGGCAGCTACGGGCCGGGCCGCAAACGGGCTGGCAGGTGACGGCGTTTTTGAAAAACGCGCCCCGGCGGGCCAGCCGGTCGAGATTCGGAGTCAGCCCGAGCGGGTTTCCATTGAGCCCGAGCACATCCCAGCGCTGCTGGTCCGTAAAAAAGATGACGACGTTGGGACGCATGCCGTCAGCGGGATTTTTTCGGGTGCCAAATGTCCTGCGGGCCGAAGTTGCGGTACTGCACCTGCCCCAGCTCGCTGGCATCTGCAAAGGTCTCCACGTGTCCGTCGGCGAAACATACGTTAGCCTCACCGTTACCGTGAAGGCCGACGGACGGAGTCCCGTAAACGGTGCTGGAGTTGAGCCCCGGCAGGTTCTCGGACTGGATGGTTTTGTACACGACCGCCCCCGCCAGCCGGGCATCCCCGATCAGGATGGTCCGCGCCGGGTTGTCCACCTGGTTGAGCTTGTATTGGGCCTCGCTGATGCTGCTGCCGTGCGTGTCCGAATACAGGTAAAAATTGATCCCGTAGTGGCAGCTGCGCGAGTTTTCGAGCATGCCCAAACGGGATGGACACACGAAGGGGCTGGACTCGCCGTAGCTGCCGTCCGCGCGTTTTTCCGCGCCGACGAAATCCTCAATATGCGTCGCCCAATGCGGGGCGGACACCTGCGGAAACTTCAGTTGATCGTCCTGCGCGTACATGAGGATGCCGCTGCCAAGCTGACGGATATTGTTCACGCACTGGGCCCGATTGGCGGAGTTACGGATGCGCCCCACGCTGGCGATGACGATCACCATCAACACGGCGATGACCGCGATCGACACCAGCATCTCGACCAGGCTGAATCCTCGCTTGAATCTGCTCATATGCGTCCTCCTGTCAGCAGCCGGACCTGATACCCCTCCGGTGTGGGTCGCGGGCGGACCGCCCATAGGTTTGCGCCGACGGACTCGATATCGGCATTTTCGGCAATAACCTGAGCCGCGCGCGTCCAAACCAACATCTCCAGCGGCTCCGGGACGGTAAACTCCAGCAACGCAGGCGTGCGGCGAATAACCGTGCAGGCCTGCGGCGAAAGCACCTTATCCACGGCACCGATGAGCGCCCACCCGTCCACAACCGGCACGAGCAGCCGGAAGGCATCGCCAAATCCCGGCAGGACCAGTTCCCCGTCTTGAGCGTCATCCCCCTCCGCGCCGAGCACGGTAGCCGTACGCGCATCCGGGTCCCAAACCAACAGGCCTTCGGGCGGCGTTTGCCAGCACTCGCCCAACTGCTCCCCGGCGGCGGCGTAGTCCTGTGCGGTAAGGCGCGCACGCACGGGCTTCTCGGGAGAGGTCAGGTTGTAGGCGACCCAGGCCGCGCAACGCCCCGCCAGCGGAGCGACCACGGCGAAGGCCTCGTCATCCTCGTAGGGATCGGTAAAGAGCGAATCGGGCACGGGCACGGCGGGAGCCAGCGGCATGAGGAGCTTTCCGCTCTCCAGGCAGAGCGGCTTGACCAGAGCTGCGTTGAAATGCGCCGGATCGTCCGACAGGTAAATCGGTCCGCCGGAGACGGCCTTGCTGCGGGCCATGAGCGGCGCGGCCACGGTGTCCGAGGAGTGGAACATATCGTGGTCGCCCCAGAAGACCTGCCCCATCCACAGCATATTGCTGAAGGAGTTGTGCAGGTGGTGCTTGGCCCGCCAGAGGTTTTCCTTGGCGTAGTCCTCGCTGCACCGCAGCAACGGGCTGTGCCGGGCGTTGAAGACGCACAGATTGTTGTGCGCCATGCAGTTGACCATGCCGTCCAGCTGCTCGTCCACGGCGGTTTCCAGCGCCTGGTGATTAAGGTGGGTGGCCCGCACGGCGTTGGCGCAGTGGTCGCGGTAGAGCGGAATGTTCTGCCCCATGTTGTCCACCTTGACAAAGTCGAAACCGCCCGCCGCCTGCCGCTCGATCCAGGCCGCGTAAAAGGCCCCGGCGTCCTCCGGTGTGTCCGCAGGAAGCTTCGTGGCCGAGGAAATCGCGAGCAGGTGGTCGTTCAGCGGGCCAAGTTCGTTCTGGTGGGCGATCCCGCCCCAGTAGCCGTTAAAGTTCAGCCAGATGCCCGACCAGCGCAGCAGGTCCGACTGTTTCAGGCGCGCGCGGATGCGCTCCCAACCCTGCGGAAACTTCCCCCGCTCCGGCTCGAAGCCGAGGAGCTTGCGCTGCTGGGCGTCGTCGGGGGCTTCGGCGTCGGCCCCGGCTTCGATCGCGGTGTCGGCCCCGGAAGTGTGCAGGTGCCCATCGTCGATCAGCATCCACCGGATGGGCAGCCCGGACCGCTCGATTGCCGTAATGGCCTCAAGGATGACGGGCTCGGAAATCTCGTCGCGGTACTGCTCCCAGGTGCACCAGCCCAGGTAACCGAACATTTCCGGCAGTGCTTTTTCGGAGCGCAGGCGGAAGGTTCCGCAGGCCTCGCGGGCGGACGCCCAGACGGCCTTGATCGCCCGGTAGGGGCTCTCATCTATCGCCACCGCCAGCAGCGGCAGTTTGTCCTCCAGCGGTTCGTTGCCAAAGTGCGAGGCTCCGAGCGCCAGCGTGTCCCCGGCCCCGTGCAGCCAGGTCATCAGCGTGCCGCTCACCAGCGGCAGCAGCGCGAGGTAGCCGCCCTCGGCGAGTTCAAAGAGAGCGAAGATGCCGCCGCGCTTGGCCGCGCCGATGGCCACCGGGGCGATGGGCAGCGGATGGCACTGGTTGTAGGCTTCGGGCCACAGGTCGAGGTCCGGGTTGATGGCGTGCCGCTGGAACGGCGCGAAGTACAGGCAGCGCCGGAACGCCGGAAGTGCCAGCGGATGCGACCAGCCCGGCCCCACTCCGTCGGGAGCGAGGCGCACGCGCTGGCGCCAGACGCCTCGCGGCTGGCTCAACACCTCTTCGATCCGTATGCCTTCACTCACCATCTTGCCGGAAATAAAAGTCCTCCGGGTCGAGCGGGCGTGCCGTCACGCTCAACCCGCCGAGGTCCCCCTTGTAATAGTTGCTGGTACCGAGGCCTTCCCGGCTTTTGCACCCAAGCGCGACCACGGAATTATAGGGCCGCACCGTCGCGGCAACGGCCTGCTCCCCGACCAGATTGCCATCCAGATAGACGCGGACGGCAGACCCGTCGTAAACGGCGGCAGCGCGGTTCCACTCGCCGGTGCGCACTTGGGCATCCGTGCTGACGCGCATTCCCGCACGCTCGGCGAAGAGCCTCCCCTCGCTGTCGATGCCCAGGTACTTGGCCTGTCCGGCATCGGAGAAAAAGTACGCCTCGCGCCCCTGCGGCTGCGGACGGAAAACGACCTCGACCGTCATCACATCATGCGGGAGGGTCCGCGACTGCATGACGACGCGGGCCTTTTCACCGTCGAAGGAAAGGTACTTTCGCGCCGTCCCGTCGGGGAGCTTTTCTTCGCGGGCGGAGGGGCGGGCTGTAGCGTCCGCACGGCCCCAGTGCGTGCCGCCACCCAGGCCGACGACCTGCCACGGGCCGCTGTCCTCGATCCGGTCGATACTGCCGCTGTCCATTGGCAGGACAAAGCCATAGACGCGCCCGGCGGGCACACTCATCGGCTCCGTCGAGCTGGCCTCGGAGAAGCCGCCCCAGGTCTCGTCAAAGTCGCCCTCGCGCCACAGGACCACGGTCTCGACCTCCTCTTCGGCGGGCTCATCCAGACGAAACGCCCGCGAAAGCGCGTAGCCGCCATCGGACCGGCTGAAGCGTACGCTGTAGAGATTCTCCGGGCGGGTGCGGCGG
Organism: Verrucomicrobiota bacterium JB024; assembly: GCA_030673825.1. Taxonomy (GTDB): domain Bacteria; phylum Verrucomicrobiota; class Verrucomicrobiia; order Opitutales; family Cerasicoccaceae; genus Ruficoccus. The sequence goes on along the minus strand of JAUTCS010000066.1, from coordinate 7,192 downwards.
GCTTCTTCCCGGGTAAATGTCACACGGGCAGAATCCGCCGGGATGTCCTTGGTCGCGACAATGATCCCGTCGCGGATCAACTCCGCCCGACCGCTCCACATCCGGGACTGCGGCCCGGTGGCCAGGATAACGTCCCCGTCGAGGCTGACATTAACATTCCCGAGCCATTGGCCGCTGCGCAGCAGTTGGGGCTTCATGTCGGGCATGGTGCCCGCATAGACCGAGACGGGATAAAGCGCCTGCCAATCGTCTCCCTCGGGCTTGCTCCCCGCCGGAACGACCGCCGCCCAAACCTGAAAATCGTAGGGCGTGAGCACGCCGGGTTCTTCCAGGAGGAGCGTCTGCGCCTCGATCTGCCCGGCCTCCAGCGTGACCGGCGGATAGGCCTCCACCGGGTTGCCGTCGAGGTCCGTCAGCAGGATATAGCACTGGGCAGCGGGAGCGTCATAACCGAGATTGAGGACTTCGAGCGTCCAGGGATCGCCCAAGCGGACGAACTGCCGGTACGCGACCACGGCCTGCGCATCGGCCTTGAGCGGGGCCTCGCCCCGCCACTGGCGGGCGAGGGCTTCGTTTAGCACCAGCCGCACGTCCCGCCCCCAGACCGCGGGCTCGAACTGCGTGCTCTCGGTGTAGTCGTTCCAGGTGGTGATACAGACCCAGTCCGCTCCGGCGTCGATCACCGCCTGCCAGTTGTCGCGCTGGGTGCCGGTCCCGAAAAACGGTCGGTAGTAGGCATTGTGTGCGCCCGCGTAACCGGGAGTAACGCCACCGACGAGCAGTCCCCCACCCGCGCGTTCCAATGCCCGGCGACCATTCTCCAGCCGCGTGCGCATCTGCGCGGGCGTGTAGCCGTTGATCCCGAAGTCGTAGAGCCCGTCGAAGACCGCCAGCGTCTCGTCGAGGAGCTCCTCGTCCTCCCAGAATCCCGCTGTCTCCCGCTGCGCCTGCATCAGCCAGTACGCCTCGTAACCGCGCTCACGCAGCCCGTCCACGATCTCGCGGCTCGTGCTCAGGGGCACGTTGGTCTTGTAAATGAAGATGACGGGCTTGCCGTCGAGGGTGACGTTGTTCGGATTGTCGCCGAAGGCTTCGAAATAGCGCACGAGGCTGTCGATCACGCGCGGGACGGCGTTTTTACCCAGATCCCAACCGTCCACGCACAGGGCCACCTTGAAGTCCGTGCCCGCCGCCGCTTCGTACACCCGCTCCATCGAGGAGACGTAGTGGCGCGGGTTGGGCACATCCACCGCAAAGCCCTGAATCCCGTACGCCTGCGCCGCCTCGATCTGCACCCGGCAGTCCGCCGCCGTCATCCCCTCGCGCGTGCCCACATCCTCCCCCAGAAGCGTCCGGTCACTGTAGCGCGGCCAGAACACGTCCGGGTCGTCGAACTTCTCCCGCGCATCGATCGGCCAGGTCACGTAGTGCGCCCAGACCATCGGCGACTCCACCGCATGATCCGAGGAGGCGTCGCCCTGAGTCCGAGACTTGCCGGAGGCGATTTGTTTCATCGGCGTGCTTTCCGCCGGAGACGTTTTCGCCTCGGGGACAGCGTCGCTCTTGGGCTGGGCACAACCTTGTCCCAAAAGGGCAAGTGTGGATGCGCTCAGGGCAAGGGCTCCGAGCACGGCCAGTTGGGCTGGACGGGCGGCTGTCATCGATACGGGAAAAATGGGGGTCTATGGCACCGGAACGAGTCCCGGTGCGCGGATAAAGGAACGAGCTTACTTCTTGCGACGCAGGTACAGGACGAGACCGAGGGCGAGCGCGGCCAGCCCGTAGGAAGACGCCGACGGCTCGGGGATGGCGGTCAGCTGCGGCCCGGAGAAATCGACCGTTGCGCCCTCGGAGGAGTAAAAGCGGAACCCCGGCTCGTAGGGGGTCGAAATCGCGGTCATCGAGATCATGATGGTTACCTTGCCATCAGTCGCGCTGGTGGCTCCGGTGCCGTAGTAGTCACCCAGGTTACCGGTCGCCCAGTCCAGGAAGGTGTCAAGGGCCGCGCCTTGCAGCGTCACGACCGTTCCGTTGATGCTCGCGCTGGTGGTATCGATACTGACGCTGCCCAGCGCGGTCGTACCCACATCGGAAAACTCGATAAAGTTGTCCGTGACGTTCTTGGGGGCATTGTTCCAGGTGATCGTGCTTTGGTCAAAGGTCGGAGTGCTGTCGGTGATGGCGTAAAAGCTGATCGAGACATTACCGTCGGCTGTCCCGAGGAGCGAGCTGAGGGTCAGGCTCAGCGAGGAGCCCGAATACGAACTGTAGGGCAGCGTCGACACATCGAAGCTGAGGTAGATCTTGCGGTCGTTGCCGGTACCGCGGGCGGCCACTTCGAGCACGCTGCTGCCGCCCGTGTTCGAACCGGCGGAGGCGCCGTCTTTGACGTAGGCATCGCCGAGGGCATCCAGCGTGACTTGCGCCGACAAGGCGCTGGCGGATACGAAGCCGAACCCGATCAGGCCGAGCAGAGACGCTTTCAGCGGAACCGGAAAACGGGCGTTCATGGATAAGGATTTCAAGGTGCGGGTCAGGGTATTTTTCATGGCTTCAGAAAAGCATCTATTGACAGGGGCAGCAAATGAAGTTTATCTGAAATCGTTCAGATGCCATGGCCGACCACTCCCCCATCACGCTGAAAAAAATCGCTGAAAAAGCGGGATTGGCCGTCTCCACCGTCTCCTATGCGCTGCGCAACAGCCCGCAGGTTTCGCGGGCTACCTGCCTGAAGGTCCAGAGCCTGGCACGTGAATTGGGCTACCGCCCGAACACGCGCGTGGCCGGGCTAATGTCCCACATTCGTCAGGCCCACTCGCGCCAGGCGATCGAGACGATCGCGTTTATCTGGGTGGATTGCGACCGCCTCCGCAGCCAGCAGACTCACTTTTTCCAGTTGCTGATCTTCGGTGCCCGCAAACGCGCAGATCAGATTGGCTACAAGCTCCAGGAGTTCTGGCTGGAGGATCCGGGGATGTCCCCACGCCGCATCCGCGATATCCTGCTGGCCCAAGGGATCACCGGGATCATCTTTTCGGCGGCGACGATGCACGATTCGATCAATCTGGGTATCGACCTGAGCCCGTTTGCCAGCGCCGTCATCGGCAGCACCTCGTGGACGCCCGAGTGCCACCGGACCGCCCACGACCACTACGGCGGCCTGATGGAGTGCCTTTCCCAACTAAGCCAAACAGGCATTGAGCGGCCGGCGGCGATCATCGACCCCTCGGTGAACGAACGCTGCCGCCGCAGCTACGAGGCCGCCTTCAACACCTTCGCCCCTCAGCCGACTCCCTCCCGCTATCTCCGGTTGACCAGATGGCGGGACGGCGAGGAAATGGTTGGCTGGCTGCGATCGCTCAAAACCGACGGCCTGATTATCAACTCATACCGCTACCTGGGAGAGGAGCTGGTCAAGCGCCTGCAATCGGAGATGGGCCTGCCCATCGTCAGCCTGTACCTGCGGCCCAACGATCCCGACATGTGGGGCATCGACCAGTGCTACGATCAGATCGCGGCCAACGCCGTGGACCTCGTGGCCGGGCAGCTCAACAACAACGAATACGGCACCCCTACCTTTCCTCACGTCCTGCACTTCTCCGGACGCTGGGCACACTCCGGCAACCTCACTGGGGATGTCGAGGCACTGGAAGAGTGACATCGGCCCGCTTGGACAATCATACTGTGAAAGTTCCATGAGCTGATCGGCAATCCTTTGGATAAGCATATCAGGACCGGGGTCTTGATGCCATTTCGACGCAAGTGCTTCAGCACTTGCCATCCATTGAACTCTGGAAGCATAACATCCAGAATCAGCACAGGTCATACTGCCATTCCTTAGCTCGATAGAGGCCCTCGGCACCATCTGCAACAACATCAACGATAAACGACTCATCCCTGAGCACCTGGACAAGGTTGTCTCGGACATCGCGATCGTCTTCGATGACAAGGACTTTCATTGCAGAATTTGTCACTATGCTACCTATCGTAGCAGGTTGACTGTTAATACTTCATTAAGCCAGTCACACCAAGGACATATGACCTGGCTGCATAGATGAATTTGCTGAGGCAGTTTTCACCGTACCGAAATGTTCCATGATGGCAATTACAGAACGATTTCACCCTTTCGCAATAAGCTGCCTGGGAAGTATTCCGGGGCCGATTAAGCATGCGCTTTCTCAAGATTCTGCAATATTACGAACAGGCGGCCGTCAACCAGCTCGACTTGAGCTAAAAACCTGGATTCACGGATGGATTCCGCGAATCAACAGGAGTGATCTGTTAGTATCTCTTTGCCAGAGACTGGCTTAGGTGGTCGGGCTGAGAGGACGCCAAACACATGGCTTATTTACTAGCCTCAGTGGGCTTGGTTACAAACTGGTTACTGAGTTGGCAGTACCACGCGGCGTAGGCTTCGTCGTAGTGCTCCTCGGCGCGCTTGAGGTATTCGCGCTCACAATTCAGGTGTGCCTGTGCCTGAGCCGCAAGGGAAAAAGTCGGCTCTGGCGCCTGCTCGCTCATTTTGAGGTCCGTTCCTGGGCCTTCAGCCGTTCGTCGATCCGCCCGAGCAGAGCGTTCTGGACGTTGATAGCCGTGTTCAGCCGGTCGACGGATTCGGCCAGGCTGTCCACGTCGGTCATCGCGTTTTCGACCACCGTGATACGAACCTCATGCTGCTCGACCGCACTGAGTTTGTCGTAAACCCATGTGCCACCGATAGCTCCGCCGCCGAATAGCAGCGTTGCCGCGGCAAGCATGACTCCTTTTGACAACTGGTCCTTGGCTTCCTTGATACTCATCGGTCGGTTTCGTTCATAAAGTGAAGCCCGCCCGGCGCATCCTGTCCGGGCGGGCGAGAGGGATTAAGCAGCTGAGAGGATCTGTGTCGGCGTCTGATTCTTCTCGATGATTGCGAGAACTTCGGCCAGAACCTGATTGGCGGTTCCACCCTGCTTGAGCACCTGATCACGAATTTCGTAATACTTGGCCGCGAAGGTGGGATTGCTCGCGGCGATCTGGTCAACCACGTTCTGGAGCGTGTCGTCGGCAATGGCGAAGGTCTTGATAATCTTGTCCTGTGTGGCGACCGTCTGCTGGGCCTTGGTCGCCTGCCTGCCCTTGAGCCAGGTCCCGAGCACGCCCAACACCGCCGTAAGGGCTATCGGGATGTAGTTTGCCCCAGGCACCGGAATAGCTCCCGTCGTCTGGACGAGGGATTCCGTGATAGGCTTGAGCTTGTATTCGACGGTGTAGTATTCTCGGGTCTTCTGAGTGACCAGGGCCGGGTTATCTGCGCGGATGACCGCCGCCGTGCTGGCGTCCATTTCGTCCAAGAAGATCACGTCCGTCATGTCGTAGCCCTGATCGAGCGCGGCCTGCTGGATCTCGGCAGGAAGATCAGAGACAAGCACACCGTCGCCGGTCTTGACTTCGCCGGTCGGCGTTCGGACCTCATCATAAACGGCACTCTTGACAGTGCCACAGCCGGTCATTCCACCGACGACAAACAGGGCGGCGCAGGCCAGCCCGATGATTGCGATAATCTTTTTCATAGATGTTTGAGTTTGGTGTTAAGTTGCTACTCGTCGGTCGAATCTGCGTCGTTGGTGGTCACGTCGTAGTTAGCGGCCCAGGAGGCGCGGACTTCGGCCAGCGAGGTGACGGCAGAGGCAAACATGGTTCCCCATGTGGCTGTCCCGCTGAGCAGGTAGGCATTGCTATTGATGACGTTGCCGGTGCTCAGGTGAGTGGACCCGGCCCCAAAGCCGTAGAGTTTGCCAGCAGTAAGCTCAAAAATGCACTCCGTCACGGATGAGTCCACCAGAGGCTCAAGAGCAGAGCCGTCCTGGAACTCCAGAGTCGCATCGACGGTGGACTGATTTTGCACGACCAGGCATCGGCTGACGGTACAGGTATCCGTGCCTTTGAGGTACAAGGCCGAATCCGTGCCGCCGTAGATAATGCTGTCCGTGAAGCTGCTGTTTGCGCCTTTAAACACCAGTCCGTAGTGAGCACCGTCACTGCCGTCCACGATGTTATAGTCGGCAGTGATTCCCGACGAGAAAGGCCCGATGAGCAGCGTGTGCGTTGTGCCGGCGTCCTGGCCAATCGCGTGATTGTGCCGCACGACGACGTTTTCAACGGGCTCAAGCCCGACGCCATCCGCGCCACAGTTCATCACACGATCCGCACCGGCAACAACCCGGTTGTTCTCCATCGTTCCGCCGCTGACTGCCTGCACGACGACTAATCCGTTCCCGCTTGGCACCGTAATCCGGTTACGCCGGATGTCCACCGTGGCCGGGTAGGTGGCCGATCCGCCATAGAGGTAAAGACCGTCTCCGCCAGTGGTCAAGATGACCTCGTTGCGGCGGGCCACAACAGCGGCTGTCCCGGTAAAAGCGGTATCCTGATTGATGCCGTCGCCGTCAGCGCCGCGCATGTAGTTCGAGTTGAGGTAAATATTGCCGCTGTTCCCTGCGTTCAGCCTTACGCCGAACCACGACGTTGCCGAGGCGGTATTGACAAACGAATTACCAACAACTTCCAGCCCGACGTGGTTACTGAATATCGTGCTCATCCCGGTTCCGGCGGCAGTCATGCTGCACCGCTTGACCTTGACGCCACTCGATCCGCCCGCGCCGACGAGCTGGATAAAATAGGTTGCGCGGTTCACCGCTCCGTCGAAGTGGCACTCGATCAATTGCAGGGCGCTCAATGCGTTCGACGCATCGTTACAGTACACAAATCCAGAGCCCGAGGCGTAAGCCTGCCGGAAGGTGACATTCCGGATCGTGATGTTTGAGCACGCGCCGGTCAGCCTGAAAACGTAAGCGCCGGTTGCCGTGTTCGTCCAGATAATCTTCTCCCCGGGTACGCCCCGAATCGTCACCGTACTTGAGGGCGCAGCCGCGTTCTTGAGGAAATAGCCAGCGGACACATTTTCGGCATATTCCCCAGCGTGTACCCAGACCGTGCCGCCGTTAGCCGCGACAGCAATGTCCCAGCCTTTGCTAATGGTCAAATACGGATTGCCCACGCTGCCGTCTCCGGTGGAGTCGTCGCCCGTCGTCGCCACATGGATGCCGGTCGAGGAATCGTACACATCCGTATCCCACGCGATCCGCTTGGGGCCAAAATAAGTTCCGATGCCAAGCACATCATAGTAGCGCGGCTCGTACTCGGTCAGGGC
>JAUTCS010000065.1 GCA_030673825.1 Verrucomicrobiota bacterium JB024 | reverse complement strand
CCGTCCCGACGCCCCCAAGGGTGCCAGACAAAGGGAAGCCCTTCTTTTTGCAGCCGATCGGTAAAGACATAGACCTGTGCCGTGTCGGAGGTACGCATGCGCAGGTAGGCCGGATTCGTCAGAATCTCGGCCTCGTAATTCTGTTGCGTCGGCTCGGGCAACTCCAGATAGGGCCACAGGTGGTAGCCGATCATACGGTCGTCCCGCTCGCTGTAGTAGGCGAAATTACCCGTCCACAGCGGGCCGGGCAGATGTTCGCCATGCTCGACAGAGTATAACGAAATCGCCTGCCCCAGGGCACGGAGGCTGTTCACCGTCCCCTGTACGTCGAGGGAATGCCGGACACGACTCCAGGTCGGTATCGCGAGGGCAACGAGAATAGCGATGGTTGCGATCACAGCAATGAGCTCGACCAGGGTAAACCCGCAGGAGCTTCGCCTGTCGTCCCCTGCGATGGAGGCAGATCCCTCAGCTCCTTGCACTGACAAGGACTGACGGCGGCGAGGGGCTGTCACGATCGTGGGGCGACGAAGCATGATCGACAACATAAGGGCGACACTGGACGAATCAAACCTATGCTCACTGACTCGGGTAAGTACCGTCTTTCGCTACCGGGTACATGACGCGACAGGCCGGTACGCCCTTTGCATCTCACACCGATAAGCGGCCAAACTTACCCGTGTAAGCACAGCGAGACTTGCGACCATATACAGGAGACACAAACTCCCGAGTATCTTCAATGGCCATAGCTGTTGTCCTACCCGATTTTACTCCGCGAATGCCCACCTCTGCCTGTTACAGCTCCCATCAGGAGCGGCACACATGTCTCCGGCCCCGTGACTTCCCACACTTTACTCAATCAGTAACCCCAACCCAGATAGAACCATGATATCCGTGAACAATACGATGACCACCCTGTCCTCTCTCCGCAAAGGCGCCCGCCTTTCCCTGATGATTGCCGCCACGCTCGGAGCGGGGCTTCTGCCCGCCTCCGCCGACATCATTCTGGCCGACAACTTTGACTATACGGTTGGTCAGAGCCTGGCCGGAGCCAATGGCGGCACGGGCTGGTCCAACGCCTGGAACGTCAACGGCACGGGAGCCTCGGCCGATATCGGTGACCAGGCCTTCAGCGCCCCTTCCGGTTACGGGCTCAGCGTCAGCAAATACGTCGCCATCAATGCCACCACCGCTTCGGCCTCGATCAACCGTGGCATGAGCTCAAGCATCAATCTCGGCTCATCAAACACCTACTACTTCAGCCTGCTGTTCTCCCGGGTGGACAGCGATCCGAGCTCCAGTTCTGAGACGATGACGTTCCTGTCGCTGCGCAACAGCTCGAACCAGGAGCTGATTTACTTCGGCACAGGCAGTAACGAAAGCCTGGCCCTCGCGGCCCGTGAGGCGGCGACCGGCGGCAGCGCGGTGACGGCAAACTCCGTGGGCAGCATCTTCTCGACCGGCACGAGCTTTGCGAATGCTCCCCAGTATCTGATCATCGGCAAGATCGTGGTGAACGCCTCCGGCAGCGACGAGTTCTCCATGTCCATCGTGGCCGCCTCGGACAGCGTCGGCGCCACCGAGCCGACGACCTGGGATGTCTCGATCAGCGCCGATACCACGGGCATCATTGAAAGCCTGTACATGGGCGTCGCGACCAATGCCGAGAACGCCAACTACACGAACCTCATGATCGGGACCGACTACGTTTCCGTTATCCCCGAGGCCAACTCCTCCGGCCTGGTGGTCCTCGCCCTGCTCGTGCTCTTCGGTTTCCGCAAGAGCCTGCGCGGTCGTCAGGGCTGATCTCTTACCTTTCTTTACAATCTACATTTTTGCATCGGTCAGGCACCCGCAACGGTGCCACTGGTGGGTGCTTGTCTGAACAAAGCGATCAATGCTCTCCTTATACGACTATATCGTCATCGCGGTGTACCTGCTGTTTCTGCTGGGCGTGGGCTGGATGTTCCGCCGGGCCGGACACGACAGCAGCGAGTTCTTCCGCGGCGGCGGCCTGATGCCCTGGTGGCTGGTCGGAGCGTCCTCCTTCATGGCGGCCTTCAGCGCATGGACATTTACCGGTGCGGCGGGGCTCGCTTATGAGTACGGGCTGGTCGTAGTGATGCTCTACCTGGCTGGGGTGGCCGGTTTTCTGGTTAACTGGGCCTGGAGCGCCGCCCCCTTTCGGCAACTGCGCGTCATCGTCGTCATGGAGGCCGTACGCCAGCGCCTGGGCCGGGGCAATGAGCAGTTTTTCACCTGGTTGTGGGTGCCGATGCAGACGATCGGGGCCGGGATCTGGCTCTACGGACTGGCGATTTTCTGCGCGCCTCTGTTCGGACTAGACCTGCGGTTGATGGTCATCGTCTGCGGGCTGGTCGTAGTATTCGTCGCCGCTGTCGGTGGGTCCTGGGCCGTCGCCTCCAACGACTTCCTCCAGGCCCTGATGCTCTTTCCCATCACCATCGTGGCCGCGCTGATGGCCCTGAGCCTGGTGGGGGGATTCGACGGGCTGATCGAACGACTTCCGGAAAGCCATCTCACGCTGACCGGCTCTCCGGCGGCTGGCTTTGGGATATTCTGGGTCATCGCCGTCGTGGTGGAGCGGCTGACCGGTATCAACAACCTCCAGATGGCCCCGCGTTACCTCTCCGTTTATAACGGAAAGGAAGCGAGGCGGGCTGCCTTGCTGAGCGCCGGGTTGTTTCTGGTGGGAACCTTTGTCTGGTTCATCCCTCCCCTGGCCTCCCGTGCGCTGGGCATGGACCTGGGGGCGATGTTTCCCACCCTGGTGGTACCGGCTGAAAGCGCCTATGTCGCGATGGCCCAGCGTAGTCTGCCCGCCGGTCTGTTCGGGCTGATGGTGACGGGTATGGTGGCGGCCACCCTCTCCTCCATGGATACCGCCCTTAACCGCAACGCGGGCATCCTCATCCGTTCGGTTTATCTCCCGCTGGTGCGGCCTACAGCCTCGGAACGCGAGCTGGTGCTGGCCGGTCGCATTTCCACCGTGGTATTCGGAGGCATTGTGATCCTGATCGCGCTCTTCTACACCACGATGGAGAACGCCGGAGTCTTCCAGATCATGTTCACGTTTATGGCGATGGCGGGCACGCCGTGTGTCATGCCGATGCTGCTGTGCCTGCTGATCCGGAAGGCGCCCGACTGGGCAGGATGGAGCACGGTGCTGGTCGGGTTGGCCGTGAGCGCCCTGACTGGATTTGTGCCCACGCTGGAGACCGTCCAGGCCGCCGCGCAGCAGGCGGGGTTCGGCGCATTGATTGAGACGATAAACCTGCACAGCTACGCCGTGATCATGCTCTCCAATGTCACCATCTGCACGCTCTGGTATGTGCTGGCCGGAACCGTCTTTCGCCTCCAGCCTGACGCGAAGCGGAAGCAGGAGATCGACGCCTTCTTTGAGCAGATGTACCGCCCGCTGGACGAGAGCGAGGAAGGCAGCCGGGCCGAGATGGCGAGGCAGTCCTATCGCATCGGCCGGGCGGCGTTGGTTTACGCCGGCTTCATCACCCTGCTCACTCTGGTGCCGAACCCCTGGGTGGGACGCGCAATGATCGCGTTCTGCGCACTCTTTATCGCCCTGGTCAGCCTTATCCTGATGAAGACCAGCCGAGCCGGAAAAAAAGCCTCCTCGCCAACCGTGTCCTCGCTCTCCGAGGCCCCCCAGCGCCAGGAATGAACCGACGAATCCTTCTTTGCTGACAGCATGAAAGTTTGCCTTATCGGATGCGGCGCACATTCGCGCTGGGTGCATGGTCCGGCGTTGAAAAAGTATGTGCGCGAGCATCCGGATACGCAACTGGCGTCCTGCTGCGACTTGCGACAGGACCTTGCCCAGGCGTTCGCGCGGGATTTCGGATTCGCCCGCCACGAAAGCGATTGGCAGCGGATGCTCGACCATGAAAAACCCGATGCCGTCTCGGTGGTCCTGCCGCCAAAGCTGATCGCACAGATCACGCCCGCGATTTTGGATAGAGGTATCCCGGTCCTCGTGGAAAAACCGCCGGGGCTGACTCTGCATGAGCTGGATATCCTCAATGAAGCGGCCCAACGCACCGGAACCCCGCACCTGGTTGCGTTCAACCGCCGCTTCACCCCCCTCGTCGCCGAGGTCCAGCGGCTGCTCAAAAAAGACTTCCCCCCCGTCGATGTCATGCAGATCAACTACGACATGATCCGCAACCAACGAGGCGAAGAAGACTTTTCCATCACCGCCGTGCACAGCCTGGATACGGTCGGGTTCCTGGCACGCAGTCCCTTTGTCCAAGCCACGTTCGACCATCGCATCTCCGACAAGACAGGGGCGGTGGAAGCGTCCTTCATGCGGGCGAAATGCGAATGCGGCACGAGTGTGCATTGCCACTTTCTGCCTGCCACCGGCGTGCTGCTGGAGCGCTTCGCCATCTATGGCAAGGACCGCACCCTCACCGTGGAACTCCCCATGTGGGGCGGGTACGACACGCCCGGCTGCCTGCACTACTGGGTCAACGGAGAGCTGGCGCTACGCCTCAGTGGTGACGACCTACCGGACGGGGCCGAGCTCTTCGAGCAATCAGGCTTTTACCAGGAAAACGCCTGCTTTCTGGATGCGCTCCGCAGCGGATCGGCGCTTTCGCCGGGCTTCGAGGAGGTGCGGCCTGCCGTATACCTGATGGAGCAGTACCGGCTCGCAAAAGCCGGACCAGTGCCTTTGGCCGGGATTACCGTTTCGCTTTCGCTGCCTTAGCGCCTTTTCGACGGACCCGCTTGGGCTCGGCTTCCTTGGACTGCTGCCGCAACGTTTCCCCATCGACCCAGACCCCTGGCGCGTGGATATAGAGCGGGCGCTCGGGCACGCCACGTTCGCCCCGGTTAATCATCCCCACCAGGGCGTCAACGGCGGTTTTGCCGATGTGGCGCGAATCTTCATAGACGCCGGACATCGTCCCGCGCTCGAATGGGATGCTCGGGCCGGCGACACCGATATCCTCGGGTACCCGTAGGCCGGACTTGCGGATGACGTCCAGGATGCGGGGGTTTCCGGTCACTACGGCATCCGGCTTGTACTCATTATACCAGCGGCTAAAACTCTCCGGCGTGGTAGTCTCCTCATCGATCGGCGGCAGCGTCATGTCCAGCTGCCCCAGAAAGTTCTCTACAAAGTATCCACCGATAAAGTTGTGATCGGTACGCTGGTCGGTCTGGAAAGAACAGGCGAAGCCAATGCGGTGATATCCCAAAGCGATCAACCGGCGCATGGTCTCCATCATGGCGCGAAACTGAGTGGGGGCCACTGTATGCAGCAGGGGCTGCCTGAGCGAGTAGCCGAAAGTGATGCACGCAAAGTCGTCCACCGGCAGGTTGAGCTTCCAGTTGGGTCCAGGCTGAGGGCATAAGAGAAGGCCGATGATGTTGCGTGAGCGAAAGATATTGGCCAGCCGCTCGGGCTTGTCAGGGTAGTCGTTGAGATCGAAGGTGTCCAGATTGTAGCCATGAAGGGCGGCCTGGCTGCGAGCGCCTTCATGGTAATCGCGAAACATGCTCACCTCCTCCCAGGCATACGGGGGGAGGTTGTTGACGACCCAGGCAATCGTCCCTTGATAGCTCGCCGGTCGCCGGGAGTGCCGATACTGCGCCAGCGCCGACAGCATCGGGTCGGGCACATAGCCCAACTCCTGCGCAACGGCCCGCACGCGCGCCCGGGTTGTCTCAGGAATGCTGGGGTGGTTGTGCAAGGCCATGGACACCGTCGCGCGGTTCACACCGACGCGCGCGGCGATGTCCCGTTGGGTAATGCGTCGAGACTGGCTCACCTGTGTAAGTTTAATCTAGGCACATGGCAGGTCAAGCGTTTAGGCCCACCGCCCCGCCGGGCAACGAGTGTGCCCCTCTCAAGTGGACAGGTCGTAATCCCGCAGGCTAACCGTTGCCTCGATAGGCTTTCCCACCAAAAAGCGCCGGATGTTCTCCTCCGCCAGTGTGCCGCACAGGCGGAACTGGTCATGGGTCGGCCCGGCGATATGGGGAGAGAGCACCGTGTCTGCCAACTTCAGCCAGGGCGAATCATGCGGCAGGGGCTCCTCGCGGTAAACATCGAGCGCCACCCGGATAGCACCGGCCCGCGCCAGGCTCATCAGCGCCTCCTCGTCCACCAGCTTGCCGCGGGCGACATTGACAAAAACAGCGTCGGCCTGCATGCCGCCCAGGATTCCCGCCGTGACGGAGTTCTCGGTTTGCGCGGTAAGCCCCTCGCACTCGACGACGATGGCATTCTCCGCGAAAAGCTCCTCCAGGCTACGGGCCGGTTCCACCCCATGCTCGCGCATAAACGCGGCGGGCACTCCCTCCGAGTAGGCCGAGAGTCTGACCTTGAAAGGCTCCAGAAAGCGCACGAGGTGGCGGGCGACCTTTCCGAAGCCATGCAGCCCTACCCGCTGCCCGACCAGCGTCCGCGTTTGCATGCCGATGCGGAAGTCTGTCTGTTCCTCGTAAGGAGCACGCAGGCACCCGAGCCAGCGCGGTTGGCGGCGAAGGGCATTGAGGATGAGCAGCAGGGCGTGCTCGGCGACCCCGGTGGCGGCCATGCTTCCCCAATTGCTCACGAGCACGCCACGCTCAAGCAGGCTACGCGGGATAACGCCACGGACCGAGCCGGGGATGTGGCAAACATAACCCAGCTCCAGGTCCGGTTGCCGGACGTATGCCTCCGGTAGCATGTGGGTGGACCAGCAGGTAACCAGAATGTGTGGGCGAACAGAGTCCAATGCTTTCCGCCACTGGGCCTCAGAAGGCTCGCCGCTCGTATCGAACCGGTGGATCTGCGCACCCAGGCTCATCCGCGTAAACGCCGGAAAGAACCATCCCATCTCTTCATCCGAGAGGCAAAAGAGGACACGTGGTTGGGCCGACATAACCGGTGGGTTAACCGATTGGGGCAGATTGGAAGTGACGGACATGGATCGTGGGGGTGGATGCGGCACGCAAAAAACAAACAGATCTGGGCCGGACGCTTAACTCTCGGGGACGCTCTTCAGGGTCAGCGTGTCGATGTTGATCCCCGAGTCTGGATGCAGCAGGCGGATCTCGTGCTGACCTGCACTGAGGTTAAGCACAAGAGGCTCGTCCGCGCTGACCATGACCGGATGTTGCCGCCAGGAGTAGTTGTTCAAGGTCCAGTATTTTTCGGTGCCCCAACCGGCCTCACCCGGCAGGCTCGCGTGCAGATCTGCCTCGCTCTGGGCGACACCGTCCACCGTCACGGCAAAGCTCACCTCGGGCTGGCCAGCCGCATACCTGACAAGCAGTTGATAACGGCCCGGCTCCGGAACCGTAACCGTCCAGCCCACACGGTGGCCGGGCGACTCGGAGCCAAAGTTGAGCAGCGCCTGCCCCCCCGAGCAGTGAGGCAAGGCGGTTGCCAGCGCCTCTCCCCCAGCCTGCGCGGGCGCGTCCTCCGCCTCCCACGAAACCTCCGTCTCCGTACCCGGTGCAGGCTGGATAGCGGGAGCGGCCACCGGAATGGTTTGCGGGCGGGAATGCGGCGGGAAAAGCCCCGTCACCCAGTTTTTGGCTTGGTTCAGATCTGCCCCGGAGGCCAGGGCAAAGTAACGGCCACTGGCGAGCGGCACCGCCTCTGTTTCGCGGGTGATCGCCTGGCCGCTTTCATCAAAGAGCATCCAATCGGCAGGCAGGCTAAGCACGCCGTCAAAGTCGCCCCCCATACTAAGCACGGCTCCCCCTTGCGGGATCACTTCGCAGGCAGCGTCAAAGGGGCTGGCGGATTCCAGCCTGCAGTCGGCGGCAACCACCTTGGTTGCACCGGCGGTGATCCATGAGAGGACGGTGTCACCGTTCTGGCGCAGGCCGAAGAAGCCGGCGTTGGCGGAGATGTTTTCACCGCCGTTGACGGGAGCCGGAGCTTCGCTGATCCAGTACCGGTCGCGCCAGTCGGCAGAGGCGACAGTGAGGTTCTGTTGCGGTCCATCCTTATCCCTCGTGACGGTGTACTCCGGCGCGGGATCTGCGCCAAATACCGGCTGGAGCAAAGCCATGAGATTGAGCGAGTCGCCGGTGTTTTTCGAGCTGTAGGTCTTCATCCAGGAAGCGGAAACATCCATCAGTGGCACGGTCGCTTCCCGCGGCTGGAAGCCCTCCGCCTGCCCCAACATCGTAATGGCGAGGTCGCCGTCTCTACCGGCGATGTGAAGGCTCTTGTTTTCCACGGTCGCATCCGGCGGCACCTGAGCCAGCCATTCGACGGTGACCGGTTCGCTCGCTTCCACCGCGTCAAAAACCAGGGCGTATTCTCCCCGGCGGTGCAGTAACGTCCGCCTCACCGTGGCGTCAGCCTGATAGGCTTCCGTCAGGTCAACACAGGCCAGGAGCTGGGAGGGGCTGGGGACGAAGTGGTCGATCTCTCCGCGCGCTTCGCGATCATGCCGCTGGTTCTGCCCGTTGATAAGGAGGGTCGAGTGCGATTCAGTGGCGTTGGAGAAAAAGTCCCAACGTGCCTTATCCTGGCTGAAAAAGCCCGGACGCCCATGACTGTCGCCATAACCCGGAGCCATGAGCAGCCATTGCCCGCCGAAGTTGAGCGAGAGCGAGCCGGCGTCCGTCTTGGTGTGGTGGTTGCGGTTGTACCCCGCCTTCAGGCTGAGCATGTAGTCACCCGCTCCCCACCCGCTGCGCGTGGTGAGCACGTCCCATGAGGTCGCATGGTAGTCCAGGGCCTGCGGGGCCTCGGGCTTCACGGTGGGGTCGTACCAGAGCAGAGAAAAGGCGACAGTATCCGCCCCACCCTGAGGAGCATAGGGGATGTGATCAGCCAGGTACTGCCCCTGTCCATCGCGATACTGCGAGGCCATACGGTAGAGGACATGCTGGGGGCCGGTGCTGTCGTAGCCGCGCGAGTCCGCCCACAGCAGCACCCCGCCATAACCGGGCGTGCTGCAACCAAGCCGAAACGCGATCATGTTCTCCAGGAACGGCATCTCATAGTAACGTTCGGTGTCGAGGATGGTCTTCGTCCCCTCAATGAACTGCACGATGAATGAACGCCCGTAGCCCCAGTAAAGGGCTCCTTCGTAGATGCCGCCGTCCGGGTACATCGCCTCGGCCACGCGCTGAAAATCCAAATCCGCCGCCGCCAGCCATTCCGAAGCCTCAGGTATCTCACCGAGAAAGGCAGCCCCGGCCAGCCCCAACCCCGCCACGCTGATATGATTATGATTCTGCGTGTACCAGTTGGCCCAGTAGATCGTCCCGTACAAGCCTTGCAGCAGGTGCCCCATCTTGCGGGAGAAGGTCTTGCGAATGATGCTCGTCTCCTCCTCGGTATAAAGGTCGCGGTGCCAATCATAGGCAAGTGCCAGGCCACGCGCCATGTGACCGGCGGACAAGTCCACATCGTGCAGCCGCCCCTGGTCCCCATCGCGTCCCCAGGAGTCAAACCGGCAAGCCGCCAGGGCCATTTCGCGCAGCTTTTCCCGGTAAGCTTCCGTGGGGTTGAGCTTGGCGGCAATGGCCATACACACGAGGGAATCCCCATAACGACGTTGCCAGCCCTCGGGGTCTTTCTTACCCTCGGGCGGAGCTACATAGACGGGAATGGGTGTGGCCACGATGCGGTCCGCCGCCTCGAAGAAACGTTCTCGCCAGCGCGCGCCTTCTCCAGTCAGGGACTGAATGCGCGCCGCCTCTTCCTCCCAGTCCAGCGCGTCGAAAAAGAGCCTCTGCTCGCCCGGTTCCACAGAGCGAAGCCAAGTCTCCAGGTGAGCATCCCGATAGGCCAGAACATCATTGCGCTGGATTTTGGTGAAAGCGGCTTCTTCCGTCGGCGTCAGGGCGAAGGCTGAACCGATCCAAAGAACTGGCAGCCAAGCAACGAGACAACGGCGGAGAAAGGGTAAGCGGGTTCTCATGCGAACAGATAAGCCCATGCTTCTGCTCCGGAGCAAGCGCCACTTGACTTACACGGGTAACCTCCGCTGGTCCCCGGCAACCTGATCCCGCCTGCCGGTGCGTCGAGGAGGCGATTGACAAAGCCACCGGGGTTCGTTTTCGCCTCCAGCTTACATGGCTTGCCGAGTCGTCCGAAGCTGACGGGCCGAGTGTCCGACCGTTTGCTTGATCAGGCGTGAGAGATAGTTGGGGTCATTAAAGCCGCTGCTGCGGGCGATCTCACCAATCGGGAGGTCTCCCTGCTGGACCAACTGGAGCGCCCGGTGCAGGCGCAGGTTTTTGAGGTAATGGTTCGGATTGAGACCATACTGCGCACGAAAAAGGCGGTAGAGCGTGGTACGATGAACGCCGAGCTCCGACGCCACCGCCTCAATCGAGAGCGCCGGATTACTAAAGCCGTCGTCCATCAGGGCCTTGGCGCGCGCGATGCCGGTGTCGCCGCGAGGCCAATTCAGGCGAGAAGCTTCGATCAGCAGCGCGTGCGCGTGATGGGCGGCCTCGCACTCGCCCTCCAGCGTGCCCAGCGCAAGCGCCCGACCAATCGCATCAAAGCGCTCCACCGGACAAGGACCCGCAGTCTGGCGACCATCCCCCAGCCCGAATCCGCGCACCCAGCGCGTGCAATCGGCGTGGTCGAAAGTCACCCAGCAGTACTCCCACGTTGGCGACACTGCCTCCAGCCGGTGCGCGCTTCCAGAGGGATAGATGAAGAGCTCCCCCGGCTTCGTCTCGAACTTCTTACGCCCCTCATAAAAGCAGCCGCGCCCCTCGACGGTCCAGAACAGCTCCAGAAACCAGCGCGGACCGAAGCTCTCCCGCCAGTCGGCGTTTACCCGAAACCGACCCACCGAGCGCACACTCAGCGGCAGGTACTCGCGCGCCCCTGTATGCGCACGAAACTGCATCAAGGGACCGGGGTGAATTTCCTGCATCATAAATCCAGAAATTGAAACATATATTCGATGGGTAATATCAGGCAAGTCGCATATAAAACTTGGATACGAAACATAATTTCAATCTCAAGGCCTCATGAGACCCATCTTCGAGCGCCTGTAATACCCTGACGATGAGTAAAATGATAACGGAAAAAGACCTCCTCTCCCTGCCCCTGGCTCACAAGGTCGGGCAGGTATGCAGCCCCATTCTCCAATCCAGCACGATACCCGCTGACCTCGAAGGCATTGTGCGCGAGTGCGGAATCGCCTTTGTACGGTATTGCCCAAACGCCTTTTACGACAACCACAGCTGTGTCGTCGGCGAGCCCAACCCCCGCCTGAGCCCGGCGGAAAACGCCGCCCTGCTCAACGCGCTCCAAACACTTTCGCTGGAGCACGGCAGCGGGCTTCCGCTCTTCGTCGGCGTGGACCAGGAGGGCGGCACACGCAACGACCTCAACCGTAACGGGGCGCTCGTTTTCGGCAGCCACATGAGCTTCGGCGCCGCCGACGATCCGAACCTGACCGAAGAGGCCGCCTTCCTGACCGGCCGGCAAATGCGCGCACTCGGGATCAATCTCGTCCAGGCACCCATCACCGATGTGTTTTCGCATCAGGGCCGCCGCACGCTGAAGGCCGCCTCCTTCGGAGAGGATCCCCAACTGGTCGTGCGGCATGCGCTGGCCATGATGCGCGGCTACCACCGCTCCGGTCTCGCCGTTATGATCAAGCACTTCCCCGGCTATGGGGCTACCGCCGTCGATGCCCACAAGGGCATGGCCGAAGTGAACAAGCCGCTGGCCGAACTCGAAGCCCACGACAACCTCACCATCCGCGCCCTCCTGCAGGGCGGCGTCGACGCCGTCATGTCCGGGCACGTCATCATAGAGTCGATGGACCCGCAGCGCGTGCCCGCCTCCCTCTCCGCACCAATCATCACCGGCTACCTGCGCGGCAAGCTCGGCTTCGAGGGAATTGTCGAAACCGATGCCATGCGCATGAACGCGATTCGCGAGCGCTACGGGCTCGGCGAGGCCTGTATCATGGCGATCGCGGCCGGTAGCGACGTGCTGCTGCTGCGCGGCGACCAGGACCACTTTTTCGAGGGCTATCGCGCTGTTTACGATGCGGTCAAACGTGGCGACCTCCTCGAATCCCTGCTCGACGCGGCCATTCTGCGTATCCATAAGTTGCGACAAAAATCCGGCCTCTACGCGAACCCTCACGTCAATGAGCAGGACGCGGCCACGCCGTTCCACACACCGGCCTCCGACGAATGTGCTCAAGCCGTGGCCGACCGTTCCGTGCTTGTGCTGCGAGATGCTGACGGACAACTCCCCCTGCGTCTCGCGCCCAGTGAAACCGTGGGCGTCATCCATCCTCGGCCACAAAAACTCGACGGCGCGGACGACCCGGTCCAATCCGTGGACATGCTCATCCAGGCCGTGCGCGAGCGCTTCCCGCAGGCGCGTGCATACCTGACCTCACTTGAGCCCACACCGGAGGATATCGAAAAGGCCCGCTCCCTCTGCGCCGCCTGCGACACCGTCATCGTCGGCAGCATCAACGCGATCAACTTCAAGGGACAACCCGAGCTGGTACAAGCCTGCCTGGACTCCGGCAAGCGCGTCATCGTCGTGGCGATGGAGTCGCCCTACGACCTCGTGGACGTTTACCCCGAAGCTAAGACCTGCCTGTGCACGCTGGGCGCCAGTCGCGCCGCCATGACCAGTGCCGTAAAAATCATCACCGGCGAGCTTACGCCCACGGCGAAGCTGCCCGTCACCCTACCACTCTAGCCTCTACCAACCGCACCATGTCTGCCTACCAGATCGACTACACCGCACGGCACCCGCGCCTCATCGCGTGCGACAGCGACGGCTGCGCCTTTGATGTGATGGACCTCAAGCACAAGGAGTGCTTTTGCCCGGCCTTTATCAAGCACTTCGGCCTCCAGCGCTGCGCCCGGCAAGCGCGACAGGTCTGGGAGTTCGTCAACCTCTACAGCCGCACGCGCGGCAGCAACCGCTTCCAGGCCGTCGGCGATGCGGTCAAGCTGCTGGCCGCCCACCCGGAGGTGCGCGACAGCGGTCTGGCGCTGATGGACTTCGAGCCGATCCACCATTTTCTGGCTCACGCCGAGGCGCTCGGTGAACCCGCTCTCGCCCGCAAAGCCGAGGCCACCGGTGCCCCCGCCCTGCAAGCCATGCTTTTCTGGACCCGAGAGGTCAATATCGCCGTCAAGGCCATGTGTCACGGCATCGGCCCATTCCCCGGCGTCGAGGAAACGCTCCGCGCCGCCAGTCAAGAGTGTGACGTGCTCGTCGTCAGCCAGGCGCCCCGCGAAACGCTCATCCACGAGTGGACCGCGTCGGGATTGGCTGAGCTGACCGCTACCATCGCCGGGCAGGAGTTCGGTAGTAAGGCGGCCCAAGTTGAGCAGGCTCTCGCCTCCAATCCCTCCGTGCGCGAGGTGCTCGTGCTGGGCGATGCCCCCGGCGACCAGCAGGCGGCCGAGGCCACCGGCGCTAAGTTTTTCCCCATCATTCCCGGCGACGAAATCGCCAGTTGGGAACGCCTGCGCGCCGAGGGATTACCGCGCTTTCTGCGTGGGGAATTCGATGCCGCTTACCAGAGCAGTCTGCTCGATGCCTTCTCATGCGCCCTCCCCGACACGCCACCGTGGCAGCAGTAAACGGCTAGCCCAGTCGCATGAGGTGTAAAGAGGACGGCACAACCACTTTGCCGACAGCCTAGCGCTTAAGCCTCATGCCACTCTAGGCGGAACAATCCGTCAATTTCCACCGCCCGTCGCCAGTCGAAGCTGCGTGCACGCCCTGGCCATTGTTGACCTCAGTCACGGTCAAAGCGCCACCATCGTCATCCACCTGAAGCTTCCAACGCTCTCCGCCTCCCGGAGACTCCAGCAGAGTGGAGCCATCGTCCGGCAGATAAAGGTGCCAACCGGCGACACTGCCCGGATCATCGAGGCAGATGGCGTGCACCGTCAGGCTCTCCCGCTGCGGCTGCGCAGCGTGCCAGCGCACGAGCAGGCCGCTTCCGGGTTTCCCCTCTCCGTGTCGCGCGGGCAGTGGGTGGTAGGCATCATGCACATAACTGTAAAGCGGGCCTTCAAGCGTCCCTCCGCCGAGGTGAAACAACTTCATGCCCGCTGCACCCCGACGGGCAACCAGCCGGTCCGGTCGGACGATCTTCAGGTCGAGTGTTTCGTCGCGGTTGTTCAGTAACCACGACCAGTGCGCCCGCACAGGCCGCTCGGCGCGGACATGATCGACAACGAACAGCGCCTGCCCGCCGCAGAGGATCCAGAAGCGTTTAAACTCGCGCACGGGCGAGGCGTAAGCCGCCCCCGCGTCGCTGACGATGACGGTAACGGCGCCGTGGCGTTCAGCCAACAGCAAGCGCGCCAGCGGCTCCACGGGCTCGCCATTCACACCGTCAGCGTCGATCTCGCGCCGCGCCATACCGTGTTGTTCCAATATTCGCGCAGCGGATGCCTCCGGCCCGTCTTCAGTAAAATAGCACGTGCTGTGCGTCCGCGTGGCGGTTTCAACCGCGTGGATCAATCCGCGATAACAGGAGTGTCCCGGATCGGTGAGCAGGCGCTCGCCGTTATGAGCGAGAATGAAGCTGTTCAGGTCGCCATGATGATGCGCCACCGCGTGCAATGCAGCGGCACCGCTGCGCACGGCGAGTGTCGTACGCCCACCCCAGCCATCGCGGGCGATAACGTCGCCACAGTCAAACGTCTGCAGCGGTTCCAGCCCTGCCTCTTGCGGCGAGAGGGCCAGAGCAGCCTGCGCCAGCAGCGGCAATGTGAGGAACCCAAAGTCGTTGACGAAACCGAAACTCGCCCGATCTCTCGGAGCACGGTCCAGGCTGGGGATGTAATACTGCTCGAAGAGCCAGCGAGCCAACCCGGCTTCCACCGGCAGTCTCTCACGGGCGCGCGCGGCGATATGCAGGAGGTTATCCGCACTGGCGCGATAGACGGCCGCGCTATCCCCGAAGTTCACACTGCGCGGCCATGCGTATGCGCCCCAGCCGCTAAGCGGGCGCGCATACATCAACGCTGCGATGTCCCAGCGCGGCTTGCAGGCGTAAGGCTCCAGCGGCAACACCGAGTCCAGCTCGGGGCGGCGGCGCACGAGCGCCTCACGCGCATAGACGAGGCCCGTCATCGCATAGTTGCCGTACTGCAGAGACTCGCCATACGAACCGTCCGCCTGAAAGGCGTCCGCGCACTCCGGGAAAAGTTGGGTGGAAAATTCGATATCCTCACCCAAATCGAGCACAGCTGCTGGAACGGCCACACCCGCCAGCAGAATACACCGCCAGTTGCTCAGCGTACGGGCACCCTCCAGCCAGCGACGACACAGCGCGATGCCTTTCTCCCGCAGGGCGGCAGCGATCTCCGCACGTTCGTCCTCGCTAAATATCTGCCCGGCCAAGTCGAGCACTACCGCGAGCGCCCAGCTCAGGTGCGCGGTTTCCAGGTGCCCCACGGGTGGGCGCGTATCGTGGTCCCGAAAATCCGGCCCCACCCAGTCAGCTACTGGGCGCCGAGCGATTGCGAGCGTCTGGGTGCGCAGCCACAGCGCCAACTGCGCATCAGCCTTGAGCGCGTAGGCCATGGCGGCGTCGGTCAGATACTCACTGGCGCAGTGCCACCACTCGACAGCATCGCCGGAAGCATCCGTGAGCCCCGTCGTCGCAGCGCGGCGCGACGTCCGGTTAAGCAGCGTCCAAAAAAAAGCCCGCCCCGGAGCCTGCTTGCAAAGGTCTTGAACGAGCGCCTTCTCATGCACGCTCAGGAACAAGGGGCCACCCGCAGGCGGCAGTACGTTAGCGGCGGGAGCGGTCACAGGCGAGGGGTCGGGCATGAGTATCAGGCTTGAGCAAAGGCAAAAGAGCAGACGAATGATCAGCGCCCCATCCAGCCGCCATCGACGACGAGCACCTCGCCGTGGACATAGGCGGCGGCTTCGGAGGCGAGGAACACCGCTGGCCCCTTGAAGTCCTCCGGATCGCCCCAGCGACCAGCAGGAATGCGGGCGAGTATCTGTTCGCTGCGCACCGGGTCGTTGCGGAGGGCCTCGGTGTTGTCCGTGGCGATGTAGCCGGGCGCGATGGCGTTGACGTTCACGCCCTTGCCCGCCCATTCGTTCGCGAGGGCCTTGGTCAACTGGCCGATCCCGCCCTTGCTGGCGGCGTAACCGGGAACGGTGATCCCGCCTTGAAAGGTCAGCAGCGATGCGGTAAAGACGATCTTTCCTGCCCCGCGCGCGACCATGTCCTTGCCGATCTCTCGGCTGAGCACGAACTGCGCACTGAGGTTGGTCTCGATCACCTTGTCCCACCACTCGTCCGGGTGCTCGGCGGCGGGTTTGCGCAGGATCGTTCCGGCGTTATTGATGAGGATGTCGATACGCGGGTGATTCTTTTTGACTGTATCGATAAATGAATACAGCGCCTTCCGGTCGGAAAAATCCGCCGCGTAGCCAGTAAATTTGCTACCGATCTCGGTGACAGCTTTCTCCACCGCCGAGCCGGAAGGCTCCAGGGTGGCGCTCACACCGATGATGTCGGCCCCGGCCTCGGCCAGCCCTTCGGCGATGGCCTTGCCGATACCACGCTTACAACCAGTGACGAGGGCGGTCTTGCCGTCCAGTCGGAACATTTTTTCAAGCGACATGGGATATCTGTATGTCAGAGGTTAAGCTTGAGCGCGGCAGTCGATCAGGACCTTCATCGCGTTCGGGTTCTCGTCCAGCTCTCGGAAAGCCTGAGGCAGCTCAGTCAGCGGCTTGACGAAGGTAATAAGCTTTTCCAGCGGCAGCGCCTTGTCAGCGATGAGCCGAAGCGCCTTTTCGTAGTCGGCGGGCTCATAGACGCGAGCGCCCAGCATCTGGATTTCCTTCCAGAAGAAATGGAAGAGATTAATCTCCACCGGTTGGGGATAGATCGCCACCACGACGATGCGTCCGCGGATCGCGAGCAGGTCCGTCATGGAGGCCGCAGCGGCCTTTGCTCCGGAAACCTCAAAAACCACATCCGCGCCACTGCCGCCGGACTTCTCCGCGCAAAGCGCGACAAGATCGGTCTCGCCCGGATGAACGGCCTCGATCCCGAGCTCGCTCGCGAGCTTCAGGCGGAAGGGGTTGACCTCGGAGAGCACGACCTGTGCCCCGGCCTCACGGGCCACCAGCGCGACGAGCATCCCGATCGGGCCGCCGCCCATGACCACGGCCAGCTCACCTGGCTTAAGCCCGGCTCGGGTCACATCGTGGCAGGCCACGGCGAGCGGCTCGCACAGGGCGGCCAGCTTCAGGTCGGTCCCCACGGGCGCCTTGTGCAGGGTAAAGGCGGGTACCGTCCAGCTGTTTTGAAAAGCTCCCGGCGAGTCGATGCCGATAAACTTCAGGTTCTTGCAGATGTGGCTGTGGCCGCGGTCGGCGGGTGTTTCCAGGCGGTTGTCCAGCGGACGTACGACGACGGCATCGCCGGGTGCAAAGCCCGTCACGCCCTCGCCCACCTCGGCCACGGTCGCCGAGGCTTCATGCCCAATGACCTGCGGCATTTTTACCCGCTTGTCCATCGCGCCATGGTAGATGTGCGTATCCGTTCCGCAAATACCGCAGTAGGCGACATTGAGGCGAACTTCGCCAGGGCCGGGGGCCACGACGGTCCCCTCGCCCACGCGCATGGTTTTATTTCCTTCGTAAGTGGCTGCTTGCATTTTTTTTGCCGTAAAAAAGTGCTCCGTGAGCGTCTCCGCCTATTTCTTGAAGAAAGCGAATGACTCGAAGCTGACCTCATGCATAACGAGGTGGCCCGGCATCGTGAGGACGAAGTCGATCACCTCGGCAACATCGGAAGCCTGCATGAACTTTTCACGCGGCACGGGACGGTCTCCCCAGAAGCCGGTGGTGTTGACCGGGCCGGGCTTTATCGCGGTCACGCGGATGTCCTGCTGCATGACCTGAAGCGCCAGCCCCTGGCCGAAGATCGAGACGGCTGCCTTGGCGGCGCAGTACACCGGGGCATTCGGGTTCGGGCGGGTGGCCGCCTGCGAGCTGATAAAGGTGATCAGCGGATCGCGCTTCGGG
Organism: Verrucomicrobiota bacterium JB024; assembly: GCA_030673825.1. Taxonomy (GTDB): domain Bacteria; phylum Verrucomicrobiota; class Verrucomicrobiia; order Opitutales; family Cerasicoccaceae; genus Ruficoccus. The sequence continues at coordinate 22,349 of JAUTCS010000065.1, read as the reverse complement.
TCCGTCAGCGGGATGAAGTGCTTGGTCGCGAGGAACAGGCCCTTCAGGTTCACGTCGATGATCTTGTCGTAGGACTCGACGGGCATCTGAGCCACCGGTGATGCGATGGACATACCGGGTAGGTTAACCAGCACATCAGCTTGGCCATAGGCTTCCTTGACCTGGGTGAAAAAGGAAGCGGTGCTGGACTCGTCTGTCACGTCAACCACACCGGTCACGACCTGCGACGCGCCCAATTCGCTCGCGTGGGCGGAGAGTTCTTTCAGCGCCTCGGCCGAGAGATCGGCCAGCGCGAGGCGGGCTCCCTGCGGGGCCAGCACATCGATCAGCGCACGGCCAAAGCCGCCCGCGGCTCCGGTGATGACCACGATACGGTCTTTCATGGATGTTTTGTTCATAAGAAGGGATAGCTTGTTGTTTAAATCGAGGTGAGATTTGGTACCGCCCTGAAACGGTACGGCCAGCCGGTGCGCGGAGGCTTCGCCGACTGTCGGGGATTAAACCATAACCACCCCCGCAGCGTCTATAGCCAGCAGTGACTATACTTTCACTATATTGACATATTGTCTCGTCCATGGTGACGCCAGACCAGAACGAAATTTCGCTAAAGTTTGCCCCGGCGATCTTCGAGCAGCGAGCGGATGTCGGTGAGCTTTTGGCGCGTGAGCGGGTAGCGGGCAACCAGCACAAGGGACAACATCCAGATCACTACCGGAAGCAGTAGAAAGATCCACTTCATGCGCGCAAGCACCTCCACCGGTTGCTCGGCCAGGAGCACATCGAAGCCCGATATTTCGAGAATCAGTCCGCCCAAGCCCATGGCGCAGGTATGCGCAGCTTTGATGAACCAAGAGTAGAAAGCATTGAGCGCGCCCTCGCGGCGGCGGTAGGTATCCATCTCGTCGTAGTCGGCCACATCGGCCTTCATTGATGGCATAAACATCCAGAAAGCCGACAGGCTGCCCGCCTGTAGCACAGCAGGAATCAACTGGAGGTACGGCAAATCGGGGTTCAGGCAAAAGTAGTAAAGCAGGTGGCCGATCATCGCCAGGGTGAGCATCGCCACCACGAGGATTTTCTTGTCGTACTTTTCGCTCAGCCACGTCAGCAGAGGCAGGGAAAGAATCCCGACCACCACCATCGCCGTGTAGCGCCATCCGTCGATAATGGAGGCGTCGGCCACCTTCCCGCCGTTGACCAGGTAGATATTCACATACTGGCCAAGGCTCATGACCGAGGAGTTGCCGAGCGAAAGGAAAAACGAGGCCCCGATCAGGAACCACAGCGGCTTGCACCGGAACGTCTCCTTGATGCTCTGCCAGAGCGGGTCACGCGCCTGCTTGCTGGACTCCTTTTCATAATAACGCTCCTTGACAAAGAGGGCGGGCATCAGGCCGATGACCACGATCATCCCCGCGATAAACCAGCTGCACGTGCGCACGCCGTTGACGATATCGGCCTCCCCCGTCTCAGGGTTGGCGAACCACGGGCCAGTCACGATCGCCATAATCCAGCCGCCGGCCAATGCCACGATTTTGGAAAAGAAAGACATCCACGCGGTCAGGTGCGTGCGCTCGTCGTAGTTGGGCGTGAGCTCGAGCTGCAAGCCGTAGTAAGGCATCGACCAGCAGGTGAAGGACGTGAAAAACAGCAGGCCCACGAAGAGCAGATAAAAGAACATGCCCATCTCACTCCAGCCCGTCGGAGGACGCCACAGGAACGGATAGATCGCAGCGGTCAGGATCGCCCCGACAAACATGAACGGTCGCCGCCGCCCCCAGCGCGTGCGAGCGTTGTCGGAGATATTCCCCATGATCGGGTCGCTGATCGCGTCCCATGCGCGCAACAACATCAGCCCCAGGCCCAGGAGCGCCGGGTTGATCTTCAGCCCGATATTAAAGTACGGCATCCACAGCATACTCACCGTTACGCCGGTGGCGAAGTAGTCCATCTTGCCCCCAAGGGCGAAGGCAATTTTCTGCCAGAATGGAATCCGGTCGGATTCAGGGATATGGCTGCGGCGAGACATGCGGGTGTATCAATAGGTTGAGGTAAAAAAACCGCCGCCATAACGAGCGATGGCGGCAGGTCCGGGAATCGTTTCGTGACCGCCCGGGAGCACCGTCGGCCATGCGCGATAGATTACCAGTTACCCGCCCCTGTGTCTATGGATGGCATTGACATAGCTTGCACTGTATTGACTCGCGCGGCCAGGATGGCCCGTCGTCGGCACGTCATTTCGAAGGGCTGATATCAATCTCGTGAAAAAGATATCATCTTCGAGCAATCCTTAACTCCTGACAAATCCGAGCCGATCTGAGACTATAGTCAGCAACCCCAAACAGGCCATCTACCCCTAGCGTCTGATTCATCATGACCTGTCGTTTCCCCAGATACAGCCCGTCTTGCGCACCCGCCTCCTCCCGGTCGGGGTTCGCGCTTGTCCTGTCGCTCACACTGATGGCGTTTCTCATGCTCGTATTGATAAGCCTGAGCACGCTCCTGCGTATGGAGACGGTCTCGACCGAGCGCAGCCACACTCAATCCGAGGCCGAACAGAACGCCATTTTCGGGCTGAAGGTCGCGCTCGGTCAGTTGCAAAAACTCGCCGGTCCCGACCAGCGCGTGACAGCACCCGCCGACATCGACAACACTGCCGCCAATGGCAAACGCCACTGGACAGGTGTGTGGATGTCCGGCACGACCGGTGGTGCGGCCGATGCGGATTTCCAGGGCTGGCTCGTCTCCCAGCCCGGCGGTGTAGCCAACACTCTGAACACGCGGGCAGCCGATGATGTTGAGTGGAATGCCGACAGTGAAAACTGGGTCACGCTCGTCGGGGAGGGCACCGTCGAAAGCGGTGTGCAGGCCGACTATGTCGCAGCTGGCAGAGTCGCCATTGACGACACCGGCCACTATGCCTACTGGACCGGCGAGGAGAACACCAAGGCGCGCGTCAACCTCTCCGTTCCCGAAGAGGTAGCCATGGTCGACGCCGACCTGATGGCTCCACGCTACACGGGCTTCACGCACGTGGACGCAGGCTTCGGGGCGACAGAACCGGGGCAGACTGAACTGGCCAAACTCACTTCCCTCAGCGACCTGAACAACCTGACCGGCGTCACCGACGGGCTCGACCAGCAATACTTCCACGATCTCTCCCTCTATAGTCGCGGCGTTCAGGTCGATGTCGTTAACGGCGGCCTGAAAAAAGACCTTACGCACCTGCTGGAGAGCGACGCGGCCTTCACGCGTCACTTCGGGCTGGGGCCGACCGCTTCCCCCGTCGGCGTGTGGCCCGTGCCATACACCTTTCACGACGCGGACGAGAGCTACACCTTTCCCTACGGCGCGCCCAACTGGGGCATTCTCGCCTCGTACTACCGGCTCTATAATGACGTCAACAACGCGTCGATCACTCCGCGTGCACCGCAGCCTGCCGGGTACAAAAGCTTCGCCGGGGACACCTACCACAGCTCCGACGAACAATACCAGTATAACCAGGCCACGCATGCTGTCGTCTCTATGTTCCGGCTCGGCATCTCGCTGTCGTATGAACTCGACCCAGATAAGAGCACGTACAAAGAAGACGGCACCATCGATACCGCCGTCTACAATCCGGTCATTTTTTTCAAGCCTCTGATCGCCCTCTACAACCCGTACGACGTAGCCCTCGACGCGACCAGTTACTACGTCGAGTGGTCGATTAAGCCCATCATCACCATTCAGGTCGCAGGTCAGAATGCGGTGGAGTTTCGTATGCAGGAGGTCATCCCCGAGGGCGATAATATCGGTTCACGCTTCCGGTGGACCCTGCGTGGAAACACGGCTCTCCAGCCCGGCGAAACGCGCTATTACTGCCTCGATCAACTGTACCCCTTTACCAGTGCAAACATCGGTGATTACGCACAGATGGCTCCGAACTGGAACGAGAACGGAGCCTACTTCGTCCCGCTTGTCACCTCCCCGCTAGTCGTGGTGGCAGATCGCGAAGGCTCCACCGCCGCCGAGTATTCCTCTCACAGCAGTAATACCCAGAGCAGCAAGGAAAAAAGCGGGCGCTTCGGGCTGACCCAGACGGAGAAAGACCGGCTGATTATAACAACGCCCCCGCAAAATGACCCATTCATCACCGTCACGATCAGCTACGATCCCAAGGAAGTCGGGGACGACCTCGGCTCAGGCTCCGTTGTTTACGAAACGGCCCGTTCTCCCGTCGGTGTGCTCCTCCTCAAGACCACGACGACTTCCACTGACGGCACGAGCCAGTACTTCAGTACCTATTTTCAGGACTACGAGGAAGACATGCGTCCGCAAGGCGTCACGGACTGGAGCGTGCCGTTGAGCGGCCTGATCTCCAACCCCATCGACATCACCACGCTTGCATTTGGCCTGCGGACAACCGAACAGACCGACGAGCCACACCGACAAATGATTGATGCCAATCCCCGCTCTATGATGCTGGCAGGCACGGAAGATGGCTACCGCGCGGGCAAGGGCCTGAGCACCGTCAGCGGCTGGACGATGCGTGAGTACGGACTCGGCGAGGCTCCCGAGCCGCAAACCTACAACGGTATCCGCTACTCAGGCTTCTGGGGCAACACTCGCGAAGCGATCGTGGACGGCACCACCACCGGCGGCGCGGGTGCGGTCGTGCTTTTTCACATTCCCCGCGAGGCGATGGTGTCGCTGGGCGAATTCCAGCACGCCAACCTGGGCCGCTACTCGCACCAGCCCGCCTACATTTTTGCCAACAGCTACACCAACTCCAAAATCCCGGCGTCCGCCACCCGTAGTACCTACACCGAATACACGCGCACCCACTACGCTTACGACTGGTCCTACGCGATTAACAAAGCACTCTGGGACAGCTACTACTTCTCCACCCTCCCGCAGGATGACGACGAGGCCCTTGCGCTGCTCGACAATATCGCGGACGGGACCGCCACGCTGCCGAACCCGCGTCTGACCCCTTACGCGCCGAGCGGCTACCGGATGGATAACGCGGCCCTCGCCGACCTCCTGACCGACGACTCCGCCGAGGACACGGCGGACATCGCCGCTGCCTTCCAACTGACCGAGGGCATGTTCAATGTCAACTCGACCTCGGTGGAGGCGTGGAAGGCCCTCCTGGCTAGCAACACACACTTGGGCGTCCCCATCTACTCGGATGAGTCGGGAATATCCAACAACAGTGAACACGAAACCGACGCTGTCTTCTTCCGCACACCGATCTCCTACGACACGGGCTTTTCCACCGACGAAAACGGGCGGAACTTTTGGAACGCCTACCGCAAGCTTGACGACGCCGAGCTGACTGATCTGGCCACCGCTCTCGTCGAGGAAGTCCGCACACGCGGCCCGTTCTCCTCGCTGGGCGACTTCGTCAACCGTCGTCCGGGCGCGGCAGATCCCGCGCAGCGCCGACGCGGCCCGCTCCAGGCCGCACTCGACACGGAGGTCAACACCGCCCTCTCCCGCAGCCTTATCGGCCTCACCGACGGCGAAGATCTGACGATCCCCGACTTCGCCGATGACGTATACAACGACACAGATACGGCTGGCACCGGCATGCCCGGCTGGGTCCTGCAAGGCGACCTGCTCCAGGCGATCGGGCCGGTCCTGTCCGTGCGCTCCGACACCTTCCGCATCCGCGCCTACGGCGACACCGTCAATCCCATCACCGGTAATGTGGAAGCGCAGGCCTGGTGCGAGGCGATCGTGCAACGCGTGCCCGATCCGGTCATGGACACCGCCGTAGTCCCGAGCCACGAGCAACTCACGGCCCCGCCCACCGTTTTCGGCCGGGAGTTCAAGATCATCGCCTTCCGCTGGCTCGACAAAAACGCTCTCTGACCCATCCTTACGCGAGAAAACGTTTCCCATGCGCCTGATAGTCCCCACCCTGACCGCCCTGTTCCTGTTGACCGCTTTTGCCCACGCGCAGGAGGAGGAAAGCGTCTCCGTGGCGTTCTCCACGCTTTCGTGGAAAAACTCGATCAAGGACCTCTTCTATTTCAATCGGGGCGAGCCTGTTCAACTCTTCATCCCCAATGGGGCGCCCGGATCTGTCCAGACTTACAAGGGTCCGCCACAAATGGGTTTTTATACCAAGCGCGTAAACGCCGAGGGCGAGACCGTCTATGACCTGAAGGCGTCGGTCAATATCACCTCCAACGCCTCAAAGCTGCTACTGCTGTTTTTACCCTCCTCCGCCTCTCCCCCTGAACAGCAGTACCGGATCCTTCCCCTGGCGGACTCGGACGCGGACTTCCCCGGGAATACGTTTAACTTCTACAACCTCACTGGTGCCAACATGGCAATCCGCGTCGGCGACAACAAGTTTCAGCTCGCCTCGGGACGCAACCGGCTCATCCCGCTCGATGATGTCGACGTGCAAAATGTCGATGTGCAGATGGCCTCCAGCACCAAGGGCTCCGAGTGGACGATGATTTACCAATCCCGTTGGGCTCCCCCAGGAAAGCGGCGCGCATGGGTCTTTATCTACGGCGAACCGGGCTCCACGCCCGGCATCCGCAAGTATTACCAGTCGGTCGCCACGATCATGCCCCGCGCGCGTTGAGCGAAGCCCTCTCGTCACATCGGACTGAGGCGGGCAAAATATAGCCCGAGCTGACTCCGTACCCCGGCAAGGGGTCAGTCCTCTTCCCAACGGCGCGCACTGGGGCTAAACGTCGTATCTTCGGTGATGTGTTGACGGTATATCGAGGGCGATACACCCACAACACGCCGGAAGGTCCGCCCGAACAGCGTGGCCGAACTGAACCCGCAGGCATGCGCGACCTCATGCACGCGAAGACTCGAGTCATAGAGCATGCCTTTGGCTTTTTCCAGACGGACAAAGGTCAGGTACTCGAACACGGTCTGCCCGGTCGTCGCCCGGAAAATCCGCGCCAGGTGTTCCCGGCTCAGCCGCATATTCCACGCGATGGACTCGAGGGTAAGCGGACGCTGAAAATTTTCGAGCAGGTACTCCTTCACGCGCTGGACGAGGATGGCGTTCTTACCCGGCTCGAAGCTGGAGCTGGCCTGACTGCTGAGGGACATCTCCCGCACCGTACTGACGATCATGTCGATACACAGCGCGTTCACCCGCAGTTGGTAGCCCGGCAGCCGTTCCTCCGCCTCCTGTCGCAGCGTGCTGCTAAACTCGATCAACCGTGGACTGAGTGGACGTGGCAGGTGGTAAAAACGATCAAAGTGTGTGGAGATGAAACTGGCCAGACTAACGTCGGCCTCGGGCGTTTCCGGCGAACTCGTGCGGGGGTCTCGACGGGAGCCGAGCAGTGGCAGGTTGAAAAGAATCCTCACGACATGGACACGGCTGGCCCCGCTGGTCATACGCGCCCGGTACCGCTGCGGAGTATCGGAAGGGTGAATAACGATGTCCCCACTTTTGATGTGCATAACGGGGAGCCCCTCCATTTTCAGATAATGGTCTGCCTCCAGAAAAAACATCACCCGGTTGTACTGGCTCTTCTCCGCCACCAGCAGCTCGGTACCGGCGGGGAATTCCAACAGCCGCTCATCGACGACGCGTAGCGGGGGTATCAGGCCTTCGATGGAGTGTACGCTGTAGCCCATGGAGACGAAACCTGTTCTCAGATCAACGGTCTTTGCCTTGCACGTCAATATCAACCAGAGTCGTGCCTTACTACTACAGGCTGATGACAGTTTTTATCATATCTGCTACACTGCTCAACATGCTGAAATTCTCCTGCCCCCTGCTGTGCGTGACGGTCACGGCGTGTTACCTGGCCGCGGCTCCCGCCGTCCGGCTGCAAACGCCGGGCGAAGCGCCGATCCCGTGTGTGACGATCCAGGAGGCGATCGATCTGGCCGAGCCGGGCGACACCATCGAACTTGAGCCGGGCGTGTACCACGAGAACCTCGTATTCACGCGCTCGGGCGAAGCCGGAGCCCCCATTACTCTCAAGGGTGCGGGCGCTGTCATCGACGGAGCCGACCCGGTCCTCCAGCAGCAACCGCAGGGGCAGTGGACGCCCATCGAATCCGATGACGGCACCCTCCTGTACTGGCACGAAATGTCGCTCGAAGGTTCGGGTCTGCCCGGTGTCAACACGATGATCTCGCGCACCGGAGAAAGCGGCACGCACGGCAGCGACTGGCTCATTGCCGCTTACGCCACGCTTCAGGCTCTTGTGGACAACCCGCGCGGTGAAGGCAGCTTCCGCGATGCCTCGGGGGTTTACGTGAACCTCGCCGACGGCGAGGACCCCAACCGCATCGGACTGAGCATCGGCCGCGACCTGGCGGTGATCGATCTCGCCGGGCACAGCCATCTCCAGATCGAAGGTGTCGAGGTGCGCAATGGCGGGATGTACGGCGTGCGCCTCGGAGGCGCGCCTTATGAGGACGTAACGCTCAGCGACGTCACCGTTCGCAACTGCTGGGTCGGCATCGACTCTTCCGGCGTCAGTGATGGCGGTACGGACGTCCTTATCGAGCGCTGCCGCATCCTCAACGGCATGCCCCGCGAATGGCAGTGGCGTGGCGGTTACATTGATGGCATCGGTACCTACGCCGAGGCGCATTTCGACGGGCCATACCAGACGACCGGCCTGCATGTGGACAATCTCACCGACAGCGAAATCCGCGAGTGCCTGATCGCCGGATTCTGGGACGGCATGGCCGTGCGCCGCCAGAACGTACGCGTCCATCACAACACCATCGAACACATCATGGACGACGGCATCGAGCTGGAGTCCCCCTGGTCCGCGAACATCGAGTTTTACAACAACCACATCCGCGACGCGTGGACCGGCATCAGCGTGACCTCCGACAGCCCCGGTCCGATCTACATCTACCGCAACATCGTCGAGACAACCGTCCGCCAGACCGCCATGAACCCGGACACGACAAACAACGGATTCGGCATCAAGAGCGGAAACGACTGGGCCGGTAAGGCGGAGAACATCAAGTTTTACCACAACACCTTTTACTCTAACTCCTACAACCTGTGGGAAAAGCTCAACGACCCTGCACCCGACGCCTGGAAGGGCTACGACTTCGTCAACAACGTCTTTTTCTCCTACTCCCCGAAGATGAACATCTACTTCCGCGGGCTCGACGCAAAGAGCTCCGGGCCCGACAATCACTGGGAGTCGAATCTCTACAACATCGACACGCCCGACGAACCCGGCGCCCTGACCGTCCCCCCCCTCGCCGAACAGTTCGTACAGGTCGCCCCCGACGGGCGGGACCTTCGCCTGCGTCCCGGCACTCCGGGTAAAAACTCCGCCAGCAGTTATCCCGCGGATCAAGGCTGGCCGGACAGCGTGGCCGCCTGGTCTGAGGGGCGCGACCGAGGCGCATGGGAGGACGGCATGAGCCCTGACGCCATCGGTGCACCGGCGGATATTCTCGCTCCGTAGGGACCCTCTCTAGGACATCAAACCGGTCAAGATAGTGCAAAAGATATCACCTGCAACTATAGACGAAGCAGGGGCATTTTTGCTTTAATACGACGACTCACATGAGAACTGCCTCCACGTTAACCCTGGCGCTGGCCGCCTTTCACAAACACCTGGAAGTCCACGGTGACTTTAACCACTACGCGGGCATCGTGTCGCTGCACGGCATGACCCGTCTGGCCACCGGCACCGGCGACGAAAAGCTCATCGAGGAAGCCCGCCTTCAGTTGATGCCCTACGTGCAGGGCGAGCGCGACTTTTACGCCAACTTTCCCAACTACCTCTGCGGCGGGAACGCCACCGCGTGGATGTACTACAAGGGACTGCTGCCGGAGGCCGAGGCTGCCGTGCGCAAGTACGCGGAGGAAATCCTTCATGACGCGGCCCGCACGCCGGAGGGTATCCTCACCCACCCGCGCCTGCCGGGGGAAAACGTCATCTGGATCGACGTGGCCTTCGCCGTGACGCCCTTCCTACTTTTCGCCGGTCTGGCCCTGGGCGAGGACGCCTACATCGAGGAAGCCTTTCAGCAGACGCACAAGATGGTCGAGGTCTTCCGCGATCCAGAGAACGGGTTGCTCCACCAGAGTCTGAACATGCGCGGCCCCGGCCACCGCTCCGAAGACCACTGGAGCCGTGGCAACGGCTGGGGGGCACTCGCCATGGCTGAGCTGGCCGCCTACCTGCCCAAGGATCACCCTCGCAAGAAGGAAGCCGTGGCGATGTATCTGGACCATATTCGCGCTTGCGCGGCCTTCCCCGACGCGGATGGCCTCTGGCACCAGGAAATGACGGACCATGACCACTCCTACGCGGAGACCTCCGGCACCGGCCTGATGCTCTACGCACTCGGGCTGGGTATCGAGGCAGGAGTCGTCACCGACGACGAACGCGAACGCTTTACCCACGGCCTGAAGGGCCTGCTCGGTTACATCAGCGAAGACACCGACATTTTTCACACCTGCCGCGGCTGCCTGTGCCCCGGACAAGGTACCATCCTCGAGTACCGGGCCACGCCCCCCGTGCGCAACGACGTCCACGCCTTCGGGCCGGTCGTCCTCGCGATGGGTCAGGGTCACCTGCTCGGCATCACCCAATTGTAATCCACCACCCCTTCCTATCATGGCCAACCCGACGATCATGGACCTGACCCAGCTCAAAGCCGCCCGTGCGGATCGTGAGCAGACGGACTTTCCCATCACCGAAAAAGAGCTTTGCGAGCGCTACGAGGCGCTTTTCACCGCGGCCGTCAACGACGTCCTGCGCGAAAAGAACCTGACCCGCCAAACGCTGCCGAACAACATCATGCCGCTGCGCGACACGATGAAGGTGGCCGGGCCCGCCTTTACCATCAAAGGTGCCAAAAATCTCCAGATCAAGGACGAGATGGCCGAGCGTGCCCGCATGCTCGACGAGATTCCCCCACAGTCGGTCATCGCCTGGGACACCAGCGGCGACGACGAATCCGCCCAGTGGGGCGAAGTCATGACCATGGCCGCCAAGCGCCGTGGCTGCCGGGGCGCCATCGTGGACGGCGGCGTGCGCGACACCGACCGCGTCCTGCCGCAGAACTTCCCTGTCTTCGTCAAGTACCGCAGCTCCAACGGCATGCTCGGACGCTTCCGCATCAGCGGCTGGCAAGAGCCGATCCGCATCGGCGAGGTGGACATTTTCCCGGGTGACATCGTCTTCGGCGACATCGACGGGTGCATCGTTGTACCGCGCGCCATGGCCTACGAGGTGCTCCTGCGAGCTGAAGAGATCGCCAACAGCGAAGGCGAGCTGAAGAAGTGGGTCCAGCAAGGCCTGACCACCTCCGAGATCGTCGAACGCGGCGGCTACTTCTGAGGACAGGTTTTCGTCAAACGGAAATTATTTCACTGCAAAGGCGCGGAGGCACGGATGCTCCGCGCCTTTTGCGTATTTGAATGACGAGCGCCTCCTCATCGCATATCTCCACTCGTATCCATATTATGGATACAGCAGGAAAGAGCCTGTGCAATACCACCGCTCAGTACATTTCGTAGCGGTTCTGCCCCTCGGGCATGATCAACTGGCTGGCCAATTCCGCGCGATAGGCGGAGGGCGATTTTCCGGTCGCCTCCCGGAAGCAACGGCTGAAAAAAGCGAGCGTACTGAAACCGGTCAGCGTGGCAATCTGCGTCAGCGAAAAGGCGGAGTCGGCCATCAGGCTGATGGCGGCCTCGATACGAGTCTGCCGCAGGTATTGAAACACGGTGATGCCGAGCATTTTCTTGAACTCGCGGGCGAGGTGCTCCTCCCCGCGGTCCACATAGAGGGCGATCTCGCCCAACGTGAGCGGGCGGTGATAGTTTTTGTGGATGTACTCACGCGCCTTGTTAACGAGGAGGAAACGTGTGGAGACCGCTTTGGGAGCGGGCTGATTGACCGTCTGGAAAGCCCGCGCCGCTGCGACGATAAACTGCCAGATGGCGGCGTTGACGGACAATTCCCAGCCCGGCGACTTCTGCTCGACCTCGCGGCGGATGAGGTTGATGTTTTCGATGATGTCCGGGGCGTGCAGGACCGAAACCATCTGCGGCTGCGCAAAGTTGTCCTGGAAAAAGTGGCGCTTGCGCTCATCCCGGATGGTGCGGATTTTCTCGCGCGGCTTCAACGCGAGCCGAAAGGCGTGAATCTGCGCCGGGGCGTCCGGAGAGCTATTCTCGTAAAGATGTCGGCACGCGCCCGGAAAGGTGACCAGGCTCCCGTCTGAGATATCGTAAACGTGCTCATCGTCGATGAAGAGCCGCCCCTGCGCGCGCAGGAAATAGACGATCTTGAATTCCCGGTTCTGGACCGTCACACGCCCCCGTGGCGGTACGACAAAAACGCGCTCGTCGGAAGACACCAAGGGGGCTTCGAGATTGGACGTTTCGTAGAGAACAAGGCCCATAACTTGAAGAAACTGATGAGGGGAGATTTGTCAATAAACGGCAAGTCTGATTTTTGCCCCCGTAACAGGCTACCGATAATCATCAAAGCCTTTAAACACTGCATTCAATCTTCCACACATGCTCATACCAGAGATGCTCAACCCCTGATACAGAGCGATCAAATGATCAATTGGGGACAAGTCAATCGCGGCATCTTTCCCCATCTCCAGCTAATCAAATTAGCAGTATATCGGATCAATATAGGGCAAAGAATCTCACTTCTGACCTATAGACAGTTTGAGGTCGTTTTGGTACCATGATTGCGATGGCCAGCACGTCGTGCAGGCCGAGTTTGCAAACCCCGATTAATCCGTACGAACCCACATTATCGATATGAAAACCCTTCGTCCTTATCTCAATACTCTCATCGCGGCTTCCGGCCTAACTCTCCTGGGGGCAGTCACCTCCCAGGCGGCCATTGTGGCCGACTTCACCGGCGGCATCGGCACTTCGAGCGCCACCACCCAGTTTGTCGGCACTTCCGGCGACGGCTGGACCACCGCCTGGCAGACCTCCACCACAGAAAGCAGCCTTACCCCCGCGATCGACAGCAATGACCATCTGAACGTGTCGCTGACCTCCACCGCCGCCGTCGCGCAGCACCGCACATCGATCAACCGAGGCTACGATGTCAATGCCCTGCCCGCCACCTACACGATTTCTTTTACCATCACAGCGAACGACCTGACGGGTATGGGTGCCGACGACTTCATCGGCATCTTTTCCGCCCAAAACGCTCAAGTGGCAGCCACAAGCACCTCCGTCCAGACCTGGGGGATTTTGATCACCGGCTCCAGCGGTTCGATTTCATTCCGTGATGGTGAGGACGCAGCCCATAGCGGCACCGGAACCTCCAACATCAACACCGGCCTGACCTTCACAGAAGGAAACTCATACTCCTTTGAGATCACCGTGGACAGTGCGAACCGCAAGTGGGATGCCACTATCAGCTCGGGCTCGGATAGCTTCACATCTGAAGGGATGAACTTCCGCAGTGAAACCGCCATCAGCCAGTACATCATGTTCAACACGCTGATGAACAAGGACAATAGCCCGAACGAAACCTGGTCGTACACGCTCGACGGTGTGACCATCGTCCCCGAGGCCTCCAGCACCGCGCTGTACCTGCTGGTGGGTGTTTCGCTCGCCCTGCCGTTCCTGCGCCGCCGCTTCCGCCCGCGCGCCGCCTAAGTCCCTTCCTTTCCGGCTCGACGGACACCGCCACTCCGGCACCCCTCCCGGTGCCGTCACGGAGGGATTGTGTCCGGAGACCAACCGCATACGTTAATTACCAGCCTTACTTGCACCAGTCATGTCACCCCGCCATTATTGCGCCATTGCCCTTTCAACCGCCTGCCTGAGCGCAGGTCTGTTCGCCCAGGCCGAGGCTGAACCCAGCCACCAGGACTTCTGGGTGGCGCAAGCCATGGACTGGACATCGGCACAAACGCCGCCCGCCGGCTGGTCCTTCGAAGGACCGCAGGCACTGACATTACAGGACGCTGGCAAGGCCACCGCCAGCCTGCACATCACGAATGTCGCCGATAAGAAAAGTGAGCTTAAAATCCCCTATCCGGCGCTGGCCGCGTATCCGCAAGTCACAATCGAGATCCGCCTGGGCGCCACTCCGGCATCAGGCAAGGGGCTCAACTGGTTTTTGAAAAAGGGCGACTGGGAGCTGCGCGCCGACAATGACAAACTCTACCTGCACGACGCACGCACACGCGAGCAGGTTGCGATTGGAGCCTTCACACCGAACCAGACGCAGACCATCACGCTGGCCTACAACAAAGACGACCACGCCATCGTAGCGGCCTGGGTCGATGGAAACCCCGCCGAAGGGCTTGAACCTTATGAATCAGATTCGCTGACCTCTTCCGGCGCCATGTCCCTGTACGGGACAACGACCAGCGCCAACGAGGTCTGGTTCGAGAGCCTGCGGCTGAGCGCGGACGAAGCGTTTTTGGCAAACCTCCCGCGCTGGTTCAACCCCGTGATGGGTGAAACCGACACGGGCGAAAAACCCACCCTCCCCACTTGGGAACCGTTCGCCGGGGCCGACGAGCTCGATTTCACACCGGACCCGGAACGGCTGCAGAACCCAGCCTTTGAGCGCGGTATCCTCTTCAGTCGCGAGGACTTCGCCCGGCTGGAGCAGGCGCTCGCCTCGGACCCCGCGATGCGCGAGTTCTGGGAGCGTAACGTGAGCGCGGCGCGGCGGCTCCTGAAGGACGGACGCTTCGACCTCTCCGAAGAGGAGGCCAGCCGCCTGACCTATGTCGTCCGCCCCTGGTTGAGCCGCCTGGCGCTGCTTTATGCCGCCACCGGCGAGCCCCACCTGGGCGCACTCCTGCGGCAGCTCATCCTCGACATGGCCGAACGGCCGACCTATTTCTGGGTCCACTCCGAACTGCGCACCTACGACCCGGCCTGGCCCGTTGGCCAGCTGGAGTGCGCGGAGCTGTCCCGCAGCATCAGCCTGGGCCTGAACTGGTGCCCCGAGCTCTTCAGCGAGGAAGAATACGCCTACGTCAAAGCCATGATCCGGCAAAAAGGACTCGACCCGTCCCTGCGCTGGATGGAAGGCCCCGGCAGCCGCGCGGTAAATAACTATCTCGCAGTCATCGGCGGCGGTGGGCTTATCGCGGCCATTGCCCAGGAGGATGAGCCCGCGCAGGCCGTCGCCCTGCGCACGCTTGAACGCTGGACACAATCCGTCGAGCCGGATGGCAGCTACGGCGAGCCCGAGGGCTATTTCCAATACGGTTTCTCGCGCTTCCTTTTCGGCTGGTGGGCGCTGGGGCCCGAGCGAGGCAAGGCGCTCCTGCAGGACAAGGCCCTGCGCGGTTCGCTGGACTGGCTCGTCACGTACTTCATCCTCGCCGAGCACGAGGGCGTCACCAGCGCGTGGCGGGTCAACTTCGGCGACGATGATTTCCTCACCGGCCCCAAGGGCAACACGACCTTTACCCGCCTCGTTAGCGAGTCCCTGGCCTACGCCTACGATGACGGCCTGGGCACCTGGATCAGCCAAAACCTGGTCCACCCCTCGACGCCGATGTACCTGTACGATTTCTGCTTCCGCCTGAGCCGAGGCTCGGACGAGCTGCCCGCCCCTGTCTCTCCGGAACAGAAGGGGCTGCCGCTGGCGCGCACCTTTGACAACGGCATGGCCGTCATCCGCTCGGGATGGAACTTCGGGGACGACACGGTGTTCGCCCTGCGCAGCGGCGGCGCATCCCGCACGCGCTATTCGCACGACCGGCCCAACCGTAACGCCTTCGTGCTGTTCGCCCACGGCGACTACCTGGCCATCGCCCCCGGCCGCGCCAGCTACCGCAACCCGATTCACAAAACCTGGGACATTCCCACGACCAGCCACAACACGATCGCTCTTGACGGCGGCAACCAGACCCGGACCCGTGTGGCGGAGTTCACCGATTTCGAAGACACGGCGGAATGGGTCAAGGTGGCCAGCGAAGCCGCCGGCTCCTACGACTCGAATCCGCACTCGATGCTGCGCACCGTCTGGTACGTGAAGGCACTCGACGCCTTCGTCATCGAAGACACGGTGGACCTCAGCCGCCCCCAGGTGCCCTCCCTGCAAATCCTGCTCAGCAACCTTAACGACGAGAGCCAGCTCACCCAACTGCCGGACGAGGGCTGGAAGCTTCAGCGCCCGCGCGCCAACCTGTGCCTGTGGGTCGAGGCCGACGACGCGCTGGACCTCACCCAACGCGAGGGCTACATGCACTTGGGTTATTCTTACTTCCCCGGCGGCCCCGGGGAGGGCCCCGAGGGCAGCGCCCTGTCGCTGACGTGGCAGCCCCTCGACCCGCTGGAGCAGATGCACTGGTACACGCTCCTGGTGCCTGGCGCGGGGGACGCGACCGCGCAGGTGCAGACGGACTACGACGCCTCAGACGCCCCGGTCTGGGCCGTGAAAAAAGGCGACCTGAGCCAGCGCATCAGCTTTAAGCAGGGTCCGGACGGCAAGACGGCTCTCGTGCTGGATACGCCTCCGCCGCCCGCGGAGTAAGGCTGAACTTTTTACGCCCGAAACGCATGCCTCCCCCCTCGATGCCCATCGCCTTTCCCCAGGCCCGTCACCCTGCGGTGAACGTGCGCGCCGTCACCCGAGGCCCCCTGTACCACTTCTTCGGCTACTACGACAAATCCTGCTGGGACGCGTCGGGCCGCTGGATACTCGGGCAGGAGTCGAGCTTCATGGACCGTCCGCCCCGCGCCGGGGACCCGCTGACCATCGGGATGATCGACACGCACAATGACCATGCCTGGCGGCCCCTGGCCCAGACGCGCGCCTGGAACTGGCAGCAGGGCTGCATGCTCCAATGGCTCGGCGGAGGACCGGAAATCATTTTCAACGACGTGCGCGAGGGGCGCTTCATCGCGCGGGTAATGAACGTCGAGACAGGGACCGAGCGCGTGCTGGAGCGCCCGATCTACACCGTCAACCGCCCCGGCACGCACGGGGTATCCCTGAACTTCTCCCGCCTCCAGCACCAGCGCCCGGGCTACGGCTATGCCGGGGTGCCCGATGCGTGGGAACACGTCGCCGTGCCCGAGGACGACGGCCTCTACGCGGTGGACCTGCAAAGCGGCGCCTCCCGGCTCATTCTGAGTGTGGCGCAGGCGGCGGCGTTCAAGCCCAAGGCGGAGTTTGACGGGAAAATTCACCGCTTCAACCACGCCCAGTTCGGCGCGGACGCCGGACGCTTCGCCTTCCTGCACCGCTACAAAAGCGCGGACGAGGAGGTCGGCCTCACTCGCCTGATGACGCTCAACCTTGATGGCTCTGAGCTGCGCTGCCTGAGCGACCATGGGCTCGTCTCCCACTACGACTGGCACGGCACCTCGGCTATCCTGGCCTGGGCGCACCGCAAGGGTATCGGGGACCGCTACTTTCTCTTTCAGGAAGACGGCAACGGTATCGAAACCGTGGGGGACGGGATATTCTTCTGTGACGGCCACTGCTCTTACTCGCCGGACGGCAAGTGGATTCTGACCGACACCTATCCCGACGAGACCCACCACCGGAGCCTCCTGCTTTACCAGCCGCAGACCGGCGTGCTGTACCTGCTGGGGCGCTTTCTGGCCGCGCCGATGAACTGGGAAATCCGCTGCGACCTGCACCCGCGCTGGAACCGCGACGGCACACAGATCTGTATCGACTCCATCCATGAGGGGCCGCGCCAGATGTATGTGCTCGACGTCGGACACTTGACGGCATCCGCCTAGCGCACGTTCGTGTCGAGCCGTCGCATGAGGCGGGAAGCCATGACCTCCTTTACGTCAGCGTACGCGGGAGTCTTTCGGGTTCGCCTGATGCTTTTTCACAAGGCTCAGCCAACGGTCCGCCGCCGGCGAGAGCGTGACGTTGCGGCGCCAGATCAGGCCCAGTATCCAGCGCAGGTCGCGGTCCTCGATCAATGGCGTGCGCATGTGGAGTTTGTTGCGCGTCTCAATGACCAGCCGGGGTAGGACCGACACCCCCAGGCCCGCCGAGACCAACGCGATGATAAAGTCCGCGTGCGCGCCACGCGCGACAACGTTCAGGTCCATGTTGCGCCGGTGGCAGGCTTTCGCCAGCACGATGTTCAGGACAAAGCCGCTCTCGAACAAGATGAAGGGACTCGTGGAGAGTTCCTTGAACTTGAGCGCGGGCCGCTCGGACAAGGGATGCCCGGCAGGCAAGAGCGCCACCAGCGGCTCGTTCGCCACCTCCAGCCAGTTCAGTTCGTCCGGCGCGGGCGCGAGTGTAGCGCCCATTTCGATATCGCCGCCACGGACCTGCTCCTCGAGGTGGCGGCTGCCCTGCTCGCGCAGTTCGATCTCGATTCCCGGGTAGCGCTGCCGGTACTCGGCCACCAGCGGGGCAAAGAGGATACTGCTGCCCAGCACGGGCAAGCCAAGGCGCAGGCGCCCGGTCTCCAGCCCGCGCAGCTCAGCCAGCTCCTCGTTGAGATGATCCCGCTCCGCCAGCATGACCTTGGCCCGTCGCAGGACACGCTCGCCCGCGTCGGTCAGGCGCACCCCTTCTTTCAGGCGATCAAGCAGCCGAGCCCCGCACTCGTGCTCCAGTTGGCCGAGCGCCTTGCTCACCGTCGGCTGCGTCATACCCAGCGTCCGCCCCGCCGCAGAGAACCCGCCCTGACGGACAACCTCAACCAAACATTCCAGGTGACGTAGCTCCATTGATCATTCCATTTTAGAATGCATAGTATTCTGTCAATTCATTTATTGAATGCATAAAGGCGTGCTATAATTCACGGCATGAACGCAGGAGTTCTCGCAAAAGCCGCGCCATTGATCCTCCGGCACCCACACCGGCAGTTCGCCCAGACCGGGGCACTGATCGCTTTCTGGTGGGCCGCGCAAATGGTGACAACTGCGCTCCACCTGCCCATCCCGGGCAGTCTGCTCGGACTGATGCTGCTGTGGCTGCTGCTGGATCGCGGCGTACTTCCGATAGGCTGGTTTGAACAGGGAGCGGACGGCCTGCTGAATCACTTGATGCTGTTTTTCGTCCCGGCCATGCTCGCGCTGGTGGACCATCCGGAGCTGCTGAGCCTGCTCGGGGTCAAGCTGGTCATCACGGTTCTCCTCTGCACGGTCATTGTCATGAGCGGCACCGCCTGCGTCGTCGAACTCGGATTCCGCCTCAGCCATGGACGCAACGGTTAAGGCGCTTTTCTGGTGCGTATGCACGCTGGTCGTTTATCTGGCCGCCCGCCGCCTGCACCGGAGATTTGGCCGGTGGTGGAGCTCGCCCATGCTGGTGACGTGGGTAGTCTGCGGGGGGCTTATCCTCCTGATGCACAACTCTTACCGGGACTACCTGAGCGGGACGCACTGGCTCGTGTGGCTGCTCGGTCCCGCCACGGTCGCCTTTGCGGTGCCGATCCACCGGCACCGCGACATGGTCCGCCGCCACTGGCTGCTGCTGGGGGCGGGGGTGGTTGTGGGAAGTGCTCTGGCCATCGGCAGCTCGTGGGTGTTCGCCTCGTGGTTCGAACTCTCCCCCGAACTGCGGGCTAGCCTGGTGCCGCGCTCCATCACCACCCCGCTGGCCATGGATGCCTCGCAACGCTTGGGGGGCGTGCCGGAGCTGACGGCGGTTTTCACTGCGCTGACCGGCTTGTTCGGCGCAGCCATCGGCGAGACTTTGCTGTGGCTGCTGCCGGTGCGCTCGCGCATCGCGCGGGGGGCGCTATTCGGAATGGGCGCTCATGGTGCAGGCGTGGCCAAGGCCGGTGAGCTAGGACAGGAAGAAGGCGTCATCGCCAGTCTGATTATGATCTTCGCCGGGCAGTTCACGCTGCTCCTGGTGGCGCTGGTCACGCTCTTTTGAGGCGATAGTGGGCAAAAAGGCGTCCAGACGAGAGCCCATGGCGCACTAAAAGCCGCAGCCCCGAAGGCCGCGCAAAACCCCGGTTCGCCTCAGTACTGTTTCTCGATCCGCTCCGCGCTGGTCGCGGCGGGAGAGTCGAGCCAGTAGGAGGGCACGTCGTTCTGTCGGCGGCGCAGCAAGCGGTCGCGCCCGAGCAGGCGACCGAGCAAGCCAATCGGCGTCACAACCAGGTAGTAAATCAGCGTCAGGATGCTATAGCCCATGACCTGCGAGATCGTATAGACGAAGCCCATCCACAGGTAATAGCACGGCCAGCCCAAGCGGGTACCGGTGATCGCGGTGACGAAGGTCAGCGCCCCGAAGCCCCACAGCACGCAGGCAAACCCCTGCTTGCCCAGGACGAAAAAGAACAGGCTACCCACCAGAGCCAGGGAACCGGGCAGCACGAGCCCGAATATCCGCAGGTCGCGCGGGGTGGGCTTCCACTTGATTTTAACAAAGGCCATGCCTCGACAATCCGATTGCGTTCACACCACGGGGTCCGACCCGGCGCTAGAACAGCGTGTAGATAAAGGGAGCTGCCTTCGAGCTGCTGATCAGCACCAGCACCCCGACCAGCAGAAGCAGCAGGATGATGGGCGCGATCCAGTACGCCTTGTGCTCGCGGACAAAGGCGAAGAGCTCGGAAATGAGGGATTTGCGGCGGGCCATGATCGGTTCAGCAGACAGGGAACGGGCGTTTTAATCAAGTTTAAACTGGGCCTTGTAGGCCTCAGCACCCGCCATCGGGGGCTGTTCCTCCTTGATCATGACGAAGTTATCCACCACCAGCGCGTCCATGTCCGTGAACATGAAACAGCGGTAGGCGTCGGCGGGGGTGCCGACGATGGGCTCGCCCCGGATGTTAAAGGAGGTGTTGACCAGCACGGCGCAGTCGGTCTGCTCGCGGAAAGCCCGGATGATCCCGTAATAGCGCGGATTGGACTGCTCCGTCACGGTCTGGATACGCGCGGAGTAGTCCACGTGAGTGATCGAGGGCAGGTCGGAACGGTGCTGCTTGAGCTTCTCGATCCCGAAGAGGCCCTTCTGCTCCTCGCTCAGCGGGATGCGGCGGTCCTCGCGCACCGGGGCCACCAGCAGCATGTACGGGCTCGGGTGGGACTGCTCAAAGTACTCGGTGATCGATTCTTCCAGGCAGCTCGGCGCGAAGGGGCGGAACGACTCCCGAAACTTGATCTTCACGTTCATCTTTTCCTGCATGGCAGGGTTGCGCGGGTCCCCGAGGATGCTCCGGTTGCCCAGCGCGCGGGGGCCGAACTCCGCCCGCCCGGCGAAGTGCCCGACCACGCGCCCCTCGGCGATGAGCCCGGCCACCGTTTGGCAAAGCTCGGCCTCGTCGTCGATGCGACGGTAAACGGCCTTCTGCGCGTCCAGCCCGGCGGTCGTGGTCTCGGCGTCGAAGGCGGGTCCCAGGTACGAGCCGCGCTGGCTGTCGGGCCGTTCGGGCGTACGCGGGTTGTCGAGGGTCTGGTGCCAGGCAAACAGCGCCGCTCCCAACGCCCCACCGGCGTCCCCGGCGGCGGGCTGGATCCAGATATTCTTAAAGGGTCCCTCGCGCAGGACGCGACCGTTGCCCACGCAGTTGAGCGCGACCCCACCGGCGAGGCAGAGGTTGTCAACGCCGTAGCGGGCATGGGCGTGCCGGGCGATGCGCAGCATGGCCTCCTCGGTCACGACCTGAATGCTCGCGGCCAGGTCCATCTCACGCTGGGTGATGCGCGCCTCGGACTTGCGGGGCGGCCCGCCAAAGAGCTTGTCGAAGCGGCTGTTGGTCATGGTCAGCCCGGCGGCGAAGTTGAAATACTCCATCCGCAGGTGGAAGGACCCGTCCTCCTTCAGGTCGATCAGGTTTTCCAGAATGGTGTCCACGTAGCGCGGCTCACCATAGGGGGCCAGCCCCATCAGCTTGTACTCGCCGGAGTTGACCTTGAACCCGGTGTAGTAGGTAAAGGCACTGTAGAGCAGCCCCAGCGAGTGCGGAAAACGGATTTCCTGGTCGAGCCGGATGCGGTTGCCCTTACCCAGTCCGATGGTGGTGGTGGCCCACTCGCCCACCCCGTCCAGGGTGATGACGACCGCCTCCTCGAAGGGGCTGGGGAAAAACGCGCTGGCCGCGTGCGACTCGTGGTGCTGGGTGAAGTAGATCGGGCCCTCGTACTCGTTGTGCAGACCCTTGTCGATCTCGCGGGGCAGGTGGAGCTTCTGGCTCAGCCACAGCGGCATGGCCCGCAGGAAGGAGTTCAGCCCGGCGGGGGCGTAGCTGAGGTAAGTCTCCAGCAGCCGCTCGAACTTCAGGATCGGCTTGTCGTAAAAAACCACCGCGTCGAGCTGGGCACCCTGGACACCGTCACCGCCGGCGGAATCGCCATCCACCGCTCGGAGATCGCCGCCGACTATGAACACGCCATCGACCCGCTGGTCGATGCCCTGGACAGCCGGGTCGGCGTGCTGCTGTCGTCCAGCTACGAATTCCCCGACCGCTACAAGCGCTGGGACATGGGCTTC
>JAUTCS010000064.1 GCA_030673825.1 Verrucomicrobiota bacterium JB024 | reverse complement strand
CTGCGAAGGCCCTTGGCAGAAACTAACCCTCCCGCCCATCGGCCTCGACGGAAAAATCTGCGAATGGTGGTCCAAAGCGAGACGGCAACGCTGAATCAGCAACAGGCTCGGCCAAGAGGCAGGCCCGCGTATGGGCATTTTTGTAGATCACGACAAGCTTCTGCGAAGCCCGGGTGATCGCGACGAAGACCTTTTTCGTATTCTTGCGGATCAACTCCTCCCGGTCAGTATCGTCCAGGCTCAAGGCTCCTTCCTGCTCGAACAAGCGATCCAGGCCAATAACAACAACGATCGGCGACTCAATCCCTGTACAGGCGTTGATCGTGGTGATTCGCATCTGGGTACGATCTGTCGCATCGGCAGCGGAAACAATGCGCCCCTTAAAGTGAGCCTCCAGATGCGCCCGCTCATGCTGCTCACGAAAACCGGAGGCGTCGATCAGGAGCACATTACCCGGATTGAGCCCGCTCTCAAAGAGCTGCTTGAGCTGCTCGATCAAGACATTCTGGACTGACCGGCTACCGACTTGAATGAGCTGCGGTTCCTCCCCAGCTGGCATGGAATCAATGTAGGCCTGATCCGGCAGGTTGACCTCATCTTCCTCGCTGCCCACACGGCTCATGTAAAAGCGTTTGGCCAGCGACATGATGGGCCGCGTGTTGCGGTAGGGACGGGTCAGTCGCTGAGAACGCCCCCGCATGTCGCCGCCCAGGACCTGCACCCAGGATTGACCGCTACGCAAGAATCCCTGCGTGGGATCGGCGGCCATAAAGAGACGCCCGCAATCTGGATGCAGCGACTGGCGCACACATTCGAACCAGATGGGGGCAAAGAACTGCGCCTCATCGATGTAGATCGTGTGGTAGGTATTGCCCGTGATTTCACCCTCACGCAGCTTTTTCAAAAAGAGCCGGGGCACCACGGGCCAGTCCACCCGCTTGTGCTCATCGAGCATCTTGCGGTAGTTCAGATACAGGCGATAGACGCCGTGCCGCTGCGTGGCTTGAAGCGCCCGCTTACGCCCCGTTCGTTCACTCTGCAAATACCAGTCAAGGGTGGGATTCTCCAGCGCGTTGTCCGAGATCCATTCAAACTCTTCGAGCAGAAACTCTCGCGTGAACTGTCCTTCCAGCTTGGCGTCCTTCAATGCCTGATCCAGATAGTCATTCCGCTTGCCCGGATCGATGGTTTCGAAATGCATCATCGAGCGCAGCCAACTGTAAAAGGTCCGCCATTCGATGTTGCCCGACATCCCCAACTCGCGTGCCCGGTTGGCCAGATCCGCCCGCAACGGCTTATTGTGCATCAAAACCAGGACGCGCTGGCTGGTATCAAGGCTGGCGGAGAGGCGGGCGCGAAAAAGCAGGATGAGGGTTTTCCCACAGCCAGCCGTGCCGGTCACCAGACGCACATGCCCGGAACTAGCCGCCTTGAAAGCTTCACCGGAAAGCTCCAGGTCACGCTTCATCGCCGCCTCCTGATCATAATCCAGCAGAAAGTCCATCTGCTGAGGAACCGCTTTGTCGGCCAGTCGCTCCGCCCGCGTCACCCAATGTGCCGGGATCGCCGCCTCCGGCGCAAAGCGACCCACGATCAGATTGAGCACCTGCCGATCCAGTTCCCGGTCATCGGCGGATTGGAGGTGGCGCGACAGGGCTTCACTCCGACAGGCCTGCTTGCCCAAAAACAAATAGGGAGCCCCCTGCCAGCTTTGCGCCAGCCGCCCCACCGAGTCATCGGAAGCCTTGGGAAAGAGGACCCAGTGTTGCAGAGGAATGTCCGCCCCGGCCCCGAGTTCTTCAAGCACCAGGCGGGTAAACGCATCCAGACTGTGCGCCTGCTTCAGGCCAACGGGCGGCTCCTCGCGATCCTCCAGCATGTCTCCCTGAAAATACCGCTCCACGCTTTCAGTGTCTGCACTGCTGACAGCCAACAAAAAGGCCGCCCGGTTGCGGTAAATAACAAGGAAGTCCGGGCAATCCGCATTTCCCACCTGAAAACTGATGCGGCAAATCAACTCGTCATCGTCGATCGCCTTCAATTGCCGCCATACCTTCACGAGGTGCTCGGGAAGCTTCAGGGGCAGTCGGTCTGGTAGCATACGGGCCATGGCTAGACTTCGATAAAGTGGCTCGCCTCCCGCAAGCTTCGCCAATGCTCAATAGCCTCCCGCACCTCGCCACTGGTGCCTTCAGTCTTCAGAAAGTTCTCAGCCGCCAGCACAATCAGCTTCACCTTGGCGCGGCTGACAATGACATTCAGACGCGAAGGCAGGTAGATAAACTCCTGGATGGCGCTCAAGAACCGGACATCGGCTGCCGCCGTGCTCATGATAATTACACTGCGTTCCTGGCCCTGCATACGCTCAACGGTATCAACCACCACCTGTTGTAATTCTGCCGGGTCCCACACGCGGTTCTGCCTCAGACGCTGCCGAATAACCCGCCCTTGCCGACGAAACGGCGTAATCACGCCGACATCCCCGATCGGATGGCCCCGCCGGTGCAGTTCCGTCATCAACTGATTGACGAGGTCGGCCTCCTCCATCGAATAGTGACGGGTGGCCTCTACCTGAGTCGGAACCCATACCAGGCTGTGTGCTTCGCTCAAGGCCTCCCCTAACCACGGCTGGCCGGGATGGCTGCTCAATCGCAGGGCCTTGTCACGGCAACTCTCGTGGGGCTCCAGCTCGCCCGCATAAAACTCCGAACTGACCCAGCGGCAAATTTCTCCATTCAGACGGTGAGTGACGGTCAACATCTCGCGATCGGCGGCAGAACGCAGCCGCTGGAAAAGTCCGTAGTCCTTCGCCTCGAACGAACTCTTGGACGCCAGCACCGGTGGCAACTGCTTTTCATCTCCGATCACAACATAGGTGTCCGCGCTGAGCATAGCCATGACCGCCAAGGGAAGCGTCATCTGACTGGCCTCATCAATAATCACACAGTCAAAATCCGCCCGCTTGAGCCGCTCGCTAAACGCGGCAAAGGGCGTCGCCCCGATGACGTAACCCTCCGTACTGTCATCAAACCCGCACTCAGCAATGTTTTCATAGACGGGTGCCTCCAACGTCTCGTCATAACCGGCCACACCGACCTTAGCGACCCGTTCGAGCTCCGGATTCATCTCACACACCTTGTTCAGGGCCTCGTGAATGGCCCGGTGCGTACAAGCCGTGACCAGAATACGCTGCCCCAGAGCCAGTCGCTGCCGGACGATTTGGGCCAGCACACGCGTTTTCCCTGTTCCAGGGGGGCCCTGAATCAGCGCGCACCAATTAGTGGCTGCGCCCATCCCCACGGCCTCCTGCTGAGAATCGTTAAAACCAGCCTCGGTGGCGGTAGAGGCCGCCGCGTCGTACTCGTATGGGTCCAGCCCGTCGGACTGCGCATGGCCTTCGATCAGGGGAAGAATCCGGCTTCGCCCGCGCTCCGTCGCCCCCATTTCGTCCAGGGCCCGATTCAATTGCGGGGCTAAATCGATGAAGCCCGCATCCAGCGTAAAAACGCCATGCCCCTGGGTGATATGCTTGGCGTCGGACTCGGAAAAAGAGACATCAATGAATTCACGTCCGCTCTGGGTCGGACCATCGCCCACCCAAAATCCCAGCGCCAACGGCTCAAAGGGATTACCCGTATGGAGCATAATCCGATCCCCCTCGCGAAACTCGGACAGGTTCTCCTCACACTCGAAGCGCAGGATATTGCCCTCTCGCCGCTGTCGGTAGCTTATCTTCTCCAGACACTTGCCTTGCAGCACCCGCTCCCCCACGGTCATCCGCAGCAGCTTTTCATGGCTCGCCTGCTGCGCCCGGGATTCTTCGGCAACCAGCTCTTTAAGCTCCTGAAAGATGGCTAGATAGTTCTGCGTCGGCATCGCGTGGGATTATTACACAAAAAGACTCTCGATCGCCACCACGTCCAGGGCACGAAGCATCGAACTAGCATAACGATCCATTACGCCAGTAGATTGTTAATTCCCCTCACTTTCAATCGCTTAGTGAGTTCAAGGGCCTATTTCTTGCCCTTTCTTTCGGTCTTCCTGGGGGCACCCGGGCTGGAGTCCAGAGTAATCCCCACCGAACGACAGAAGTGACGCAGGGTCTTGAGAGTCGGCATGGCAGTAGCCCCGACCTCTGCCTCAAAGTATCGAACAAATTCGCGCATCGGGTATTTCTCCTTGGGGTGCTCCAACACGTAGAGCAGCAGGTGGAATTGCCACCACTGCCCCGGGTCATGATTCCATTGGCCGTTAGCGTGAAATTCCTCTTTCTGGAAAAAAGTCAGTGTGTCTTTGATCTGCTGAAAGAAATCCGTTCGATTTTCGGCGATAGCCCGGCCCAGATAGTCGAGCGTCAGTTGCCTCAGGCGAGGGTCGTGAAATGCATCCGCCCCGGCCATAGACTTCTTCCAGGCGCGTACCAACAAGTAGACACCCAAGTCCCGATTGCCCGCCTTGTATCGCTCCAAGAGAATCAACAGCTCTTTACGAGTCAGACCGCCATAGGACTGGGACAGACGCTCTTCTACCTCAGTGATAAAGACGGCATTTCGCTCGTGAGCCAAAGACCTCTCTTCCGGTGAACTCACCGTCCCACCCCCTACACGACTCGCCGACTTCCCTCCGGCATGCTCAACGAATTGCCGGATAAGCAATTGTAAACCCTCTGAGGTTCGCCAAATAGACAGAAATTCCACAAAACCGGCCTCGATTTCGCTGCCCATAGTGCGAGCTAGAAAATCTTCAAAGGTGATTAACGAACGTTCTTCAGAAACGGACATAGGCGAGAAGGCGGACAGGCAGTTTGTATGAAGCCCACTTCAGGGTCAACCCCTGCCCCAACCGTCCGGCCATCCCCATGGCCTTTAACCCTTTTTTAGCGCGCAGGGCTTGGCAGTCGCATGAACATGTCGAAACTATCCTACGGCCTACGCCCATGACAATCACACCTGCCCATACGTGCTCATGGCAGCCGCTACAATGGGCTTCGCCCACTCTGGGGTCCGAGATAGATCACCCGGACCAAGGATCTTCTGAACACCAACATCCAGCAGAAGTATCGGTTGAGGCTGTTGTCCCTCACTTGGATCCGCTTGCCATGAATTGTCAAACAGCCGTAAGCTGTGTACATAGGGAAGCAGGCGAATCAGGTTTCGACGGCTGCCATCCCAACGCTCACGAATCTTCTCCTCAGGAATCGGATGCCCGCCTTGCTGGACGCGCTGATGCACCCGCTCAATATTCAATTCGACCGATTCCAGCCCCACATACCAGATTTTGACATGAGTCCCCCTCTTTGCAGCCTCAATGAGTAAAGCCGGAATGGTCTGCCCTCCCAGAGTCGTTTCAAACGCATAAGTTTCCTTGTTCGAAATCGCATTCTAAAGCAGTGCCTTTCCCAAGGCCCATGCGCGGCTATTCGCCATGGACTGAGAAGCACTCGGGTTGTCGTCCAGAAATCTGCGGGCGACTTCATCCGGATTGTAATACTCCACTCCTTTGGCGCGAAATGTCGCGCCAGCGACACTGCTCTTACCGGAGCCGTTGACTCCCGCAAGAACGTAAATCACCGGCTGCCTGACAGCCATTACCTTGTCGGTTGAGAGCCAGTTGCCGCCTTGCCCAGTTCATCAGGCGAAGCGCTGAAAGCATCCTCGTAGGCCTTCAGAGCCTTGCCAGACTGCATCTTAGCAAACCGTGCCTCATACTCCTTTCGAAAGACTTCCAGCGGGTCCCTCGCCGCCAGTTCTTCAATCATCTGATCGTAAAGTTCTACCGGAAGCAGAATCGCCTCGGGCTTACGACTGCGTGTGATCGTGACCGGCCCCGACTGCAACACCTTCTGGTAAACGCTTTTGAATGCATTTTTCAGGTCTGATGCGGGCGCCGCAGGCAGACTCTTTGAGCGATGCAAGGTATGGATGTCGTGAACCACTGGAATAATGGCAATATTTGCCATTATTGCCAATTTGTCAAGATAGATCAGGATTCAAACGATGGTAATAGAGTCTACCGGGGAATTAGCTCGGCATTCCAGCTGACGCTTCAGGGAAAGGGTCGTTCTATTCTATCAACATTTACTATAAGGCATTCAATATTCGCCACGATCAACATCTCGTTCCTATGGTATAACGACAAGGGCCAGCGAAGACCTTCTCCCACTTTTGGCCTCGACGGAATCACGGTGTACGCGTTCTCATTCTTGTCGCGATAACCAGATAAATAAGTTCTAGCTTTAGCCACTATGCCACGTAAGAAAACAGGTCCAAAAGTTCCTCGGAAACATAGCCAACGGTTTGGTGGTCGGGCTACAGCCACAGGAGTCAGGTATGAGGTTAACGTGGCCGCTTATATTGCCACTAAAATGCTGGGGGGAGACACTAGCATCATTTGGGAAAAAACATGTGGCAGTGATATCATGTCAATTACAATGCAGGATGTATCCCCTGTGGATGACATTGTCGTTGCACTACGAGGGAAAAGTAACGCAAAAGTTTATATTTCGGCTAAATATCGAGCCGGAACGATTGCGATGACGCAACAAAGTCCAGCGTTTGCCGAAGTTGTACGTTCTTTTGTTATGCAGTTCAAGAAACTGGATGCCGAACAACAGTCCAAGGGGAGATTAGTTTGGGCAGTTCCGTCTACAGCGGGAGATAAAATGACCAAGCATCTTCCTGCGGCATTAAGTACTGTAAGGCTTGATGGTTGTACAAATCTGGAAGATTTTCTTCAACGGCGTAGCGTTAACGAAAAACAAGCGCTAACAGCTTTGATTGCACAGGTCAAAAGCGACTGGCAGTCTATCATCGGGTGCACCCCCAACGAAAATGATCTACGAAGATTCATTCGAATGGTCTATGTCGAGGTTTATGATTTCGGTTCTGGCTACAAGCATGATGACCAAGCAGAAGAGACCATTCGTCAGTATATAGCCGAAGATCCAAGTAAATCTAGTCAGATATGGAAAACGCTGCTCACGCATTTTGAGCAAGGAAACCGCAAAGGGCTACAAACAACACCTCCTATACTACGGCAGCTCTTATCGTCCGAGGGGCTAAAATTGAAATCACCCGGATTTGATGAAGAGATTTCATATTTAAAACGCCTGACGGATAAAAATTTGCTGCGACTCAAGGATCATACGCTGCTCCGATTCGCATCGGATGAGGTTCATATTGATCGATCATCCGACTTAGTCGCTATGGCGACAGCCGCAAAGAGGGGACATCTGTTGGTAACTGGAGAACCGGGATGCGGGAAGAGCGGACTAATTTACGATTTATCTACCGCATTGATCGATGACGGATTTTCTATTGTCTTGCTTTTGGCAGAGGAAGTTTATGGCCGTGACTGGAAGTCAGCAGCTGATCTATCGAAACTAACTCATGAAATAGATGATGTACTTACAAATTGGCCTGATGGATCGAAAGGAATAATCGTAACGGACGCTCTTGATGCAGTCCGAGACGGATATATTCAACAGCGATTGCGTCACTTAATCCAAGAGGTACAGCAGGGCAAGGCCGGTTGGACAGTTGTCGCTAGCATACGT
>JAUTCS010000063.1 GCA_030673825.1 Verrucomicrobiota bacterium JB024 | reverse complement strand
CCTTGACCCGGCGATGCAGGCCGTAGTGCTCGATGTAGTTGATCACTTCCAGGGTGAAGGCGGCCACGAAGCTCTGCGCCACGAAGAACAGCACGCCCATCCAACCGAACGCCAGCCCAAAGGCCACCGCGAACAGCGCGGAAATGGCATACCACCAGATCAGCTCGTTGTGGACGCTCAGGTTCTTCTTGCCCTTGCGCTCCAGGTACTGCTTCTCCAGCTTCCAGGCGTTCAGAAAATTGTGCTTGAAGGCGCGCGGCAGGAATTCATAAAGCCCCTGGTTGTACTGGGAGGACGACGCGTCCTCCGGCGTGGACACGTGCACATGGTGGCCGCGCACATGCTCCACCTTGAAACCGGCGTAGGTCACCGACGACAGCAGCAGCCCGCCCATCCAGTTCTCCAGCTTGGGGTCCTTGTGCACGAACTCGTGGCCCAGGTTGATGGCGATGATGCCGCCCACGGTGCCGATGGAAATGATCCAGCCCAGCTGGCCAAACCAGGAATAATCGTTGTTCACGAATACCCAGCCGGCGAAGAACAACACCGCCAACCACAGGAAACCCATCAGGAACAGGGAATAGGTGTAAAGCCGCTCCTGGCTGAGCGACGGCACCTGCACCTCCTCGTCCGGGTTGGACGGGTCCTTGCCGATCAGATAGTCCAGCACCGGAATGATGCCGAACACCACGAAGTAGATGAACCAGGCCCAGTAATCCTGGGTCCCGGCCTCGCGCCCGATAAAGGCGCTCATCGGCAACAGCGGCAGCACCAGAGCCCAAAAGGCCAGATACCCCCATTTTTTTATTTTCAGCATGGTATCGGAATGCATGTTGGCGAACATGATGGTCTCCCGTGACGTTGTCAGTCCTCGATGGCAACATTAGCACCCTTTCTTGAATTGTCAAACAACTCAATTAGTGACACAGGACCGCCCCGGGCGGATAATGGCCGCCACCCTCAGGAGGAAACGATGTCGTTGAAAGCCGTCAGTCTCAGTGAACAGATCGCCGATCACCTGGGCGAACGGATCGTGCGCGGGGAACTGGCCCCGGGCACCAAACTGCCCGAAGCGGAACTGGCGAAAAGTCTTGATGTGAGCACTAACTCACTGCGAGAGGCTTTCAGGCTGCTGGAAAAGCGACACCTGATCGAACTGCAACCCCGGCGCGGCGCGCGGGTCTGCGAGGTCACGGAAAGCGAGGTCCGCGACCTGTACGACTTTCTCTTCCTGCTGCTCTCCCACATGGCCGCCCGCGCCGCCCGCGACTGGCAACCCGGCCAGATCGAGGACCTGGCGCAAATGCTGCCCGAACTGGAGCGGTACTTTCAGGCCGACGACCTCCCCGGCGCCCACCAGGTGGCCTTCCGCTTCGTGGAACTGGCCACCCGCCGCTTCGCCGACAACCGCTACCTGGCCGCCGACATCGAGGACCTGGTGCCCCTGCTCAAGCGCTTCTCGTACATCGCCCTGCAGGAAGAAACCACGGAATTCGACGTCTCTCTGAAGATCTTCCAGCGGCTCCTGGAAAACGTCCTCGCCCGCAACCCGGAACAGGCCGCCGCCGACATCCGCGAGTATGGGGAGAATCAGTGTCGGATCGTGCTGCGGGCGGTGGCGAAGCGGAACGCGGCTTAGGGACTATTTTGGAGCCGCGCGGCAGCGGGTCCGGTGTAAACCAACTTCCATGTCACCAGCCCAACTCCTCACCGCATTCATCCACCCGGGTATCCACCCCCTCACGAATAGACTCCCGCATACCTGGTACGGAGAGCAGGTAGAGTGTTTCCTGAATGGCCGACCAATCTTCCTCGGAAACCAGGACGGCTTTGTTCCGCTTTCCCATGATGACAACGGGTTGATGTGACTCGGCGGCTTCATCAATCAACTGGTAAAGCTTGCTGCGCGCCTCAGTCGCTGTGATTCCGGTCATGAAACACCTCTGCGCGTTTAACTTTCCACCATATGTACGCCTTCGCGTAGCGCGTCAAGGCGTACGCCATACATCGCCCCCCCTCAGCAGGCGCGGCTTTAGTAGGGAGGCGCAGATGCAATGGAATTCGACGTCTCCCGGAAAATTTTCCAGCGGCTTCTGGAAAATTTCCTCGCCCGGGCTCCATTATTGCTCATTCTCGGTCGTCGGCTTTTGTTTGAACCATTGGATCTGCCCGCAGGCCGTGCATTCCAGAGCCGTGGCCCTTCGATTCAGCCAATCAAGATTCAAGAACGTCGCAAACCAGGTGTTGAGTTGAACCTGCCGACTTGAGAATGACTCACCCCCACAGTGGAGACACCTGACTTGCTTGTCGGTCGCGTAAAACTTCATTTCTGGCTTCTCTATTAGGCCAAGCGAAGATCGATTCCGTCGCTCAACGCGTCCGCTGACGAACGCGACGGCCAGAATCGAAACCATCCAACCAAACACCATTAGTAGTATTGTTGTGTTTCCCATACCTTCCACCTAACGTTGAAGCAGGTCGGTGTCATCGAGATGGCACTCAGCTTCGACTCAAGCACCATTTTCCGCCTGACACGGTGGAATGTACCTGATCGGCCTCTCACGTATCACGCTTGAGTTCTCGGACTTGCTTGCCCCGAAGCAGCAGATAAAGCGCGAACCCAACCGCCACCCCCGGCACGATGCCAAGCAGCAGGCACACCCAGCCCTTTCGAACCCTATAGGCCTTGGCTTCATAAGCCACCCAGACAGCTAGAATGAACCAGCAAACAAGGACATCCGTCGAGTAGCCGCTCGAATAGGGGTTCACGAAACCCGCCGCGAACGCGCCCCACACATCGGGGTTCTCAAAAAGCGGTGGCAAAACGGTCACGGCAAAGAACGCCGTGAAGAAAAGAGCGGCGCCAACCAATACTCCCTTAAAGATCGATTCGAGCATTTCTATCTCCCTCTTCTGTATGCCATAGCGTAGTTAAGCATCGTTACCGGGAGGCATGAAACGCCGCCACTCGTTACGCCCCGTCAATCCTCACTCTCGGCCGTTGGCTTTTGTTTAAACCACTGAATCTGACCACATGATGCGCATTCCAGAATGCACAGTAGCACCGCCGATTACCGGAATGTACCGGCTCATTTACTCTCCGTTAAAAAACCCAGGAGGGCGCCATTAAAGATCTCCGGTTGATCCATAAGCGGCAGGTGCCCGGCTCTCGGAATACGAGAAAATCTGGCGTTTGGCATAACCTTCGATGCCGCCTCCCCATGAGTTGCGGGAAAGAGTTGCTCGTCTTCCCCCCAAACAATCAGGCAATCATTCTTTATCCGACGAAGGTCGCTCTCGGGTATCGTCGAGACAGCGGCCCCCTTCCCCTGACGGAAGGCCTTCTTGCCGCCGTCGCTCTTGAGCACTCCGGCGGAATATCGCCCATGATTGGGATCTCTATTGGCGGGATTGAACAAGATATAGCGGGAATAAACTCGATTGGCCAGCCGCGAAGGAAAGCTGTTCAACCAAAGCAGCGGCGGAGCGAAGCGAGGTCCAGCCCTGCAGGGGCTATGCTGCCTTTTCTTGTTATGCATTGACTCCGATGAAGTGCTTTACGCCTGGGAAGACCGCTAGCGCTTCAGACTGATCAACACCAAGCTCCTTGGTGAGAACCGTATCTCTAACCTCTTCTGTTAGCTCACACCCAAATACCAAAGAAGAAGAATGATCGTGAGTGGGAACGACGGACCGACCTAGAAGCTCCTGAGCCGCCTCATTGACTGTCTTTGCCTTGAAGATCTTCGCCCCATTAAACCAATCCGAAACAATAAATTCCTTTTCCATAACAGAGACCATTAACCTCTCCTTATTTCTGACGCATAACAGTTTATTATGACTATTCCGGCAATTCATCCTCAGAGTACATTGCCAAGAAAGCTTCAACCTTTTCCGATCGCTTAATCCCGATCGCATCCAAATTTTGAATGGCAGATTTAATAAGCCACTTCGATTCATCTTCAACTTCAAAGTAAAGCCTTGCGTTTAGGTCTGACCCGGCATCCATATGCTTGATTGCGTTCTTAGTACTTCCCAAAAACTTCTTGCATTCTTTTGGGCTCCTTTTCGCCCAGCCCAGCTTGTTCCACAAATTATCTTGAATGTAGGTGAGATCTTCGACGACCGATGTCAGGCGATCTTTTTTGCCCTTGACTCTTAATACCTTGCCGAGCAATTCCTCTGAGACGCCAGCAAGATTCATTGCGGCAAAGTATCTGCTATGAATCTCCCGCTCATCAATCGCAGC
>JAUTCS010000062.1 GCA_030673825.1 Verrucomicrobiota bacterium JB024 | reverse complement strand
AAGCCCAATGATGCCCGTGACGCTGACGGAGGCCGAGTTTGAAGCCCTGACCGAGTACGAGCCGCGCTACTATGATGTGCTTGGCATCGGAACTTATTTTGGCCCCAAGCGGATCGCGTGGGATACGGATGTGTACGATTCATCGACCGGCATCCATGTGGCGACGACGGGCGACGACTCCACCGGAGACGGCAGCGTGGGCAATCCGTATTTGACCATTAGCAAAGGCTGGGACATTGCTGTCGCTGCCAACGGTGGCACAGTCTGGGTGCACGGCGGGGAATATGCCGAAAATGTGTCCGGTGGCTATTTCCTCAAGAACGCGGCGGCGCCCTCAAGCACGGTGACGATTCGTGGCGTCCCGGGCGAGAAGGTCGTCTGGACAAACACGGCAACCGGCGCTTACGTTTTCCGACTCACCGGCGCGTGCTCAAACATCACGATCCGGAATGTCACCTTCCGGCAGGCTTACGCCTCGGGCTCTGGATTTGTGTACTGTAACGATGCATCCAATGCATTGAGCAACCTGCAACTGATCGAGTGCCACTTCGACGGAGCGGTGAACCGGGCAACCTATTTTATCCAAATCGTCGGCGCGGGCGGATCGAGTGGCGTCAAGGTCAAGCGGTGCAGCATGACTGCCTCCGGAACCGGGATGAGCACGATCTTCAGCAACCATGCCGGGCTGGAAGTTGTCGGTAATTCGTTTGTCAATACAGCCTCGGCAGTGTCGTGGTTTGGCGTGCGTCTTAACGCAGGGAACAGCGGAAATATTTACCTCAACTCGAACTACCTGCGCGGAGCTGACGGCGACGGCATCAATCAGGATACCGCTTTTACCGGGACAGCCGCTGTTGTAGCCCGCCGAAACGAGGTCATCTTGACCACGGGTGGAGACGGACTTTACCTTTATGGAGGCTCAGCAAGTTTTCCGGCCACGGTGGACATCAGGCGGAACCGGATTTCGTCGCCAAGCGGGAACGGATTAGTCGTTGTGCAGGCAGTCAGTGGCGGCACGATGGAAAATAACCGAGTGGTTGCCGGTGCGGATCGTGTGATGAACTGTGGCGCTGATGGCGTCGGGCTGGAGCCCGTGGAAAACGTCATCGTGCGGCACAATCACGCGATTGGCCAGGACGCCGGCACAACGCACACGCTGCTCATCGGGCCTTTCTCGTCGGGAATCACTGCCGACTATAACATCGTGGACGGCAGTGACGGCGCTCACTACGGGCTTGTTTTCAAGGGCGCAAACAGCAGCTTCACCAACGGCATTATCTACGGCGGCACGGATTCGGCCTTGTACCTCAAAGGCACGGATACCTGCGCCGTTAGCCGCTGCCTGGTCGTGCAAAACCAGTCCACCGTCGATGCGACTCTGGAGTTCCAGGACGGCTCTGCTCTTGAGCCTCTGGTGGACTCATCCGTGACGGAGTGCATTTTTGAGCTTACCGCGGGCAAACTCTACGACTTTGGGGCCGGGTCCACCCACCTGAGCACCGGCAACGTCATCAACAGCAATGCCTACCTGCTCAGCGGGACAGCCACATGGGGGACTATGTTTGCCTCCGCCGTCACCTCTCTTGCCGAAGTCCGCGCCTCCTGGGCCGCTAACTATGATGTGGCGACCAACGATGCCGATTCAACCGACGAGTAGACGCCGCAAGCTACGAGATGATGGGCGTACGGCAAGCTCAGGAGTGGATTGCCAATTTTTCATAACACCACCGACGAATAAAAATGCCAGAAGCCGAACGCAAGCAAGTCACTAAAAACGGCGTCCTCGTGGGCGGCGGTGTTACCGGTACAGCTATCCTCATCGTGGACAAGCTGGTGTTGCCGATCCTCGAGAAGCCCAACGGCGAACTGATCATCGGCGGGCTGCTCGCACTCGTTATAGTAGGCTACTATGCCGACAGAATCATCAACCGAAGCAAAGTATGAAATCACCGAAGACCACACTCGTTGCCATCCTCGCCCTTATCGCGGGCATCGCCAAGGCTTCCGCTACGGTGATCAACGGCGACGGCATGCCAAGCTGGGATGACTTCACGCTCATCTTGGGTGGCCTGGGTTTCCTGTTCGCTCGTGATAACGACCGGACGGACACCGAGTCCGGGGCGGATGTGGCCGAGTTCAACCGTGAAACCAAACGGTCTGCCAAGGCCATCAACAAGACCAATACTGAGGCCCCCACGGGCCTCGACGCCATTAATCCTGACTCGAGATCAAACACCACTATGAAAATCAAGAAACTCATCAAAATCGCACTCGTCGGCCTCGCGCTGGCAGGCACTCTCGCCGGGACAACCGGCTGCGAATCGATCAAGGCCTTCTTTGCCAACGAGACTGTGCAGAAGGTCGCCGTCAACCTCGGGCTCTCCGCCGTACGGCTGGCCGTGCCCATTGCCTTCTCCGAAGCGCGGGACCGGATCAACGAGCTCGACAGCGCCGCTTTTGACGCGCTGGAGGCCAGCATCCTGGCCGCTCTGGAAAACGCGGTTGGGGCGGACAGCGCCGCCGCTAACGTGTCCGAAGCCATTGCCGCGTCACCGCTGCCCGCGGATCAAAAGCAGGTCGTTATCGACGAAATGCAGGCCGCGCTGGTCAAGGAATCCGAAGCGCAGGCAGGCACGACCGCCGCTGGTGAGCCCGCCGAAAATTACGGGGGTCCGCTCTTTGCCGCGCTGGCCGATGCTCGCGCCAAGCTTACCCAGTCCCCCGACTGATCCTCCACCAACCGCCTGCCCGGGAAGGTTTTGCCCGGGCGGGCTTCACTCATCATGGATTACCAGATCGACAAACAGACGTGGGGCCGCTCCCTGGCCGAGCGCTATCCACTATTGCCCGCTACTGGGAAGAGCTTCCGTGACGGGCGCTACCGCACAATGGAACGCGATGAGGCTGTGCGCTTGTACGACGAGTTTCACCCGTGGATACGCGCAATTCTGGAGCCACACTGTGTTTACCAGTGGGTGCAGAACAAGGCCGATTGCGATTTCTGGAGCCGCATTTTCATCGCCTACGTCTTGATCCGGAATGCCATGGGCCACACCGAACTCAAGCCCGCGCTGGCAGAGATTCATTTCCGGCTCGAACCGGCCAACCCGTATTCCGGCCATTCCATTTGTTCGTTCGCCGACAGGGACGGGCTGGTGTGGGAGCTCGACCCCCAACCTAATTGTGGTCTGTTCCCCATGAGCCATGAGCAAGCTGCGACCTGCTATTCTTTTGACGCATGAAAAAGCCCGACTCTTTCACCTTCGCCATCGCCGCGCTTTGCATGGGGCAGGCGCTGTTTGTCGGCGGTCTGGTAGCCCTTGCGTTGGCCTTTGGAGGCTGTCACCCGGAGCCGGTCGTCACCCCGACTACTCCGGCCCCAGCAGCCACTTTCGAAGAGCGCTATCCGGCTCTGCCGGACTCCGCGAGCAACCTCGAACCCATTTACGAATACTGAGTATGAGCATATCTGAAGCCAAAGAGCAGATATCCAAGGGGCTTGTTATGGCCGCTGCTTTTATCATGGTTACGAGCGCTACTATTGGTGGTGCTTGGCTCTATGGAAAATTCGCGGTTGTGGACAAGCACGAGGTTCGCCTGACGCTGGTGGAGGATCGGTTATCTGACGTGGACGGGCTGGCCACATCGGTGGACAGGCTGAATGCGGCGATCAACAAACAGAATGAATTAATGGGGCGGCTAGACGAGCGACTCAAGGCTGCGGAGCGGAATGGGAGATGAAAGAGCCTGTCGTCGAACTGCGTTCAGATGGTGAACCGCTAAGCGGCATGGACCAGGCTCGACTGCATATGGCGGCGAGTGGGCAGCATCTTGAGGATGCCGAAGACGAATACGCGAAGGCCTATATCGATGTTTACGGGCCTGCGAAGATTGGCAACTGATACAGCGTAAAGTCGGTTGTGCCTAAATTGCGGGCACAATGTCAGACGAAGCCAAGCCAACTGAAGTCCAGCCCGTCCAGGAGCCCGAGAGCCCGGAAGCTGGCAGCGATTCTACGAGAATTTAACGAGTTGTGCGGCCCGCTGCGAGTGATCGTCTCTCAGGTGACCATAGGTGCGCATGGCCAAAGCGCCGCCGTCCTTGTGGCCCAACCAGCGGGCCACGGTCGGGATATCAACCCCGGCCTCGATGCACTGGGTAGCGAACAGATGGCGCAGGTCGTGGATGCGCATGTGGGGCAGCCCGAGCCGCTGACAGGCGTTTGTGAGAGCGTAGCGGGGGGAATACTGCTCGAAAAGCGGGCCGGAGCTGTCAGGCGTCCTCATCCGCTCAAGTAGCGTTGCCATGTCGGGCAGGATGGGGACCTTTCGCCAATCATGGTTTTTCGTGCGGCCCTCGCCGCCGGTAACGAGGATCGAGTCCTTGCCGATGTCTTCCCATGTTATGGCTCGGACCTCTCCGATCCGACACCCGGAGTAGGCCATGAACTCGATCATGTCGGCCGACTGGCCGGAGTGAATCAGCTTTTGGCTGCGTACTTCTTCGATAATACGGGCAAGTGCGGATGCTGGTGGGAGCGTCAGATGGGTGCGGGTGACGCGCACGCGCTCCAGGTCGCTGGAGGGATCTTGCAAAATAACTCCAGCCTTGATGGCGAGTTCGAGCAACTTTCGGAGAGTGCCCAAGCAGTTGTTGCGCAGGGTAGGGGAAAACCCGCTGATACGGCTGGAGGTCCACCAGGCCAGCGTCTCGTCAGCGCTCCAGGTGTGGACGGCGCGCGCGGGGAGCGTCTCACCCAAGATGCCGAGGACAAACACGCGGTACTCCAGGGATTTGGGTTTTTCCTGGTAGGATGGTCGGATGGCATACCAGGCTCGGGTGTGGGCGATAGCTTTTTCGCGCGTCCATACCTCGCCCTGTCGAATGGCCCCTGCCTGTAGCCTGAGCTGAGGCATGAGCGTGTCGCGCTTTGACTTGGCGTCGCGCAGGCTTTTCGTCTTGAGGCTCTTTCGAATAATCTTGCCCCCGATTTTGGCGCGGAGATAGTACGTACCCAGCTTATGTCTCACCAGATTCTCAGCTTTGACAGGTTCCCAATCGCTCATGCCGCCTTTGTTGCATGTGTGAGCGTGCTTGTCAATGGGTGGTCAACTTCGGTGGTCAATGGATTTGGGTCTGAGTTTGTAAGTCGTTTGTAATCAACAACGCCGGGTTAGCTCAGTTGGTAGAGCAACTGATTTGTAATCAGTAGGTCGTCGGTTCGATCCCGTCCCCCGGCTCCACTTTATTTAAGCGGATTTGACTGATAAACAGTGGTTTGCAAAGCGATAGCTTCAAAACCCCAAGTCCAACGAAATCCACGCAAATCCGGGGAAATCCAGAAAAACCCCCTATTTTCGGGCAACATTTTGGGCAGCTTTTTTACAATTGAGCCGATGCAGCGGAGCAGTGGATTGGACTCCCGTCTGAATCGGATTTGAGCATCATCAGGGTAGCCCTCTCAACGATCCGCCTCTATCGAAGATGATGTTTTCGTGACCCGGGAGGTGATCATGGCTCTGTTTGATCCCCCGCTGAAGCCCTCGACCTTCCACAATCGGGCCAACAAGGGTGACTTTGTCATCTGCAAGGGCCTCAGAGGCTACTACGCCCTCAATGCCACCCGCAAGAAGCTGGGGATGCCCTTTGTTGGACGCGAAAGCCTTACGGGCGGAGCTGGTGCAGGCAGATGAATCAGAGCGTGCCTGTCAGCTTCTCCATGCGGCGCTGGCGGTGACGGTGCCCGAAGCGATCGAGGCAGGGCTTCCTTTGAACCTTCCCAGCGCAATGACCCTGTCCGAAGGCGAAACCGTCCTAAGCAAACACAAGGCATTCTTTGCCGAGCTGGAGCGTTATGCGGACGACTTCATCGTCGGCATCATCGGTCCTAAAGCGGACGCTCAGGCGCTGATGACTGAACTGAAAGCCTTCATGAAGAATAATCTGAAGGTGGAACTGGCAGAAGAGAAAACGGGCATCGTCAACAGCTCGGAA
>JAUTCS010000061.1 GCA_030673825.1 Verrucomicrobiota bacterium JB024 | reverse complement strand
TAGGGAGGCTCGGCGGGGTCGGACTGGAACTCGTTTTCCAGGTCCACCAGATTGAAAGTCGTGGGCAGCAGGTCGAAGCCGGGCAGGAGGTTTTCGCCGGTTTTGCTGGAGACAACATCCTTCACGAGAATGTCCGAAAGGGTCTGCTTACCGGGCTCGAAGATGGAGAAGACCGAGCCTTCGCCGTTGATGTTGAGCTTGTTCCAGCGGTCCAGGCGCATCAGCCAGATACTGGCGTTGGACTGGGTGTCGAGGTCAACCAGCAGCACTTTTTTTCCGCTTTGAGCCAAGCAGGCGGCGATGTTGACGATCATCGAGGTTTTCCCGACTCCGCCTTTGTAGTTTACGAAGCAGATTTTACGTGGCATGGGGTTGCGATTCTCCGAGGTGTCTAGTCAAAACGGCGTAGCCTAAGGAGTTTTTCCTATTCTTCCAGATTAAAAAACTGCGCCGCATAGCACGAATGAAGAATCGGAATCATCTTGATTAACAGGCGACTAAGGGTGGTCAGCATAACAGATAGAACCTGAAATTAATATGCGGGGCATTCCCTAGTCCATCTGGTAAAAATTCTGTATATATGCGGGTTTAAAAGCCGTGGAAGACGCAGAGCAGGAATGCCTTCACGCAGGTGGTCGGGTTAGTAATAATTTCTCTACACAGCGGGTGGGAGAGTTAAAACTTTTTGTTTGACCACCCTTATCCTAACGGTTCATATAAAGTCTCCCACCGGGGCACTCTATGTGCCTGTAACCTCTAGCTTACCCCCGCCATGATGCGTAAATACAAAGTCAGCACGGAAATCGTGACCTATATCTGGGCCGAATCCGCAGAGGATGCCGCCAAGTACCAGTCCGAGCTGATCGAGCAGGAACAACTGACGCTGGGCAAAGATGCCCAGCAGACCGTCCGCTTCTCGCGGGCGCTCGGGGTGAAATTCCTCGAAGCACCGGAAGACATCTCTTGCACCCGCAACCCCGTCGAAGCGCCGCGTCCGCTCGACTGGTTGGAAATCTCCCAGGACGGACTCTCCACGGTCGCCCTGGTCAAGCGCATGTCCAAGCGCCGCGTGTACTACTACGAGGCTGTCACCGGCACCGAGCGCTCCATCTCGCGCGAGGCTTGGTCCCGCTGGGCTGCCAACTACACCCTTCATCCCAGCTACGAAAGGATTCTCCCGCCCTTCATCGCGGCCGAGGCCATCCGCCTGCACGAAGAAAAGGGCCTGCTCCGGGGCACCAGCGCCACGCCGGAATCCGCCATCATCCTGGCGGTGCTCGAAAAACACGGCTATGAACCCTCCGACTGGGAACTGCGCAACGGCTACTGGGCGGAAAACTTCGTCGAAAAGGCCATCGCCCAGTACATTCTGGAGAAAACGCCCGCCGCCGGTCAGCCCGCCAACGCAGGCGGCAACAGCGAAGCCGAATGGGGCGACATCCAGTTCTCCAGCAACCTGCCGACCATCGACGATTTCTAAGACACGCCGGATCGCCGACGTTTCCTTTTCCAAGCCCGCCTTTTCGGCGGGCTTTTTGTTTTTCGGAGACGGGAAAGGTCTCGCTCCGGGATGCCTTTGAGCAAGCCCGCCACTCGGCCACCCGGCTCAATGCAGTCCGATGCCCACCGAACTGAAAACGGCATTCATCAAGGCCGCCAATCCCGCTCCATTACTGGGAAAAACCGTCTCACCGGCGCTGCGGAGGCGGACCGGTAGGCGCCTCGTCCTCGGAGATATAGCCGTCGCCGTTGCGGTCCATGTGGCCGAAGGCCTGAGGCGGCCCGTCGAACTCCGCACGGGAGACTTTGCCGTCTCCGTTCTTGTCCAGGTGTTCGATAAAGCCGGGCCGGTCACCGCCGGGACCACGCATGCTTTCAGGGCTTTGCCGTGTCGGCGTCATCCCCGAGGGACCGCTCATGCCGCCCTGCCCCTGCGGAGGCCCCATCCGGCCCGAGAGTGCCGTGGGAGCCGCCGGGGTCGAACGATGACCGTCCACCACGATGACCGCCGGGTACGCCTTGGGATCGGTGACGGGGGCCTTGAGCCGTAGCTCGGCCCCACCGCCGCGCACACAGCGGACGAAGTTGTCCACCCGGACGATGTCGCCCTGCGGGCCGTGACCCTCGGGGTTGGCCTGTCCGGTCTTCGGGTCGCTGCGCTGCGCGCCCGCCCCGTGCACGTCCATGAGCTGCCCGTGCATCCGACCCAGCGCCCGGCCAAAGGCAACGTAGGCGGCATAGTTGTTGGGACCGTCGCAGTGCGTGGTCGAGCTCCAGTAAAAGGCCCAGTCTTTCACGCCGCCCTCGTTGGAGATCGCCGTGCAGGCGAAGACCGGGTCAATCGCGGGCGAGTCGGAGGTGTCCGGCGAGCGTGTGTAGTCCACAATGGACTGGAGCTCCTTGGCCGTGGGCAGACGCCAGTCGTCGTACCCGGCCAACTCCAGCTTGTCGGCGTAGGCGAGCGCGTCTTGCCAGTTCATGCCCCGGCCGCTGTCGGCCTGCATCCACATGAGGCCGGTGGCCTTGTCGGTGACGGTGCCGTCGCCGTTGTCCACGAAGTCGTTGACACCGTAGGGCTCGCCGCGCACGTAGCGGGCGAAGAACTTCTTTTCCCCGCGACCTTCAGGCCGCTGGTAGCCATAGCCCTTGATCCGTCCGTCGGCGAAGTTGACCCCGAAGAGGGTAGCGGAGCCGTGCATGGTCGTGCTGACGTAGCGGGTGGAGCTCAGCCACTGCGCGTCGATGTAACGCTCACCCGCGTCGGTGTCGCCATAAGCGAAGACAAAATAATCCGTGTCGATGAAGGGAATGGCATCGGCGGGAGCGGCGGAGTCGAAACCACCGGGCGCGATGCCCGTGCGTCCGCGAAAGTCGATCAGCGAGTACAATTCCTTTATCGTGGGCACGCGCCAATCCGTATAACCGCCGAGCTTCATATCCTCCGCGATGGCCTCAGCCTCAACCAGCGAGACCTTGGTCTTGTCCAAGCCCTGCGACCACATCAGGCCGGTGTTCAGGTCGGTAATGGTGCCGTCGCCGTTATCGCGGTAGGCGGGCGGATGCGCCACAGTCTCGGCGTCCTGCCCGAAGTAGGCCTGCCCGGGTTGCGGGTAAGCGATCTCGCGGCTGTCGTCATAGCAGGCGACCTGGCCGGTATCCACGATCAAGCTGGGGGGAACGGCTTCTTCGGCTACAACAACAAGGGGAAACAGGCACGCACCGGCCTGGAGTGAGAGGAAGGTGAACAGAGTACGGTCTTTCATGGGGATATCTGGCCAAACCCCACTGCCCGCATAAAGTTACCCT
Source organism: Verrucomicrobiota bacterium JB024 (assembly GCA_030673825.1). Lineage (GTDB taxonomy): Bacteria > Verrucomicrobiota > Verrucomicrobiia > Opitutales > Cerasicoccaceae > Ruficoccus. Next base: position 20,925 of record JAUTCS010000061.1, on the reverse strand, counting down.
TAAATTGCCCCGACGTCTTTTGCCGGGCCCGGGCGTCACCCCACTGCCGCGCCGGTGGCCGCCACCTCGATGAACGTAGTCCGGGGACTCTTAAGCTCGCGGTCGATGCTCAGCGTGTGCTTGAGGATGTAAGCGCGACCGTCCTTGAGCGTGAGCCCGGCGGCCAGCTCGATCAGCGCTCCGGCCCAGATGAAGGTCTCGCAGCGGACATTGTCCATCCGCCGCTCAAGCGCGAGCTCCGGCAGGCCGGAGGCCGCGGGGAAGCGGTAACAGACTCCCGCCAGCAGCGGCAAGTCCGCCCCGTCCAGCCACAAGCGCACCCGATAGAGCGGTTTGTTCCGGGCTTTGGAATAAAGCACCACCGATTCCTTGCCATTCTGGTAAAGCACGCTGTCGCACACGCGGATGTCCATCGGCGGGGCTTTCTCCTCCAGCGGAAAATCCAGCTCCTGCGGCTTGAGCTGTCCTGCCTTGAGCCGGTTACGGAGTTTGCTGAAGGGATTGGTCGTGATGCGCATGACGAAGTCTGGACAGGGCGAACCTTTACACTCTTAACCCTATGTCAACCGGTTGGTTGCGAACTAGGGTCTCTTGGTCTGCGGCAGAGAGTGTTAGCCCTTGGCTGGCTGGCGTCACTCCCTCAGGGCGCCCCGGCAAGATCCAGTACGCCAGCAACTGGACCACCGAAAACACGCATAACGCCCACTTGACGAGCATTACTCCCTGTCGCGGCGACTCCTTTGGGCACAAAAAAGCCCGCACAGCGTTGCTGTGCGGGCTTTTTTGAAAAATGTCGTCTGTTGCCGGAACCTGGCTGGCCTCAGCCGCGCTTGCGGGCGAGGGCGGCCTTGACGAAGTCGGCGAAGAGCGGATGCGCCTTGTTCGGCTTGCTCTTGAACTCGGGGTGGAACTGCACCCCGACCATCCACGGGTGATCGACCACCTCGGCGATTTCCACCAGGTCGCGCTTCGGGTTGACCCCGCCGATACGCAGGCCGCTGCGGGTGAGGATGTCGCGGTACTTGTTGTTAAACTCGTAGCGGTGGCGGTGACGCTCCTCGACGGTCTTCGGATCGCCCTTGGCGAAGTCGGCCTCGGACAGGGCCGGGAAATAGGCCTTGGCTGCGTGGGTCTCGGGAATGATCTGGCAGGTGTAGGCCCCCAGGCGCATGGTACCGCCTTTTTCGGTGACCGTCTTCTGGTCCTCCATGATGTCGATGACCGGCTCCTTGCAGCTCTCGTCAAACTCCGTGCTGTTGGCCCCCTCGAACCCGGCCACGTGGCGGGCATACTCGATCACGAGGATCTGCATCCCCAGGCACAGCCCGAAGTACGGGACCTGGTTCTCGCGCGCCCACTGGGCGGCCATGATCTTGCCCTCGATGCCGCGGTCGCCAAAGCCGCCGGGCACAAGCACGCCGTCAAGCCCCTTGAGGTGCTTTTCGGGCCCGTCCTCCTCGATCGCCTCGGAATCGAGGCGCACGATGTTGATCCCGCAGTCGTTGGCGATGCCGCCGTGGGTGAGGGACTCATAGACGGACTTGTACGCGTCCTGAAGCTCGATGTACTTGCCCACGACGCCGATCTCGATGCGGTGCGCGGGGTACTTGAGGCGGCGGACGACGTCCTCCCACTCGGTCATGGCGGGCGAAGGCGCGTCCAGGCCGAGGGACTCGGCCACGATGTCGTCGAGGTCTTCGCGGGCGAGCGCCAGCGGCAGCTCGTAGATGGAGAACTCCACATCCATCTCTTCGATCACGTTGCGGACCGGGATATTGCAGTAAAGGCTGAGCTTCGAGCGGATCTCGTTGTTGATCGGCTTTTCCGTACGGCACACCAGCACGTCCGGCTGGATACCGATCTCGCGCATGCGGGCGACGGACATTTGCGAAGGCTTGGTCTTGAGCTCGCCCGCGGCATTGAGGTACGGGATCAGCGTGCAGTGGATGAAGAGTACGTTGCCGCGCCCGGCCTCCAGCGCGAACTGGCGCAGCGCTTCCAGGAAGGGCAGCCCCTCGATGTCCCCGACCGTCCCGCCGATCTCGGTGATCAGAATGTCGATATCCTCCCCGGCTTCGCGGATGCGCTTCTTGATCTCGTCGGTGACGTGCGGGATGACCTGCACGGTGCTCCCGAGGTAATCGCCCCGGCGCTCCTTCTGGATGACCGACTCGTAAATCTGCCCCGAGGTGAGGTTGTTAAAGCGCGACAGGCTGCCGCTGGTGAAGCGCTCGTAGTGGCCCAGATCCAGGTCGGTCTCGGCCCCGTCGTCGAGGACATAGACCTCGCCGTGCTGATACGGGCTCATCGTGCCGGGGTCCACATTCAGGTACGGGTCGAACTTCTGGAGCCGCACGCGCTGGCCGCGCAGTTCCAGCAACGCCCCCAGGGCGGCCGCGGTCAGGCCCTTGCCCAGGGAGGAGACAACGCCCCCGGTCACGAAAATGTACTTCAACTGTTTGCTCTTAGCCATCGGGAATAGAAAGGGTTGGCGATGGCTGAGGTGCCTTCGTCCGGGGCCATATTCGAAAATCCCCATGCGTGCAGTGGCAACCTTTTTAAACCGGAAACTTTGCAGGGCGTGCCCTGCCCCCTGAATGCTGCGCATCCAAATGGGGTCCGGCTAGACCAACAATCGTACCATCGGCACCAGACAGGCGTCCGCCCCGAAAAGCCGGTAAACCGCCATTGCGAGGAGAATAAAACAAGGGACTGGAGCCTTCTGGCTCTGATGGGGCGCAGCCCCATGAATGCTGCTCCAGCCGGAGTGGCAGGTCCGCAGGGACTCGAACCCCGACAAGCAGAACCAAAATCTGCTGTGCTACCATTACACCACGGACCTCCGCGAAAGGGGGCGAAAGTACCATTTTCGCCCCGCGCGTCAAGTCTTTGCTGTTGGGGCCTTTTGCAGGTGCGAAAGCATGGGGTTGACGCCGCCGATGGGCTCCTTCATAGACTTTAATCCTATGGCGGATCAACTGGCTGACGAACCTGCTCAACCGAAATTCAAGCGCATCGTGCTCAAGCTGAGCGGCGAGGCGCTTCGTAATACCGAAACCGGCGACCCCATCGACGGGGACATTCTCCAGACCGTTTGCACGGAGGTGAAAAAAGTTCACGATCTGGGCGTGCAGATCGGGCTCGTCGTCGGCGGAGGGAACATCTTCCGCGGGCAGCTCGGGGCTGAGCACCGCAACGTGGACCGCACCACCGGCGACACCATGGGCATGCTCGCCACCACCATCAACGGCCTCGCCCTCATGGACTGCCTGGAAAAGAACGGCGTGCCCGTGCGCGTGCAGACCGCCATCCCCATGGATAAGGTGGCCGAGCCGTTCATCCTGCGCCGCGCCGTGCGCCACATGGAAAAGGGCCGCGTCGTTATCTTCGTCGCCGGGACGGGGAACCCGTACTTCTCCACCGACACCACCGCCGCCCTGCGCGCCAGCGAGATCCACGCCGACGTCATCATGAAGGCCACCAAAGTGGACGGCGTGTACGACAAGGACCCCATGAAGTACGACGACGCCGTGCGCTACGAGCACCTGAGCTTTTCCTCCGCTCTGTCCGAGCGGCTCAAGATCATGGACGCCACCGCCTTTTCCCTGTGCATGGACAACGACGTGCCGATCCTCGTCTTCAACATGCACGAGCCCGACAGCATCCTCAACGCCGTCCTGGGCAAGACCGTCGGCACCCTCGTCCACGAGTAGTTCCGCCCCACCCTCGCCCGCAGGCCGCAACTTTAGCCTGTTCATCCGGCGAAATCCTGTAATCCTGTCCCCTTGTAACCCACTCCAACTATGACGCCCGAAGCCATTATCAAACGTACCCGGTCCGAGATGCAAAAAGCCCTCGACCACACCCTGCACGAGTTCAGCACCATCCACACCGGCAAGGCCTCGCCCGCCATGGTGGAAAATGTCATGGTGGACGCCTACGGCAGCAACATGCGCCTGATGGAAGTCGCCGCCATCACCACCCCGGACGCCCGTACCATTTCCATCCAGCCCTGGGACAAGGGCGTGACCAAGGCCGTCGAAAAAGCCATCCAGACCGCCGGGCTCGGGCTCAACCCCATCATCCGCGGCACCGTCATCGTGTGCCCCCTGCCCGACCTCTCCGGTGAGCGCCGCAAGGAACTCGTTAAGATGGCCAGCCAGCTCGCCGAAGCCGGTCGCGTCGGCATCCGCGCCGCCCGCCAGGACGGCATGAGCGCCATGAAGCAGGGCCTCAAGGACAAGCTCTTCTCCGAAGACGACGCCAAGCGCGGCGAAAAGGAAGTCCAGACCGCGACCGACGAATACGTGAAGAAGATCGACAGCGCCTTCAAGGATAAGGAAACCGAACTGACCACGGTCTGATCCTGACGCACTTTCCACCCGGGCGGCCGGCGGCGTGACACCACGGCCCCTGCCGCCTTTTTCATACCCACCGCCCTCCTTTTTTCGCGCCATGCACTTTCTGGAAAACGCCCGCCGCCTCGTGATCAAGCTCGGCACCGGCGCGCTCACCTCCGGCTCGGGCGACCTCAACACCGAGGTCGTGGCCGGGATCGCCCGCGAGATCGCCGCGCTCAAAATGCGCGGCCTGCAGGTCGTGCTGGTCAGCTCCGGCGCGGTCGGGCTGGGCCGGGGACGGCTCGGGCTCAAGCAGCGCCCGAAAAAGCTCTCCTCGCTCCAGAAGTGCGCCGCCGTCGGCCAGAGTATGCTCACCGAGCTGTGGCAGCACGCCTTTGAGCCGCACGGGATCACCGTCGGACAGCTCCTGCTCACCCGCGAGGACGTGCGCTCGCGCAAGCGCCACCTCGCCATCCGCGACCTTTTCGAGGAGATGCTCAACGAGGGCATCGTCCCCATCGTCAACGAAAACGACACCGTCAGCGCCGCCGAGATCAAGTTCGGGGACAACGACGTGCTCTCCGCCCTGGTCGCCTCCATGACCAAAGCCCAGCTCCTCATCATCCTCTCCACCGCCTCCGGGCTGGTGGACATGAAGGGCACGGGCGAGATCGTCCCCGTCGTCGAGGCCATCACGCCCGCCATCGAGGCCATGGCCGGAGGCAGCGGCACCGTCGTCGGCACCGGCGGCATGATCACCAAGATCCAGGCAGCCCGCCTGGCCATGCGCTCCGGTTGCGGCGCATTCATCGGCTCCGGGTCCAACCCCGCGATCATCGCCGACCTCTTCGCCGGGCACGCCACGGGCACCATTTTCATCCCCAGCCGCCTGCCCCTGGGCTCGCGCAAACGCTGGCTGGCGTGGTTCGAAGACCCGCGCGGCAAGCTCACCGTTGACGCCGGAGCCATGCAGGCCCTGCGCGAAAAAGGCTCCAGCCTCCTGGCCAAGGGCGTCACCGCCGCCGAAGGCTCCTTCGCCCGCGGTGAAGTCATCGCCGTCCTCGGCCCCAAGGGCGAACCCGTCGCCCGCGGCCTCGCCGGCTACAGCGCCGCCGACCTGCAAAAAATCCTCGGCAAACGCTCCGAGGAAATCCAGCCCCTCTTCCCCTCCCGCAAACACCTCGAAGTCATCCACCGCGACGAACTCGTCCTCATCGGCCGGTGAAGGGCCAGGGAGTTGGGAGGATGTCTTGGGGGCTCCACGCCCCCAAACCCTGCGGCAGGTCCGGCTGGACCAGCATTTTAGCCTGCACTTTCGGTCCGGCGTCCGGGCTTCGCCCAAACGCTGGACCGACTTTGAAGCCTCTCCTGACACAGGATCGCCACCATGTAAGTGTGTGACTTACGGTTGATCCAATTGGTGCGACCCAGTTTGGATGCTCGGGCCTCAGCGATTGCGTGAACCAGTAAAACTGGTTCACGCAATCGCTGACACGATGCTGCAAGCATCGAAAGTGCAGGCCTTGCCTGCCGCGGGTCTGGGCTGCGTAAGCCCAGCTCCCCAGCTCTCCTCCTCCCCTAGCCCGCGGTGGCGAGCTGCTGGGCGCGGTCGAGGAGGCGGGATTCCTGTTCGTAGGGGACTTCCTCGTAGTGGCTGAAGGTTTCGCGGTGGCGTCCACGCCCGGCGGTGATGGAACGCAGGTGGGTGGCGTAGCGGTAGAGTTCAGCCTGCGGGACGGAGGCATCGACGACCTGGAATTTACCCTCTGTATCCACTCCGTTGATACGGCCCCGGCGGCTGGACAAGTCGCCCATGACATCGCCCACGCAAGACTCGGGCACGGTCACGCGAATATTCATGATCGGTTCCAGCAGGCAGGGCTGGGCATTCTTGAACGCCTCCTGAAAGGCGGCCTTGCCCGCGATCTGGAACGCGATGTCCTTGGAATCGACGGGGTGCTGCTTGCCGTCGTAGAAGTCCACCTTCACGTCCTGCACGCGGAAACCGGCGGAGACGCCTTCCTCGCAGGCGGCGCGGACGCCTTTCTCCACCGAGGCGACGAAGACGCGGTCCACGTTGTTGCCGACGAGCGAGTTGGTGAACTCGACCCCGGAGCCGCGCGGAAGCGGCTCGATGCGCATCCACACCTCGGCGAACTGCCCGGCCCCGCCGCTTTGCTTCTTGTGGCGGTAGCGGCTCTCGGCACCGGAGCGGATGGTCTCGCGGTAGGGCACGCGGGGTTCGACGAGCGAGATATCCACGTTGTAACGGCGCTTGACCTCCTCGGCGGCGACCTTGAGCTGCACCTCGCCCTGGCCGGAGATGATGGTCTGCTTCAGCTCGGGGTCGTAGCGCGAGACGAAGGTCGGGTCCTCCTCCTGAAGCTCGTGCAGCCCCTGTGAGATTTTCTCCTCGTCCGAGCGTGAGGCCACCTGGAGCGCGCCGTGGATGTTCGGCTTGGGAAACTCGACCGTGGGCAGCGTGACGTTCAACGCGCCGCCACAGAGCGTGTCACCGGTGTGGGTGTCACGCAGCTTGACCGCCGCGCCGATGTCCCCGGCGTTGAGGTGATCGACGGCGGCGCGTTCGCGCCCGTTGAGCATGAAAATCTGCCCGACGCGCTCGGAGCCCTGGCGAGTAACGTTACGCAGGTCCATCCCGTGCTTCACACAGCCGGAGTACACGCGGAAAAACGACAGCCCGCCGACATGCTGCTCGTTCAGCGTCTTGAAAACGAACAGGCACGGGTCGGCTCCGTCGAGCGGCACCGCGACCTCCGCCCCGGCGCTGTCGTGCGCGATGACCTTCTGCCGGTCCACGGGGGACGAGCCGTACTTGGCGATGATGTCCATCATGCGGGCCACGCCGACATTGGCCGCGCCCGCCACCGCAAAGAGCGGCACGACGATGCGCTGCTGGATGGCGGCGTGCAGGTGCTCTCGCAGTTCGTCCTCGGACAGGGTTTCCTTTTCGAAAAAGCGCTCCATGAGCGAATCGTCGGTCTCGGCCACGTACTCGATCAGCTCCTTGTGCAGGGCCTTGACGCGGGCGGCCAGCTCGCCGGTGGCGGGCTCCTCGGTGAAGCTGCCGCTGCCGTCAGTGGCGTAGGTGACGACCTCGCTGCGCATGACATCGAGCACGCGGTTGAAGCCCGGGCCGGGATTGAGCGGGATGGTCATGGGGAAGACCTTCGCGCCGAAGTGCGAACGCGCCTCCTCCAGCACGTAGTCGAAGGTCGTGTTTTCCTTGTCCAGCAGGTTGACCGCGATCATGCGCGGGATGTCGTAGGCGCGGGCCGTGTCGTACACCATGTCCGTGCCCGGCTCGATGCCGTGGCAGGCGTTGACCACCACCAGCGCGAAGTCCGCCACCCGCAGCGCGCTCAGCGGCTCGCTGACGAAGTCCGCCGCCCCGGGGCAGTCGATCAGGTTAAACTTCTTGTCCAGCCACTCGGCATGCAGGAGTGTGGCGTGGACGGACATCTGGTGCTCCCGCTCATCCGCGTGATGATCGGACACGCTCGTCCCGGCCTCTATACTGCCGACTTTGCCTATCTGCCCGGCACACACGAGCATGGCGTCGCACAGCAGAGTCTTACCGGTCGAGGCGTGTCCGACCACGGCACAATTGCGGATGTCTGCGGCAAGAAAATCTTTCATCGGGAGAGAAGGGGTTGGGGTTAAAGAAAAAAGTGCGAGATAAAGGAGGTCTATCCGCCAGGCCTCCGGACAAACAAAACGGAGAAGGCGATGACCTTCTCCGTTTGTTCCCCGGTGGCGTTCATGGCGTTAAGGGTTAGAGGGTGGCGGTTTCGGCGCGGGCCTCGTCACAGCGGACCCGATCCGTAAAACTGATGACCCTGGGCTCGGCCAGTCGGGCGAAGTCCGAATAGGCCATCGTTATGGCGTCGGTGTGCGTCCCGGCGTTGAAGGTGATGGTAGAGTCCTCGCTCAGGCTCTGGGCGACGAACACATCCATCCCGTAGAGGTTGCCAAAGGGCGGCATCGCCCCCGGCTCGCAGTCCGGGAACCGCTCCACGAAGTCGGCCTCCTGCGCCAGGTACATCTCCTTGCTGTGGAGCGCCTGATTCAGCCGCTGAAAGTCGATATGGTAACTGGCGGGCAGCACGACCATGGCCAGCTGGTTGTGCATGGTGACCATGACGACCTTGGCGATCTCACGGCCGGTAACATGGACGGAAGCCGCCACCTCCTGCGCGGAGTAGGCCGGCGAATGGCTCACGATGACGTATTTCACACCGTGGCCGTCGAGATATTCACGCAGTTTCTTGATACACATAGACGGGGATCGGGGGGGGGGGGTTAGGGGTGGTGAAAGAACAAGGGGTTCCAAGCTATGGCGCTCTGCGGTAACCGGAGAATGACCCTCGCCACCGCCAAAAGCAAACCTAATTGATGTGCACAGTAAGACTTGCCGCAGGCATAAGTACTCCCCATACTACAGATTAGTAGTACGACCTACGGCACCCGGCTTCTAAGGCGTTGACCGCTTAAGAACGTGCCGTAATGGCCGAAATGGATACCGGGAGCACGGCCCGCCCGCGCTCCGCCTGCAACTGTCAACCTGATGCCCAGACATTCTTCCCACCACTCCAGCTACCGCGATGAAGACCGAGACGACCGCCGCGTCCGGCTGCGCGCCAAAGTCTTTACCGATCTCAGCCGCCTGCTCCCGGGCATCGGTCTGATCTTCATCGCCCTGGGCCTGGTGCAGATGTTTTTCTGCCTGGTACCGATGAATTTCCTCGACCCGCGCTGGGAAGCCAAACTGGTCGAACAACTCGTCACACTGACCTGGCTGCCGCTGCTGGGCCTGTCGCTCATCCTGCTGCCCTTTTCCCAGTCGTGCACCTTCTGGCATCTGCGCGTGCGCGGGGCCGTTACCTGGATCGCGCTGGCGCTGAGCGTCGGCACGCTGCTGGGGCTGCCTTTCGGGATCACCGCCACCATCCGCGCCCAGAACGCCCTGAGCCAGCCCGCGAGCCTGGCCACCGCGCCGGTCGTCGTGCTCGAGGGCGAGGAAGTGGACGCGGGCGCCATCGCCGTGGTCTCCCACATCCCCCAGACTCCGGTCCGCAGTAACCTCACCGACGAAGAGCTGCGAATGGCTACGATTGAGCTATGGGGCGCTGCCACGAAAACCGTCCTGCTCGGGCTGCTCAGCGGCGCTGGTTTTCTGCTGTTGTTCTTCAAGACGGGCGTGTACCGCTACCTGCTTCACCAGGACTCCATCGGCAAGGGCGAGCATGTCGGCATCACCCGCGAGCCGGTCACCGACGACGACATCCTGGACTAAGGCGACGTTTCAATACGGAATCCCGCGTCGCGTAGCGACGATCCATCGTTAGCCGTGGGTTTTAACCCACGGTCTTTCAAGCCGCCGCTGAGTTCACGTCGCGTCAGCGACGTTACTCCCGTGAGTGGACACAACGAATCTTTCTTTCTGCCCTTCCCGGCCCTCCTGTTAAGTCTCTCCTTTTCCGGGTAAAAAAAACGCTGCTTGGGCCGATTTGAGTCGAAGCCCCCGCCGGAGCGCCCCAAGCTCCGCATCTGGCCCGCCCATGAACAATCCGGCTCCCACTCCCTCCTGCCCCCGTGCCCGGTGGCTGCAACGGCTGACCGTCGCGGCGCTGCTGGCCGTCTGCCTGGGACCGTTTCTGGCCAACACCAGCCCGGACGAAAAATCCCGCATGGCGATCAAGGCCGTGGCCATCGCAGCCGCGGTCGGCTGCGTGGCACTGAACCGCGCGCGCTTCCTTTACCGTCCCACCATCGCCGGAATCGCCGCCGGGCTCGCCCTCATCCTGGGCGGGAGCCTCCTCACCCTGGCCGACGCCCGCGGCGTCCTGCGCGAGCCGGGGCTGGGCTTCATCCTCGGAGCCGCCGGGGTCTCGCTCATCGCGTGCGGGTTCACCTTTAGCCGCTCGCATGCCCGCTGCCTGGGGCTGTTCGCGCTGGCCGCCGTCCCCGCCGGGACCATTGAAAACCTGATCGAGCACGGCCTGCACTACTCCACCCTCGTGGCCAAGGTCTCGGCCTTTTCCCTGCACTACGTGGGTTTCACCGTGCAGACCGTTGAGAATACCATCCTCATCCACGGCCACGCCATCGAGATCATCGCCGAGTGCTCCGGCCTGAAACTCTTTTTCCTCCTCTTCGCGTTTTTCGTCATCCTCCTACTGATGCTACCCGAGTTGCGGCGCATCTTCTGGCGCATGCTCTTCGCCGCGCTGGGGACGGGCTTCGTGGTCAGCATCCTGCGAATCGACTTTCTCGTGCTGATCGTCGGTTATCCCAGGATGTTCGAGTTTTTCCACCACGGGTTCGGCTCCGAGCTGATCTCCATGGCGGCTATCCTCATCTTCGCGTATTTCATCAAAGAGGACGCCTTCACCGCGCTGGAAAAACACTTTCCGCTCCCGCCCCTGCCGGAAGCGAACCTCCCCGCCCCCGCCCAGGACAAGCTCCTGACAACGGCCTTTGTCGCGGCTATCGTGCTGGGACTGCTGACCGCCGCGGGCGTTTCGGTGTAGCTCAACAATTCGCTCGAGCGGCCTAAGACTATTGCCTGATCAACTCTGCGCCTTTTGCGGCTCTGTGGTTCATCTATTTTTTAACCACAAAGGCACAAAGAACACAAAGGATTTCCAAGGGATAAACCCAACGTCATTTTCGCGCTGCTTTGTCCTTCAGGCAACCCCACCCCATGGCCTTTCTTCAAGAAAGGCCATCCGGATGCGGAGCATCCAGGGTGCAGGGCATGCCCTGCGGCCCTGCCTAGAAGCGGTGGGAGGCGAGCTGCTTTTGCAGGTAATCGACGGCACGGGCGACGGAGTCGTCCTGCTCCATGATGTTCTCGACCGTCTTGCAAGCGTGGATCACGGTACCGTGGTCGCGGCCACCGAAGCCGTCCCCGATCTCCTGAAGGGAGTGGCTGGTGAGCATACGGGAAAGGTACATGGCGATCTGGCGCGGGAAGGCGATGTTGGCCGGGCGGCGCTTGCTGACCATGTCGGTCAGGCGCAGCTTGTAGTAGTCGGCCACCTTCTGCTGGATCTTTTCGATCGTGACCTTGTTCTGCGCTTCTTCCTGCAGGATGTCGTGCAGGAGGCGCTCGACGGTCGGGATGTCGATCGCGCCCTTCATCAGGGCGGCGAAACCGGCCACGCGGGTAAGCGCGCCCTCCATCCGGCGGACATTGCGCGAGACGCGCTCGGCCAGGAACTGGAGAATGTGCTCGGGCAGCTCAAGGTTCATCGACTTGGCCTTCTTGCCGAGGATGGCCACGCGGGTCTCGAAGTCCGGCGGCTGGATGTCGGCCACCAGGCCCCACTGGAAGCGGGACACGAGGCGGTTCTCCAACTTGGCGATCTCGCTGGCGGGACGGTCGCTGGAGAGGAAAATCTGCTTCTGGCGCTCGAAGAGCTCGTTAAAGGTGTGGAAGAACTCTTCCTGGATGCGCTCCTTGCCGGAGAGAAAGTGGATGTCGTCGATCAGGAGCATGTCCACCTGGCGGTAGCGCTGGCGGAACTTCGTCACCGTGTTGTTCTGAATGGCCTCGATGAACTCGTTGGTGAAGCTCTCGGTGGAAATGTAGGCGATCTCGGCGTCCGGGTTCGTGCGCAGGGCGTGCTGGGCGACCGCGTGCATGAGGTGGGTCTTGCCCAGGCCGGTGTCCCCGTAGAGGAAAAGCGGGTTGTAGGCGCGCGCGGGGGCGTTGGCCACGGCCATGCAGGCGGCGTGGGCGAGCTGGTTGCCCGCGCCGACGACGAAGTTCTCAAAGGTGTTGCGCGGATTCAGGATGATGCGCGAGGAGAAACCACCCCTTTTGCCGGGGCGCTCGCTACGGGGCTCGCTCATGCGCGGGGCCCGCGAGGGGGCCGCCGTGGAGAGGGCGCGACCGGGGAGGGAGCCGTCGTCATGCGAGACGGCCTCGTCTTCCTCGCCCTCGTGGACGCGGTAGCGGATGCCCATGGCCTGGCCGGTGTTTTCGCGCAGGCGCTTGGTGATGATGTCCTGATAGTTGTCCTGGATCCAGAACGCCGAAAAGTCGTTCGGAACTTCCAAGGTTACAAAATCGTCGCTTTCATCGACGCACTGTACCGGTTCGAACCAGGTACGGTAAACGTCGTGGGGGAAAATGCTCTGCAAATCGCTCTTAATCGTGTCCCATAACATGGACTGATGGCTTTGCTGACTCATGTATTGTTACGGCGTTTTAAAGGATTTATTCACAAGCGGTTCCAAAACGATTATTTATAATCACTGCATGGCAGGTTATATCAATCGGAGGTGTCCCCCAAAGGGAGGCAGGGATCGACACAGCGTCAATGATCCAAGGGGAGCGGCAGCGAGACTAAATCCATAAGTAGTTAAAAATTAAATATTTAGGAGAATAATGGCGCCTTTATCCAAGGAGAGGAGGGAAAACCGTGAGACTTGGCGTTTCCTCCCGAAACTGCCTTGGGGCGATGTATGAGAGCGAGTAAATTTTCCACAGCCCCCGTTGGCAAGTTCTACTTTTCCACAAGTTACTAACACGGCTTTTCGTCCTGATTTTGTCACCTTTTAGTTGCACGTTCGACACATTCGAGAAGGACCCGCAAGTGGTCTGATTTAAAGGGGTTAGCGGGCGGCGTGCCGAAACCGCTTCTTAGGATCGGCTGGCACAAACACGTAACAAAAGGGGCAAAGAAAGCATGAAAAAAATTTCTCCACCCCGGCCAGGTAATCCGATCCAACCGGTCACATTCCGGTGGACATGGCAGCGATGAGCCGGTCGTTGAACTCCTTGGCCGAGTCATGGCCCATCGAACGCAGGGCCTGGACAAGCGCTCCCACCTCGACCAGGCGGGCCATATCGCGCCCGGGCCGCACCGGGATCATGATGTGCGGCACCTGCATCCCCAATATCTCATAGTAAGCCATTTCCAGGCCGGTACGCTCTTCCTCGACGCCCGGTTGCCACTCCGTAAAGGTGATGACCAAGTCGATCCGCTTCTCCAGACGCACGCAGCGGATGCCAAAGAGGTCGCTGACGGAGATAATACCGATGCCGCGACACTCCATGTAGCCGCGGTTGAGCTCGGCGGAGGTGCCGACGATCTCGCGATCGCCCACTTTTTTGATGTAAGTAACGTCGTCGGCCACGAGGCTGTGCCCGCGCTCAATCAGGGCCAGGGCGCATTCGCTTTTGCCCACGCCACTCTTGCCGCGGATGAGCGTGCCGATACCCTTGATATCGAGCAAAGTCCCATAAATGCTGGTGCGCGGGGCGAACTTGTCCTCCAGCAGGATGGTCGCCTCGGCGATGAAATCCTTCGACTTCATCGGGGTGCGGAACATGGGCGTACGCGTCTCTTCGGCCACGGTGTACATGGCCTTGATCGGCACCAGATTGCGGGAGACCACGATGCAGGGGATGTGCCGGGCGACGATCTCGCGCACGATGCGCAGTTGCTCGGCCTCGGACAAGTCGCGCAGGTAGGCCATCTCCCCCGCTCCGAAGAGCTGGAGCCGGCGGTTGGCGAAGTGTTTGAAATAGCCGGTCAGGGCGAGCGCAGGGCGGTTGATGCTCTTTTCGCGGATGTAGCGCTTCATACCCTCATCGCCGGTGACCAGTTCGAGTTCGAGCTGCTCGGCGAAGGAGTCGTAGAAGTCGCGGACGGAAATGCTCTCGATGATCTTGGCGTTGGGCGTGGGGGGCATAACGGGTCAGAGATTGAAGTTCGCGCCGAGGTAGAACTCCCGGCTTTTGGGGTCGTTGACGAGAAAGTCGCTCGGGCCCTCGCACAGCACCTCGCCCTGGTGGATGAGGTAGGCGCGGTCCACGATGCTGAGGGTTTCGCGCACGTTGTGGTCGGTGATGAGGACGCCGATGTTCTTGCTCTTGAGGCCACGGATGATGTCCTGCACCTCGGCCACGCTGATCGGATCCACCCCGCTAAAGGGCTCATCCAGCAACATGAAACGCGGGCGGGCGACCAGGGCGCGGGTAATCTCCAGGCGGCGGCGCTCCCCGCCGGAGAGGGTGTAGGCCTTCTGTTTTTCCAGGTGGTCCAGCCCCAGTTCCTCCAGATGCGCCATGACAAAGTCCCGCCGTTCCCGGCGAGGCACGGGCAGCGTTTCGACCACGGCAAGGATGTTCTGATAGACGCTCAGCTTGCGAAAGACGGAGGGCTCCTGCGGCAAGTAGCCAATGCCCATACGGGCGCGGCGGTACATGGCCCGGGCGGTGATGTCCGTCTCGTCGAGAAAGACCTGCCCGCCGGTCGCCTCGACCAAGCCCACCACCATGTAAAACGTCGTGGTCTTGCCCGCCCCATTGGGACCGAGCAGGCCGACGATTTCGCCCGCGCCCACGTGGATGTCCACGCCCTTGACAACGGTGCGCTTGCCATAGGTCTTGACCAAGCCCTTCGTGCGGATGGAGCCGCGGGCGGCGTCCCCCTCCAAGGCGGGCATGACGGTGGATTCGCTGGTGGGTGCGGTCACTTCTTGCCCTCCTGGTAGCCGAGGTCATCGAAGCCGGGCAGGATGACGGTCGGGCGCTGGCCGGGCTGACCTTTCTCGCCGCCGAAGACGCGGGCCTTCTTCTCGTTCTTGTAAAGCTCGATGCGCTCGCCCTGGCCCGTGCCCTCGGAGTCGTAAACGACCGGGTGCTCGGTCAGGACAACCTTGCCCTCACGGGGGAAAATCTCGGCCCGGCCGGACTCGGCGCGGCGGCCGCTCTGCTCGATCACGACGTTACCGACGAGCGTGATGTGTGTGATCGCGCCCAGCTCGCCGACGGCCTCGCTCTTTTTCTGGCTGACGCGGCTGGCGAGGACGGTCATCTCGTCGCAGGTGGCCTTGAGGTTCGTGCCGGTGACGACCACGTCCTCGTGAAAATAGAAGATGTTCTCGTTTTCCTGGCCGACCATCTCCAGCCGCTGGCTGGTGACGACGGTGTCCTCGACGGGCGGCTTGTCGGCAGCCCGCAACGGGGCCAGCAGGGCGAGCGAAGCGCCCAGGGCGAGCAGGCTTTGGCGGATAAAGGGGGATTGCATGGTCAAAGGGTTATTCGATGATGGAGCCGAGCGACTCGCGGAAGGTCACGCGGGCATCCTTGTTGATGGTGATTTTGTGCTCCTTGTTGTGCCAGGCCCAGTCCTCGCCAATGATGGAGTAAGCGTCGTGCCGGTCGTGGATGGTGATCAGTCCCGTGCCCCAGGCGATGCCCTCGCTCGGGTAAATGATCGCCAGCGGGCTCTGGATAACGGTCTGGGCCGTCACCGGGTCGTCGGCGGCGTAAGTCTTGAGCACCATGGCGGAGACTTCGATCTCCTCCTTGCTCTTGATGCGGGCCTCGTCCCCGCTGAGCAGCCAGGAGCGGTCGCCGCTCTCCTCGTCGAAACCGGGCAGGCGGAAGTTCTTGATCGGCGCGTCCGGGGTCATCTTGTCCTCCTGCGCCCAGGTGGTGACAACGGCCGCCGCCCACAGCGCGCACCCGGAGAGAATCAAAGAGGACAAACGGAAATGCATGGTTCTGAATAAACAGGTTGCGTAAAAACCGCCCCCAAAGCAACCGCGAAGGCGCGGGTTCTTGCGACGGTTACGCCTGGGGACAGGCACCCGGGGCCAAGGGTTCCCCAACGAATGCAGCCGACAGGTCTCCCCTACTGCTGCGCGTCCTGCGCGAAGGGCTCCACCTCGCCGTACACGACGGGCTCGACGGCCACGACGAGCACGGGCATCGCCTCCAGGCGCTCGACGGCCTCCGCGTAGCCCTTGAGCGAAGCCTCGCCAAGACCGACGATGACGCCCTCACCGTCGTCGGTTTTGGCCAGCACCCGGTAGCCCAGTGGGTGAATCTCCGCCGCTAGCTGGTGGGGGGAAACATCTTTGGCCAAATTTACCAACAAGCGGTCCGGCGCGGTCACAACGACGCGATCCACCAGGTCGATACCAGAATCTTCATGCGTGTACTCCTCGATGCGCAGGACCTGCTCGGGGTCCATGCCCCGGATGAGCAGCAGGCGCTTCCAGGTGCCGTCCGGTTGGGGGGTGCGGTGCTGCTCAGCGATGAACTTCGACTCCATGGCCACGCGACGGTCGCGGTAGGCGTCAAGCACGCCGGGCACGGCCTCCAACTGGACATCCTCCGCCGTGGGCGGGGCGGTCAGCTCGATGCGGTCGCCCTGCTTCTTGCTCAGGATGATAAACAGGATGACCATCCCGACCGCGAAGCCGACGGCGAAAATTTTTAAGCGTTGGGCGAGACTCACAGGAAACGCCCCTCCCGGTGCGCCTTGATCCAGCACAGCACGATGCCCAGGCCCCCGGCCCAGACCCCGAAGTACTCCGCTCCGTTGAGGAAGCCCTTGCTCAGGCGGTAGCCCAGCTCCCATTCGGGATGCAGCGCGCCCCCTACCCCGAGGTAGAGCACCCCGCCGATCAAGCCCCCGGCCAGGACGAAGGAAAAGGTGAAAATCACCCACCAGCCGACCCAGTGCAGCAGCAGGAGCGGCCACGGCATGCGCCCGGATGCGACAGCAGGCGCGGAGAATGCGTTTTCCGCGCTTGCCCCGACGGGGAGAGTTGGGCTTGTTTTTTCTTCGGACAAGCCCCACCGCTTAAACCACCTTTTTCCCGATAGCAAGAGCAGCCACATGATTCAGACCCAGACCGACATCCGCGTGCGCTACGCCGAGACCGACAAGATGGGCCTCGTTTACCACGGCAACTACCTGACGTGGTTCGAGGTCACCCGCGTGGAGATGCTCGACATCCTCGGCTACCCCTACCACAATCTGGAGCAGGAGGGCTACCTGCTGCCCGTGCTGGAGGCCAGCGTCCGCTACCGCCGACCCGCCTTTTTCGACGACCGGCTGACCATCCGCGTCACCGTCAAGGACAAGCCCATCGTCAAAATCCACTGCGAGTACGAAGTCCTGCGCCACGAAGAGCTGCTCGCCACCGGCTGGACCAAGCACGGCTTCATCAATCCGCAGGGCGAGCCCGTCCGCCCCCCCAAGGCCCTCATGGACCTGATGGCTTCGCATTTTTAAGGCGGCGCAGACAGTAGAAACGAAGAAGGGAAAGATTTAACAGGAAGCGCGGGAAGCGCGGAAGGAGTGGGCTGGTCGGAGCGCCTGCGTTGCGAACCTGCCGCAACCGCACCGAAACGTCGCGAAGGGCGCAGATAAAGCTCCACCTGCGTGACTACGTCGCATAGCGACGATTAATCGCTAGCCGTGGGTTTCAACCCACGGTTTCGGAGGAAAAAACGCCTCACGTCGCGTCAGCGACATTTCTCCCTGCCCATCCGAGAAACGTCGCTGACGCGACGTCAATTCCGTGCCGGGATGTAGATCCGTGGGTTAAAACCCACGGCTAGCCAGGTAGCATCGCTACGCGATGCTCTCCGGGGCAAACGCCATGGTAAACGTTGTGTTACCGAGGTAGCGGCCTTTCTGGCCGCGTAGGGGCGCAGCCCCTTCAAATGCGTAAGCATCTAGGGTCCAGGGCTAGCCCTGGTGGCGAAGCGGCGGTAGAAGCGTTCCAGGTGAGCGACGACGTCGGCCAAGGGGCGCTGGTCGGTGTAGATACAGGTCCCGGCGCGCAGGTAGGCCGGTTCGCGCTGGGCGAGGAGTTCGCGGATGCGGGCCTCCGGGTCGGGCACGTTGAGCAGAGGGCGGTTGGCGTTGGCCGAGGTGCGCTTGAGGATGGTTTGGGGCGAGGCGAACAGGCACACAACGACCCCACGGGCCTTCAGGGCCTCGGCCATGCCCGGCTGGGTGACGAGCCCGCCGCCGCAGGCGACCACGCAGCCGTGGGCCGGGTGCCCCGACTCGATAAAAGCCCGCTCCAGCGCCCGGAAGTGAGCCTCCCCCTCCTCGGCGAAAATCTGCGGGATGGGCTTGCCGGCCTGTTCCTCGATCACCTGGTCCGAGTCCACGAACTGCAAGCGCAGCCGACGCGCCAGCGCCCGGCCGACGGTAGTCTTGCCGGTGCCCATAAAGCCCACCAGGTACAGGTTGGGCCGGGGAGTCTTGCGCGGGCGGCTCGGATTCATGATGCGCCCCCACTTCAACGCCTTCCCCGCCCGCCGACCAACACAAAAATGCGCCCCCGCCCGGAAAAGACGCCACAGGGGCGGGTTGTCCTGTCTTGGGAACGGGCAGAAACAATCAACCGCCCTCCCCAACTCCAACCCGGCCCTCACCAAACCCCAACGGGGTTTCGCAGCCTAGCCCCGGGTTGCTCCTGCTACCCGGGGTCCTCGCCGGTGGGTAGGTTTTATTCAACCCCAAAGGGGTTGCGCTCCGCCGAACGCATGTCGGGTCAAAGGAGAATTGCGGGCACGAACCGCCCCGCGCGACGCGAGCGTGCAAGCAGGGGTGATTCCTGAAAAGCACTTGCGACATGGGCCTTTATCTGCGACATTGCCCCCATGAGCACCGATGTGGTGGAAGTAACGATCAAGGGTGTGATGCCGACCTCCAACGGCTGCGCTATTTTCCTGGGCTGCCCGGAGAAAACTTTTGTCATCTACGTGGATCAGGGCATCGGTAATGCCATCTCCATGACGATCAATAACGTCAAGAAGGAGCGCCCCCTTACGCATGACCTCGTGACAAGTATCTTCACCGGCCTGGGCGTGACCCTGCGCCGCGTTATCATCAACGACGTGGACGACGGCACCTTTTTCGCCCGCCTCATCCTCTCGATGGAAAACGAGCTGGGCAAGAAGGTCCTCGAAGTCGATGCCCGCCCGAGCGACTCCATGGTCCTCGCCCTCCAGGCCAAGCAGCCCATCTTCGTTGCCCGCAAAGTCCTCGACTCGGTCGAGGACATGACCGAGATCCTTGAGCGCATCCTCAAACAGCAAAACTGAGGAGGTCCGCGACCAGCCCGCCCTGGAGTCGGGCAAGCCGGAGAGCTCAAGTCGCTTCATTAAAATGAAGTCGTGACAGATCGTCCGTGATGCGCCATCCTCGGACCAACGATGATGGCCCCGCTCTCTGCACCGCCGCTCCGCCCCACCGAAGACGACAGCCACCTGAATATGCTGGCCACGGCCCACAAGGTGATCGGCATCGTCGGGATGGTGTTTGCCTGCGTTCCGCTCATTCACGTCACGATCGGCATCCTCGTCCTGACCGGGGCGCTCAATCATTCCGGCCATGCGCAGGCACCCGCCCTGGCCGGGCTCATGTTCGTTTTGATCGGGGGCTTGATATTTCTGGTCGGGCAGGCCCTCGCCGTCTGCACCCTGCGTTCGGGCCGCTTTTTACGGGAACGGCGCAACTACACCTTCAGCTTTGTCATCGGCTGCATCCTGTGCACGGTTTTCCCCATCGGCACCGCCCTGGGGATTTTTACCCTCATCGTCCTCTCCCGCCCCTCCGTCAAGCAGCTCTACGGGCGGACGTTTTAACCCATGACACTGCCTCAACACGCCCGCGCCTCTTCCCGAGACCAAAACCACCTTGATGCCCTTGCCATCGTCTATTACTTGGCGGGGGCGTTCCTGTTTTGCCTGTCAGCGCTGCCGATAATTGGGCTGGTCAGTATGTTAAAGTCACACGCCCGTGCCTCCCTGCCGACGGTCGTCACAAATTCGGGTTTTACGCTCAGCGTCCCCTCCCCCTCCTCCGATCCGACCACGGGAGTGGCCCTCGTGGCCATGTCGCTGCTCACGTTACTTGCGCTCATGGCTCCCGTGGCCCTCCTGCTCTCGGCTCGCTTCCTCCAACAGAGCAGGCGCTACCTGTTCAGTTTTGTGGTGGCTGTATTGCTGTGTCTGGCCTTTCCACTGGGCACGGTACTGGGGGTCTTTACGATCATCGTCCTGAGTCGGGAATCGACCAAGCAACTGTATTTGCGGACCGAATGGGGTACTCGTCCCGCGCCTCTGCGTCCACGACAAAGAACAACTTAGCGTTGCAGGACGGGCGTTGTTAGCGTTCCTTCGGCGGTTTACCGAAAGAGCCGCCCGTGCAACCGCTTCCCGAAACGCAGATCCCTGGCCAGCCGCCCAGTGCGCTGGCCCCGATGCAGGATGTCACCACCCTGCCCTTTATGCGCGTGGTCACGGAGCTGGGGCCGCCAGACTACTTCTTTACCGAGTATTTTCGGGTCTATCCGCACTCGCGGCTCATTCCCTACATTCTCTCGTCCATCACGGAGAACCCTTCGGGGCGTCCGGTCTTCGCGCAACTGATCGGCGAGGATTTTGAGGCAATGGCCCGCACCGCCCGCGAGCTTCAGGCCTACCCCATCGCCGGGGTGGACCTCAACCTCGGCTGCCCCGCGCCCAAGGTGTATAAAAAGAACGTCGGCGGCGGGCTCCTGCGCGACCCCGAGCACGTCAACCGCCTGCTGGGCGTCCTGCGCGAGGCTTGTCCGGGCCGCTTCACGGTAAAAATGCGGATCGGGTTCGACTCGACCGAAAATTACGAGTCGCTGCTCGGGCTCATCAACAAGCACGGGATCGACCTGCTCAGCGTGCACGGGCGCACGGTCAAGGAAATGTACCGCGGCGGCGTGCATTACGACTTTATCCGGCAGGCGGTGCAGA
>JAUTCS010000060.1 GCA_030673825.1 Verrucomicrobiota bacterium JB024 | reverse complement strand
GTTGTCCGGGCGCGCGAGATAGGCAAGATGGCTGCCGACAAAGACGGTCACGGACAAGAACTGAGTGAAAAATACCGCGCGGCTCAAGTCTGCTGACTTAGGATTCGGATTCAAGGCAAAGCCCCGGCCGACGTGGCTATGTGGACGCCGCCAGTCTGCTGACTTAGGATTCGGATTCAAGGCAAAGCAAGCAGGACGTGCTCCAGGCGATAAATGAAAGTCTGCTGACTTAGGATTCGGATTCAAGGCAAAGCTGGCAGCGTGCGCCGCTGTGGTGCTCTTCGAGTCTGCTGACTTAGGATTCGGATTCAAGGCAAAGCATCCGGTACATTTTCAACGAGGCTACGATCAGTCTGCTGACTTAGGATTCGGATTCAAGGCAAAGCGACGCCTGGGAGGCCGTGCGTCGCGAGAAGAGTCTGCTGACTTAGGATTCGGATTCAAGGCAAAGCGGTTGACGGTTGACGCGGACGGAGATGGACAGTCTGCTGACTTAGGATTCGGATTCAAGGCAAAGCGCCGACTGGCTGCGCAACCTCATCAAGCGCAGTCTGCTGACTTAGGATTCGGATGTATATGTCAGAGTCTCAATACGCGGATATACATTTGAGAAGGATGTTACCGGTGCACTCGGCTGCTGACGACCTTCCTGGCTAGCTTGGTTTTGGCGGGCGTGTCGGGGGCGAGGAACTCGTGGACCTCCAGGCAGAAGGCGGCGGCGAGGCGTTCGACGGTGGAGACCCAGATCTCCTTTTTACGCCCGGCCTCGATTTGCTGGACGAAGTTCTGGTTGAAGTCGGCGAGCTCCGCCAGCTCCTGCTGAGTCAGCCCGTGGCGTTTACGTAATTCGCGCAAGCGCGTGCCGACTCGGGTAATGGAATTCATATACCTGCGATCATAGGGGAAATGGCTTGACTTTGTTACCTGTGTTCACTGGGGTTGATGTCGCCGCTTAGGCGATTCGCACACAATTGAGCGGATCAACGACCCCCCCTCCTGCCATGAAGAAAAAGACCCTGCTGATCATCCTTGGACTCACCCTTGCCGGTATTGCGCTGGCGGCGGGTGTGAAGTGCATCCACTGCAACGGCACCGGCTGGCAAGGCCGCAACCCCTGTCCCTTTTGCGGGGGCGACGGCATCTTTGGGAACTGACCTCAACGCGCCATCACGATGCCTTGGGACGAGAACGCAGTTTACTACTACGCGGATGGCGACAATGCCATCGGTCCATTCACGCTGGCAAAGCTCAAGCAGATGGTGGCTGCGGGCCTCATCTCGGGCGACGTTTATGTGGGTGTCGCGGAGAGCGACGACTGGAAACCGCTCTGCGAGCTCATCAACATACCGGGGAAAACTCGTGCTCAGCGTTTGTCCGTCAACCGGGAAAGGGTGCCTACGGGATCTGCCACGACGGTACCCTTTTGGGCAGTAGACGTTTCCCGCTGGCCGAATGCATTCATCATCGCCGCTGCGATTCTCGTGCTCGCCTTCTGGCTGTATGCCTGGAGAGGAAATAATCTCTTTCCCGGGGCCTTTGACTGGCACCTTTACCTGGCTAATGCCGGGGTCGAGGTGGGTATTCTCGCGATTCTGCTCGTTGGGATCAAAGCGCTCAAGGACGCTCGCAAGCGGTTCCCGCTGAAATCGGCGTTGCCCAGATTCTGTGTCAGCTTGCTGCTGGTCTTTCTGTTCCTGACGGCGCTGCCATCGGCCCTTTTCGTCGTCAACCTTTACTCCGCCTACAACGCCTACACGACAAAGGAGGCTTTTACCGAGGTCGCCCCGGAGCAATTCCGCTTGTCCATTATCGAGAATCGTCCCGTGCCCGTCTTGGGCGAAGACGCGCTCGTGATCCGGGATATGCAGTATTGGTTTTCTGAGCCGCGCTCCACGAGTGAGGGCTATCTTCGCGAGCAGCTCAAGCGCAACATTTCGCCTCCCTTGAGCGAGTTGCTGGTGACGTTCATCGCTTACGAGCGCTACTATCAGAGCGCGGAACTGGAGCAGGAGATGCGCCGTCAGTGCCAGGCGTTGGCACAGATGTATGGGTTTCAATCCTGGGAGGAGCTTCAGTACTTCGTGGCGACACAGGGCGTCTCAACAACCGCGCCATGAAGCGGCTAGCCAAGCTCTGGTGGGTGTCGCTCCTCGTGCTCGTGGCGACATGGTATTTCCATGGGAAAACACGGGGCGAGGTCGAGGAGTTCGAGCGATATTACGGAGGCTGGTACGGCTTTGCCGAGGGCTTTGTGCATGGCTTCATCGGCACAGGCGAGGCCCAGATGAACCGCATCGAAACGCGCTACTACGAGCTTCTGAGCAATGAACGCTTCTGGCGCAACGGTTACTACTTGAGCTGGATAGGCGCCATCGTCTGCGGCGGCTGCGCGGCGAACGAGAGACGCAAGGCGGAGTGAGAGTGGTAGTCGTTTTTCGTTCCCCAGTGTG
This sequence comes from Verrucomicrobiota bacterium JB024, assembly GCA_030673825.1. GTDB lineage: Bacteria > Verrucomicrobiota > Verrucomicrobiia > Opitutales > Cerasicoccaceae > Ruficoccus. The sequence goes on along the minus strand of JAUTCS010000060.1, from coordinate 21,554 downwards.
TTGTTATGCCCCGGGCTAGTCGTTTCGTCTTCGATTAATAGGCGTATGAAGACGCGAAACGCGTGGGAATCATCGAAACGGATAGGACTTGACATAGATTTTCAAATAAATTATTCAAGCGCTTGAATTTTTTGACAAAGAACATAGTATTTACCCTGTGTAGGCGATAAACATGTCAGTCATGTCTGGCACGTAGTTGCCATGCTCATGTGAGGTCGCCTTAGGGTTTAGCCGAATATACCCCAGCCAGCAAATGCCCCAAGTTTTACCTAGCAACCGTGAAGGTCTTGTCCAACGGCAGCGCCCCAGCCCGGGCTTTGCGCTGGTCATATCCATTGTTTTGATGGCTTTTGTGGTGCTGCTGCTTGTGTCGTTGACGAGTATGGTGCAGGTCGAGACGAGTATGAGCATCGTCAGCAATCGGCAACAGCAGGCCCGCACCAATGCCTTACTAGGGCTAAAGATTGCGATCGGAGAGCTACAAAAGCAGACGGGGCCCGATGCGCGTGTGACCGCCAATGCAGCGATTCTTGACTCTGATCCGGGTGTGGAAGGTGTTGTTGGTGTGGTGCATCCGTACTGGACGGGCGTGTGGAAGACCGATCCTGCCACGGGCGGAAAGGAGCTTTTAACCTGGCTGGTTAGTGGCAACGAGCGACTGAGTCCGGACAGTGGCGACTTCTTACGGGCGGAGACAGCTCAGCTCGACGATGCAAACTCCGTGGTTTTGGTTGAAACGGGGATTGCGACTGAAGCGGTACGGGCGAAGCGGGTGGAGTCCGACAACGGGCACTATGCCTACTGGGTTTCGGGTGAGCAGAGTAAGGCCAAAATCAACCGGGTGGATGACTCGGTGGCGGCGGCGGCTGCGGACGATGATTTCCCGAGAACCCTTGCCCGGCAGTATCAGTTCCCACATCTGAATCTGGTATCGCAGCCGATGCTTCCCGATGCGGTTAACCGCGTGCAAACGCTTGAACAAATGCCGGTGGCTCTTGGATTGAGCGCCGCCGCCAGCGATGATTTCAAGCAGTACTTTCACGATGTGACGACGGTTTCGGAAGGGCTCCTCACCGATACGGCCGCGGGTGGGCTGAAGGTGGATCTGAGCGCGTTGCTCGCGACAGACTTGCCTACTGCCTACGACGGTCAGCCGATCTATGTCGCTCCGGAAGACATCCGCGACGACGTGTGGGCCACGCAGTCTCCCACCTGGAACTACCTGAAAGCTTATTATGATCTGAGGGAGGATGTGCTCGACGACGGCAAGCTCACCCCTCGCCCCGGTAACGCCAATACGCCGGGTATTTCCCCGGTCATCGCGATGTTCAGCTTCGGGTTTTCCGGCGGGCTCTACGTCGATGGTGCCAGCACGGACGACAACCGGATTTTCTATAATCTGTTTCCCAAGCTGGTTCTGTATAACCCCTACAATGTCACCCTGAAGGGGAGGGACTACGCGCTGGTTTTATGGGGAAATCAGGTCGCCACCGGCGAGCTGGGTGGAATCACTGGCTATTTCCCTGTTTTTAAGGGGCAGGTGTATCATGATGGTAAACAGTCCGGGGAGAAGTTTTATCATACGGGACAGGGGTTTGTGCACGCGCCGGGTGGCGGGGGCGATTCGAATGGCCGCACGGACAAGGAAGAGCCCGGGCCGCGCCCTTCCCAATTCGCCGCTTATCCGCCCCATTTTATCGTCCAGTGTCCCGATATCCCGCCGGGGCAAGCGGTCATCATGATGCCCGCCGCCGCTTCGACCAATTACGACCGTTTCGGCGACCATGCGAATATCCTGACCAACAACAGCGACGAGTTTTCCTTCCGTTGGTTCACGAATACTTGGCTAACACAGGCTTCCGGAGGTGAGGATGATGACGGTGGCGTGAATGATTATGTTATCTGGAGGGTGCATAAGGCCAGCGCCACGCAGAAAATCTATCTAGACGCGACGCTGCTCGACCCGGATTACCTCTACAACGACGCGTTGTGGTCTAACCCGGTCAATACGGACAGTCAGCGTTACCTGCTGCGTGACCAAGACAGTGATTTCTACGACCATGTTTACCAATTGACGGGCCGAGTCCCCATTCGCGTTTCGGAATACACGGGCGCAAACGATACGGATACCTCCGTTTACGGTACGCCCCATGTGGACGCGATGGAGTTTGCCACATGGTCCGCCTACGGATTTCTGGCGCAGAGTGAGGGGCACGGTGAGATGATCCGCCCCTATGCGAACTTCAACCTGCGCGCCAAGGACCTGGACGCGGCCAATATCGCCAACACTAACGGCGATTTTGCGCATTCGTTTTACGAGGCCTATGGGGTCAACACGGCGGAGGCTCCGGCCCTGGATTTCTTCGACGACGGGAAAAAGGTCTATGTCGGGGGCGGGTTTTCAGCCCTGTCGGGCGGGGTGGAGTCGTTTATCCTGTACGACGTTCCTGCTGACGCGGAGGGGCTGTATTCGCTCGGGCAGCTCCAGCACATGAAGGTGAGCGAACACTTTGACGAGCCCGGCAATGCCATCGGAAACTCGTGGGCCTCGCCCTTTATCGAGCGCGATGAGGTGTACCGCGAGGGGGCGGGGGACGAGCATGGCCTGACCGGTTACCTGGGCAATGTGGACTACAGCAACGTGGACATTTCCTATCTGCTCAACGAGGCCCTCTGGGACAAGTACTTCTTCTCGACGATCACAAACATCGGCCAGGAGGGTGGGGTGGCCTTTCACGCGCCGGTGAATCCGGCGATCCGCTTCTTTGATCTGGAGGGGGTTGACGACCTGACTTTAAACGATCCGGCGGACAATGCGCAGTACCTGTATGTCAACGGCGCCTTCAACGTTAACTCCACCTCGGTGGTTGCCTGGGAGGCGGTTCTCTCCGCTCTGAACGGCATTGTCCTGCCGCAGATCGGAACGACCCGGCTGGCCTATCCGTTTTTCCGCTTCCTGGACCCCGCTTACGGCTCGACAAACCCCTGGGCGGGCTTCCGCGAGCTGACTCCGGGCGAAATTCATGATCTGGCCGTCGCCATCGTTGAGCAGGTCAAGCGGAGGGGGCCGTTTCTGTCGCTGGCGGACTTTGTCAACCGCGAGCTGACGGATGAAGACGGTGACACGTATGGCCTGGGGCTGAAGGGCGCGCTTCAGGCGGCTATCGATCAAACCACGATTAATAATGCCGTGCCGGGGGAGGACGTGACTGAGGACAACACGATCGACTTTCCGGTGGCAAGCCACGCGGCGGGCGGGACAGCTGACGGCATCGCCGGTTACCTGACGCAGGCGGATATTCTCACGGCGCTGGGGCCACTCATCACCGTGCGCTCGGACACATTTCTGGTGCGCAGCTACGGCGATGCGACCGACCCGCTGACCGGAGAGGTTGAGGGGCGTGCCTGGTGCGAAGCCGTGGTGCAGCGCATGCCCGAGTACGTGGACGCCGTCGGTAATGCGCCTGATGATTCGCCGGACGCGTTGGTGGCGGTTAACCGGGAATTTGGCCGACGCTATAAAATCATTTCCTTCCGCTGGCTCGGCCCGGAGGACATTTAATCCTGACGATCAAAACTGTTATCATGAGACGAAGCCTGCTGGCACTTTTCTTGTTTTTCATTTTTCACGGCTTGGTGTGGGCCGAAGAGCCGCCGGCGGTTTCGGTGTCTTTTCGCATCCTGCCTTGGGAGATGACGACGGACAACCTGTACGTGCTCAACGACGGGAAGTACGAGAGTCTGACGGCGGTTCCCAGTAACATCTCCCGGGAATACACCTACCGGGGGCCAAATCCGATGCGACTCTTTCGGAGGACCAATGTGCCAGCGGCCGAGGGAGGCGAGCGTTATGAGCTTGCCGGTGAAGTGCGCATCGACCCCAGCCGAAGCAATAGCCTATTGATCGTTCTGGAGGTGGAGGATGGTTCGATCCGCGGACTCTTTTATCCCTTCGATGTCGCTGATTACGGCGGGGGGTCTTTCGTGCTGTTTAATTTCACCGGTGGGCCCCTGTTGGCGAAGATGGGAGACGAACGCATTCGCGTTGAATCGTCGCAGTTGCATCGCTTCGAGTCGGGACGAGAAAGCTCATCCGGAGAGGAGAACGGAGGACGGTGCCAGATACTATCCCCTGAGGGTAAAGGCTGGCGGATGATTTACAACAAGATGGTTTACCCGCAGCCGCACGCGCGAATCCTGTTGTTTGTGAGCCAGAGAGCCGCTGACGTGAAGCCGAGCATAAAGATCGTGCGTGACATTATCGTCAACGATGCCATGCGTGAGAGCCGTGACCGGTCCATCCTGGAGGATGATGAGACGGCCGACTCTTCAAGTGATGGTTGATCTCGAGTTCGGGTGAGACCAACCGGATACCGCGTTGGGGTGATCTGCCGAATGGTGGTTTGTTGCCTGCGGCGTGGGTTAATGCAAGACGTCGCTTAATTCGTGCTCACTGTGAAAGCCTCGCCACGAGCGGCTGCGGGCTTCTCGGGCGGAGGGAAGAGGAGTGGTCGCCTGGAGGTTGCCAGACTTTACGGCAGCACTGCCTGTCTGCTTTAGGTGGCCGATCATTTTCTCTTTCAGGCTGGAGCAGGTATCCGCAGATGAGGGATCGCCAACCCGGTTGCGCAGTTCGCCGGGGTCGTCCCGAAGATTAAACAGGAGTTCTCCGCCGCCCATCTCGCAGAACTGGTACTTCCAGTCGCCTTCGATGACCGCGTGAAAGGGTCCGCACGAGCCGAAGAGGTGGCCCCGCTGGCCCTGCCCGAGCAGGTCGAGCCCGTCGAGGCCGTTCGGGACGAGGTTGTCCTGGGCCCTGTTCAGGAAGGTGGGCATGAGGTCAGCCAGGCAAGCCAGACGGTCGTCGGTGGTTCCCCGATGTTCGTCGTAGCCGGGAGCGTTGGACGGCGGGCGGATGATAAGCGGGACGTGGGCGGCACCTTCCAGGTACTGGCCCTTGGCGGCGAGGCGGTGGTCGCCGAGCATCTCCCCGTGGTCGGAGGTGAAGACGATCCACGTGTCCTCCAACAGCCCCAGCTCGCGCAGGCGCGCGAAGAGGCGACCGAGGCTGTAGTCGATATGGGTGAGGCAGGCGTAGTAGGCCCGGCGTACGGATTGCCACTGCTCGCGGCTGAAGCGGTCGGCCCCGCTGAGCTTGCACGTATAGTTCCGCCAGGCCGTCAACGGCCCCTCATCGGTCTCGGCCCAGTCGCCGCAAGCGGGCTCGGGCAGTGTGATGCCGTTATAAATCTCCCAGGCGCTCTGCGGCGGAGCGAAGGGCGGGTGCGGGTCGGCAAAGCTGGTCCACAGGAAAAAGGGGCGGGTCGCGTCGCGGGTTTCCAGAAAATCGATCGAGCGGTCCACGGTCCAGTTGGTCAGGGTCCGGTGGTCCTCGCAGGTGTCGAATACCGGCTGCATCTCGTTTTGGCCGACCCCGTGGTGCAGAGGAGGCGGGCCGCCCGCATGTTGCGTGGAGCGGTAGTAGTCCTGCAGGATTTCCATGTGTTCGAACCCGTAGTGGGCCCGCGGCGGGGTGAAGTGCATTTTTCCTTCCGCCCGGGTTTGATAGCCGGTCCGGGTTAAAACGCCGGGCAGCGTCGGGCGGTTAGCCATGCAGTGATGCCTGTCATGGTTATCGGTCAGTCCGAGGTTCCAGGCATGCGTCCCGGTCATGATCGTGGCCCGGGCGGGCACACAGATCGGGCAGTCCGAGTAGGCCCGGGCGTAGCGGATGCCCTCGTCGCAAAGCCAGTCGAGGTGGGGGGTGAAGATCGAGGTGTTCCCGGCGGCGGCGATGGTGTCGAAGCGCTGCTGGTCCGTCGTGATCAGCAAGAGGTTTTTACGGGAGGGGAGGGGTGTCGTTGTCATGGGCTTGCGGTCGGTATATAATGATGACTGAGGAGGGACATGAGGGGCAGTCATTTTTGCATTATTTGACGAGAATGTATTTCAAGCGATTGAATTTAAGTCGTCAATACTTAGTCCTAAATCATTCATTTTATGCAAACATGAGTATCTTCCCGGGCGCTCAATATCAATATCCCGATGTGGGCTTTACGATGACTCTGGATCTTTTAAATTAAGCAATATTCGCTTCTAATGAATCCGGCCTTGCGGAGCCGGTGCCAGTCCGGCGATGTGAGCAACGTCACAAAAAACGCTTGACCGTTTCGTCCGGAATTTTTATTCAAAGGCTTGAATTAATTCCCGAAAACAACATTACACCCCATTATATTATGAAAAGCGTTTTCACTAAATTATCTTTGACAGCACTTGCGGCCATCCCGGCTTTGCTCAGCGCACAGACCTTTGTTTTTGACTCCGTGGAAGGTTTTAGCGGGGTCCAGGGTGAGAATGGCTGGAGTTACGCCTATGCTCCGAGCGCCAACGTGAGCGATGACCTTCGGGCGACTCAGACGGCGATGACCTATTACTCCGAGGAGAGTCTTTGGAAGGCTGGTGCTTCGGGTGGGCTTGCGAACGTCCGGATTAGCGCAGAGGAGCAAAGCTATGTCGGCGCGGCCCCAGGTTTTCCTCTCCGCTATTGGACGGCGGACCAGGATTACAATTCAGTTACGTTTGCCACCAGCTTTGTTGCCGATGTGAACGGTGTGAATCCGACGATTTTCTATTCGACTGCCACGGGTACCCAGGTGAAGTTGGTGGATAAGTTGACGACGACGGTCGGGGCAACGGTGTATTCTCTGGATAGCACGGATGTTGCCGATATGACCATCGAAGGCTCCACGAATATCAGCGGTGGTACCATCTATAATGTTTCGGCCGGGGATCGTATCTATTTCATCTCTAAAAGCTCGGGTGCGTCTCAGGGGTCGGCCTTGCAGCCTTGGACGATGGAGATCACCGCGGTCATCCCTGAGTCCTCCTCTTCCGCTTTGCTGGTTGGTGTGCTGACGCTCGGACTGATCTTTTGTCTCCGTCGTCGGAGCTGACCGCTTGGATGCAATCTGCCCCGGTGGGAGATCTCCTGGGCAGATGTGTATTCACTTTCGTCTTTTTTTAGCTTATTTCTTCTGCGGTATGGACGTCAGGTCCATCCGTGACTACATCTGCATCTACAAAACAATTAAAGAACGTGACGTGCGTCTGCAGGTTCAACATGTGTGAATAAGCTGATCGATCTTCCTGTAAATACCTTCGGAATGGCATGAACAAACGAGTCACGATTATGGACGTAGCCAAACTGGCGGGCGTCAATTATTCGACCGTCTCGCTTGCTCTGCGCGGGGACGAGCGCATCCGCAAAAGCACGCGCGACAGGGTCGCGGAGGCCGCCAGCGAGCTCGACTACACACCGAATCGCCTGGCTCGCTCGCTCTCCGGGGGATCCAGCAAGGTTATCGGGGTGATGTTCACCGAGATGAGCCACTTTTTCGCCAAGCCACTGGAGGCCCTCCAGTCGACCTTTGAAAAGGAAGGCTACACGCTCTCTGTTCACTTCTCCTCGTGGAACCGACAACGCGAACGCAACGAGCTCATTCACTTCTGTGAGAACCGGGTGGATGGTCTCATCTGGGCGCCGACGGAATGGAACGGAGAGGCGTTCATCGAAACGAACGAGCTCTTGCAGCGGTATAAAACGCCTTACGTGCTGCTGGGATTGGTCGAGGATGACTGCCCGGTGGTGTGCAACCAGGTCGGCGGTCTCATCGAGGAGCCTATCCGTCTGGCCGTTTCCTATCTGAAGAGCCTCGGGCATCAGCATATCGGCGTGGCGACGGCGACCCGGCTGCCCGGCCATGTCGGGGGGATGCACCGGCTGCGTTTGCAGGTGATCCGAAAAGTCTTTGCCGACTATAACCTCACTTTGAAGGAGAGCGATATCCTCGAAACCTCCGATCATGACCACGGAGGCCTAGAGATCGCTCTGCGCATTCGTGAAAACCGCGGGTCGCGTCCGACTGCCATTCTGGCAGCCCACGACACGCTGGCCCGGGGAGTGGCCAAGAGCCTGCTGGCCCTCGGGGTCAAAATCCCGGAGGATATTTGCCTGATCGGACTGGATGTGGTCCAGCGGGAATTGGACAATGGGACGACCCTCGCCTCTGTCTCTCTCGAAGGGGAGGAGGCCACCCGCCGCGCCGCCAGGATATTGATGAATATCATCGGCAAACCCGCTGGGAAGAGCCAGGCGCAGAAGGTGATCGTAGCTCCCCAGCTCATTCTCGGCACCAGTTGTGTCCCTTGCTCATGAGGAGTTTGGCGCAATTTTCTACCGTAAACTAAGATAATGATTTTCAAACGCTTGAACCAGTAATGATACCAACTACCTCGACCCGATTGTTTGCCAATATCAGCCGCCCCCTGTCTCTGGCACTGCTGCTCTTGAGCCCGCTGCCTGTGCTCAGTGCGGCCTCTTCCTATGTCTGGCTGGAGGAGCCGGCACAGACGAATTTCCCCCAGCAGCTGAGCTGGGACAATCTGCGGGGTGGCGATGCTCCGGCGGTCATCCGCAAGAGCCAGGCGGACAGCCTGCAAATCGCCTATGCCTTCGACGTACTCACGCCGGGTGGTGAGTTCAACCTTTGGGGGCGTGCCTTCGACCCGCAGTGGTCCTCGCCCGCCCGCTGGCGCATCGACGAGGGGGCTTGGCAGACGTGGGAGCCCGGCCCGGCGGTTGACCGCCAGATTGCCAACAAGATTCACGTCATCGAGTGGCGGCGGTGGGGCAGCGTGCAGCTCGCCCCGGGCGAGCACCGGCTGGAGATCGAGCTGACCGGGCCGCGCAAGACCGGCGACATGCGGTACTTCGTTCTGGATGCGCTGTTGCTGCTCAAGGGGGACTTCGTCCCGAAGGGTACGGAATCGCCGGACGAGTTGGTGGCGGGCGAGCAGGCCGTGGTCAAGGTGAAGCTGTCGCAGCTCAAGGATACCGGCGACTACGCCGCGCAGGCGGACGCTTACGCCCGGGAGGCGCAGGACGAGGATTTGGCAAAGGGGCTGGACGGATTTCGCAAGCTGAACGCCTCTCTCGACCGTGCGCTGGAAGCGAAAGCCGTGGTCGCGGGGAATCAGGACAAACGCCTGAGCGGACGGGCCGAGTCGGTGGCGGTGAAAGGCCATACGCTGGAGCTTTCCACGCAGTGGAGCCTGCCGTTCGAGGGTAAGCTGTGGGTCGCGATTCTGCAGGGGGACGCGCTCTACTGCGCCGAGGTGAAGCAGGTGCCCTTGGGCGCGAAGCATGCCTTTTCCGTCGAACTTCCCCGGGGCATTCCCTCCGGGGAGCTGACGGTGATCGCCGTGCCGGTCGGCCAGCCGATGGCGCGGGCTCTACGGGCGGAGTTTGACTCACCTTTTGAGGCAGGGAGCCCGGTCATGAAGCCCGCCTCATGGGGCATCTACCGCGACAATGATCTGCGCGCCCACCCCTGGAGTGTGACGGAGGGCGGCATGATGAGGTGGGACGGCGAGCCGTTCATCCCGGTGGGCGGGATGATCAATACGAAGCTCAGCTGGGCTTCGGCGGCAGGGGACACGCGCCTGATGCGTTCCGACGTCCTGGAGGCGCAGATCAAGCTACTGAAAGACCATGGCATCCGCGACATTTACTTTAACGGCTTCTTCATGAAAGCCAATCCGGCCGCGCTGGCGCATGTCGTGGGCCTGGCGGAAAAGTACGGGATGCACTATGGCCTGCACGTTGCGACCAGCCCCCGCGACGCGTTGCGCAGCCCGGGCTTTGAAAAGAGCGATCACTTTAGCCGCTGGGAGCCGTTGAATCTCGCCAGTGGCGCGGCCTCGGCGACGATCGAGTACCGCCTCGCCCCGGAAGAATTCGTGTCCGGCGGGCGCTGCATTTGGATGGTGCTGTCTGATTCCGACGAAGTCCTGGCCGCCGGTGTCGGCGTTCCTGAGACCCGCGTGACGGACGCGCCGAAGCCCCCGCCCGGAACCAAGGGCAAGGGCTTGCTCCGGCTCTACCCGAAGCTGACCCAGGCCCAGTCCCTGAAGGTTGCCTTTGGCAAGCCGCTGGAGAAGGCCGGGAGGCTGATCTATATTCCCGAGGTGCGGATGTCCAAGCGGAACCCCTCCGGCTTTGTCGACGGCATGGAGACACACCTGCGCGAGTTGAAGGAAGTGTATGGCAGCCTGAGCTTGGGCGCGGGCATGCGCATGTGGGTGGACCCCTTCAACAACGAGCTGCACTCGCGCAACACACAGATTTGTACCTCTCCGACCTTTCTTAACCAGTACGCTGCCGAACTGCTGAAGCGTTACGGGAGCATCGACAAGCTGAACGAAACCTGGGGGGTAACCGGAGAGCAGGTGCCGGACTTCCTGGCGGCATCGCGGCTGATTCCGGTCCAGATCACGGACGATAGGGTTATCTGGATCGATCCCGTTTCACAGGCGGTGTACACCTGCGCGGCGCGCTCCGGTCAGAGCCTTCACGACCTGACACGCTTCAAGGGAGCGGTGGCCGAGGAGATGATCAGCCTGACGGCCGATGTCTTGAAAGACATCGCCGATGTGCCCGTCGTTCTCAAGCACAACACCTTCTTCAGCGACTGGCTGGTCAACCCGAGAACCTCCGGGGGCCAGGACGGGCTGGGCTACGAAGCCTACTGCTACGGTGACAGCCTCGCTTACCACAATACCCTGGTGCCCCTGGCCGAAGCTCTCTCCTCCGCCCGGCGTCAGTGGACCCTCATCACCGAGACCTCGCCGGCGGCCTTTGACGGGCAGAAGGATTATGTCGGGTACCTGGACCGGCTCCAGATGCTGAATGACTTCGACCTGATGACGCTGTTCGGGGCCAAGGGCGTGTACGCTTTCGGATTCGTCTTTGACCCTCCCCGTAAATTCCAGATCACGGAGCTGATCCGCGACCCCCGTCAACTGGAGTGGATGGCCACCTATGCGAAAACCGTCCGTGCGGCGGGCGAACGCCTCTCCGGCTATATCCCCGAAGTTTACGGCTGGTATCCGGTCAGCCTGCGCGAAAAAGAACTCACCGGCGACCCGCTGGTGCGCTACGAAATGGACGGGCAGTACATCGGCACGACCGGGCAGATCCGGATGGCGCCCGATGGCCGCTGGATCATCCCCGCGCTCAATCTCCAGATGGGCCTGCAAGGCTACCTCGTGCCCTGGGACTTTCTGACGAAGCCGCAGCAGGAGACGCTGGTGGGGGAGAAGCCGGAGCAGCCCGTCTGGCTGTTGCGCGACCCCGAGGGGAGCACCGTCCCGAAGGCTTGGACATCCTACCCGCTGGACGCCTACACAGCCTCGGGGATCGGCGTGATCCCGCCTGAACCCAAGGCAATGACGCTGGACGAATTTCGCCAGAAGGTGCTGGGGTACCGGGTCTTTCAGACCGAGGGCATCAACGGCCAAACCTTGCCGGACGGGTCGCTCCTGATCTGGACCTGTGTCGAGCGTGAGCAGGCGACGGTCCGCCTGCCGGCTGCCGCCCGGCTCGAGAACCTCCAAGGAGAGACGCTTGAAACCACCCCGGCCGGAAATGGCGCGGTGGAGGTTACCCTCGTGCAGTCCCCGCATGAAAAGCTGACCGGCGACCTGCCGGATTACCTTCAGCACATGCCCAGCGGGTATTATTACAAGGAGTCGCCGCAGGCCGAGGTCGCGATCGTGAAAGGCGGCGTCAGCGTGGACGAACTGCTGAAGCTCAACCCGCCCGCCTGGCACCGCTGGCTGCCCGCCGCGATCGAACCGGAGGCGGTGGCCGCCTGGGTGGAGGCGGAAGACTTCGCTTCGACCACCTTTGTCCAGCCGAGGCTGGAAGGCTACAGCCGCTACAGCGGCGGAGCGGCGATTGGTATGAACACCCACTGGGACGCGCCCGCGGGGGACCAGTATTCCGCCGAGTATGATGTCGAGGCCTCGTCGCCGTTCTCCCGGCTCTGGGTACGCCGGATGGACCGTCCGGCCATGGACGTGCAGGTTTACGTGGACGGAGCCCTTGTCGGCGAGATTCCCGCCAAAGCCGAGATGAGCGACCTGCTCCATCTCAACCCCTGGAATGCCGGGCTGGCAGCGGCAAACATGCATGTCGGCTGGATTGAGCTCGCCCTGCCCGAAACGTATTCCAGCGGTCGCCATACGGTCGAGATTGTTGCTCTGAGCGGTAAGGACGACAGCCGCGAAATAGACGTGGCCCTGCTGGGGGGACAAAGCGAAAAGGCGATGGAGAAGCAGGCCGAGGAAGAAGGCTCGCAACTGATGGCCATGCAGATCGATGCCCTCATGCTGACGCAGTAGCGGCGGCTTTAACGGCTTTTAATTCGGTAAAAGATGACGACACAAATTGACCCATCAAAGGTATCCGCAAGTGCTCACCGCCCAGTCTGGGGACAGGGGGGCACCGTGCAGGGCGAGCCGGTCCTCTTGGAGCGCGACCCGGCCACAGGCACACTCTCAGCGCGGCTGATGTTCACACCCGGTGAGTTGCTGGCCGTGCGCCGCTCGACGGGGGAGGCCCTGGAGTTGGACGGGATGCGCCTGGAGGGGGGCAATCTGGTCGTGACGGGCCGAACCGATTTGCCCTCTCTGACTCCGGAAGAATTGTTTCCGGAAACCCCGTCGACGCGGGCGATTGAAAAACATCGGGATGGCAAACGCCTGATCCACTTCAGCGAGGGCTTTTACTACCACCAGCTTCAACTCTGCGTGGACTACCGCACGGAGGAGCCCTGGACCGGTCCCGTTCCCGAGTCGCAGCCGGAACGTCTTGCCCGGACACGTCAGCGCCTGACGCAGGCGGAGCCTGTCTCGCTCGTGGTGCTGGGGGACAGCATCTCCGAGGGTGCGAATGCCTCCGGGGTCACGCAGGCACCGCCCTTCCAGCCCTCCTATCCGGGACTGCTGGCCAGGCGCTTGGAATGCGCGACCGGCGGCTCGATCAAGCTGCATAACTATTCGAAAGGTTGCACCCGGTCCGCTTGGGGCAAGGAGCAGAGCGACCGGGTGATTGCGGCGCGGCCAGATTTGCTCATCGTTGGGTTCGGGATGAACGACGCCAGCAACGGTGTCGCACCCGCGGAGTTTCAGCAAAACATCCGCGACCTGCTAGGTTCCGTGCGCGCGGCCTTGCCGACATGTGAATGCATCGTCATCGCCGGGATGACGCCCAACCCGGACTGGCATCTGTTTCTTCCGGAGGTGCGGCGAGACATGAGTGAGCGGCTCAAGGCTTTGGCAGGGGAGGGCGTGGCGTTTTGCGATGTGTACTCTGTCTGGACGGAACTGGTCCGGCGAAAGGGCTTTTTCAGCCTCACCGGCAATGGCGCCAACCATCCCAACGACTTCGGGCACCGGATTTACGCGGACTGTCTGTATGCGTTGTTCGGATTGCCGCAGTGAGGACGTGGAAAAGCGCTCATCCGACAATGCCCTTGGGAGCTCCGGTTCCGGTTGACGGCGATCCAGTGTTGCGCTTCGCTGGCGGCACAAGGCAGTCCCTGCTTGAGCGTGTTTCGGAGCGGGAGCGATAAAGGCATATTTAAACTCACCCCATGATGAAGAAACAGAAGCTGACGTTTCACCTGCTGCCCAACGCTCACCTGGACCCGGTTTGGCTCTGGGACTGGCGTGAAGGACTGACCGAAGGCATCACGACCGTGAAGACGGTGCTGGACCTGATGGATGAGGTGCCGGACCTCACCTTTAACCGTGGGGAGGCCAGCATCTACCGCCACATACAGCGGTACGCACCGGACGTGTTCGCACGCATCCTGGAAAAGGTCCAGGAAGGGCGATGGGATGTGGTCGGGGGCACGATCGTGCAGCCCGACTCGAACCTCAGCTCTACGGAGACGCTGTGTCGGCAGTTTGAGGCCGGACTGGAATACTTCCAGCGCGAGTTGGGAGTACGCCCGCGCATCGCCTGGCAGGCGGACAGTTTCGGGCATCCGGCGGGCTGGCCCAATATTCTCCGCAGCTTCGGCATGGAGGGTTTCATGTTTACACGTCCCCAGCGTGAGCAGTTCACCATGGCCTCGCCGCTGTTTTGGTGGAAGTGCGATTATCAGGACCGCCTCCTGTGTTACCGCCAGCACTACAAATGGTACTGCTCGCAGCGGGCGAACATGCCGAAGATTTTAGACATCACGCTGGAGGGAGCATCGGCTCAGCCTTACCGCAATGTCAGCGTGCTGATGGGACTCGGCAATCATGGCGGCGGGCCGACCCGCCGTAACCTTGCCGATGTCGCGCAGTGGGCGCAGGAGCACCCCGAGGTGGAGATCGTCTACTCGACGATGCATCGCCTTTTCGAGGCTTTGCAGGCGGAGATCAAAGGCGCCAAGGCCAAGTCTGTGCCCGAGCAGCGGGGAGAGTTCGGCTACTGCCTGCGCGGGTGCTACTCCTCGGTGCAGCGGTTTAAATCCCTGTTCCGCCAGGCGGAGGCCGTCCTGCCCGTGGCCGAGGCCTCGCAGGCGCTTATCGGCTCTTCGCTGGAGCTTCCGCGGGCGATATCCCTCGATGAAGCCTGGGACGGGCTGCTCTTTAATAGCTTTCATGATATCCTGCCTGGTTCGAGCATCGAGCGGGCGATTGACGATCAGATGGCGTGGACGGGAGGCATTGTCCATCAGTCCCAGAAAGCGCTGCTGGGGGCCATGTCCGTTCTGGCTGCGCAGGTGGACACGCGTGTGCCGCCGCCACCTGATCCCGACAAGCCCAAGGATGTGCCTTTCCTGATCTGGAATCCCTCGCCGGCCACCTATAACGGGCCGGTTGAATTGGAGGCCTCGCTGGACTATCGGCCTCTCTGGGACTACGAAGGGCGTCCAGACGAACTTAAGCTGCACGTCATCGACGGACGCGGTCGCCACCTGCCTTTCCAACGGGTTGCTACTGAACATAACTCCATGCCCCATCTGCCGTGGCGATGCCGGGTGGTGGCCGAGGTGGAGATCGAGGGTTTTGGCTGGAAATGTGTCCGACTCGGCATCGCGGAAACAACCGCAAAACCGTCGGCAGCCAAGGATACAGGCACCGCCTGTCAGGCACGCCGGACCGGGTTGCCATCCATTTCTCACCCCCTGTGGCGCCTCGGCCTGGCTAAGGGTGGGAAGCTCAGTGTGCGCCACAAGGAGCGGCCTTTCTTTTCAACTTTGTCGGGCCTGCGCCTGATGGTCGTCGATGACCCCTGGGGCTCCTGGGGCGGCATGGTCGAGGAGCCGGAGTCCTACTGCCTGGACACGGTGCGCGAGCACTGGAGCGTCACGGCCTCGGAGGTCCTCGAAAGCGGGCCGGAGCGTTCCGTGCTGTGGACGCGCTGGGGCGGCGAACGCTCCTGGTGTGATCTGACCTTTTATCTCAATCGCTCAACGAACTGGGTGGATGTGCGAGGCCGCTTGCTGTGGAACGAGCGGAGTGCCCGCCTGCAACTGTGCCTGCCCTCCGAGGGTGACGCGCGCTGTGATGTCCCCGGTTCCGTCATCGAGCGGACGGAGCGCGGCCAGGTACCCGTCGGACGTTGGTTCACCCGCCGCAACAAGACTGGCGATTGCGTTGGCGTCTTTTCCGATAACCTCAGCGATGCGGATTTTCTGCCCCGGGAGACGCGTCTCACGCTGGCCCGTGCCACTCGCTACGCGACGGATGTTTCGATCGGCGCGACGGAAATGCCCTGGCTGGCAGCGACGGATTGCGGCGAGTTGAAGTTCCGCCTCGCCCTGTTCGGTGACGACACCGACCCTGAGAACCTCGTGACGAAATCTCTGCAAGCTCCGGTCGCCCTGCCAGTAACGCCGGGCGAGGGATCGTTGCCTCCCTCCGGATCGTTCGGCACGATTCGCCCCGCTTCGGTACGTCTGCTCTCGGCTCAAGCCGTGGAAGGCGGCCTGAGCATCCGGGTGCAAAACCGCAGCTCGCGAAAAGCACAGGCGACTTTCGTTTGGGCCGGTAAGAAATACTCGCTTGGCTCACTGGGGGCGAAAGAGATCGCGACCCGCCGGATCGAGACCGGTAGGTCTTCTGGTCTTAACCACAGCTAAGAAGAAACGCCCCTCCTTGATGGTGGGGCGTTTCTTGATGCACGACTCCGGGGGGCAACTCCGGGTCTCTATCAGCTCTCCTTCAGTTGACCCCGGCCTGCACGTCGAGGAGGCGGTGGAGCGTCTCGGTGCGAGCGGGGAGGAGGTTGAGGTTACCTTTGAGGGATTCGGTGAAGGCGTTCTGGAGGGACCAGAGAGTGCGGGGTTGGAAGCAGGGGTGGGCGGGGTGGCGCCACTTCTGGAGGATTTTCGGGATGTGCTGGTTGGAGCAGATGCCTTTGTCCACGGCGCGGATGATGAGGTCGTGGGCGGCCCACTGATGCTCAGTTCGCCAAGCTCGCTTTCGAAAAGCCCCTGACCCGTATTGCCACCGATCTCGGGGTTTCCGATAACGCCGTGCGTAAACGCTGCATGACCCGGGGGATCGAGTTGCCGAAGAATGGTTACTGGCAAAAACGAGCGCGTTTGAGTGGGAATTCCGCCAGATAGAATTTTCACCGGGCAGAAAAAACATAACGCGGGCTGTTACACCCGCGTTATTGTTTTAAAAAACGCTTTCTTGGGCTGGCGTGACAGCATGACTGTCAGGGGCCGTACGCCTGCGTTACTAACTTTGTCTTGAATCCGTTAGAAACCCATCAAATTTATATGATTGAATCAAGGATAAAATACTGAGTATATGGTTCGATGAACCCTGTCTCGCTTGCTTTCGACATCGGCCATGCCTCTTTGGGGTGGGCCGCGATTGAGGAAACCGGTTCCATGCCCCAGGTGCTGGGGTGCGGGGCGGTCATTTTCAGCCCCGACGATTGCCAGAATCACGCCCGGGCGGCGTTCCGGCGGGGGCGTCGCCACATCGCCGCCACCCGTAACCGCGTCAAGCGCCTGGGGCGGCTGCTGGTGCATCTGGGGGTGTTTACGGAAGACCAGCTCAAGGATCGAATGAATCAAGGCGCGGGGCACCCCTTCCCCTGGCTGCTGGCGGCACAGGTCCTGAGCGGGCACCGGGAGTCGCTGAGCTGGCCCGAACTGTGGGATGTCATCCGTTGGTACGCGCACAATCGGGGCTACGACGGCAACGCCCTGTGGGCGATGGGCAAGAGCGATCAGGAGCAGGCCGAGGACACCAAGAAGGAGGAAAACGCGAACCGGCTGATGGGTGAATACGGCACCGCGACGATGGCAGAGACGGTCTGTGCGTTTCTCGGCGTCGATCCCACCTCCGAGAAATCTCCCGCGCTGGAGGGGTATTTCAAGGGCAATGACGCGGCCTTTCCGCGTCGGGTGGTGCGGGATGAGGTCGTCCGCCTCCTGTGTGCGCATATCGGAAAACTCCCCGGCTGCGAGGAGGCTTTTGTCGCGTGCCTGTGCGGGGAGGAAAAAACCGCCTGGAAGTCCGTTCCCTGCCCGGCGATCCGCCTGCCTGGGCGTTTCCATGGCGGGCTGCTCTTCGGACAGATGGTGCCGCGCTTTGATAACCGGATCATCCCCCTGTGCCGGATCAGCGGGGAAAAGGTTCCTGCCAAGCATGGCCGCGATTTTTACCGCTACCGCTGGGGTATGTTGATGTGCAACCTGCGGGTGAAGGGGGAGGGTGATGAGGACTCCCGCCGCCTGAGCGGCGAGGAGCGTCGCCGTCTGCACACCGTGATGGAGGCATCCGGCTACCTGACTAAAACCTCCCTGAAGAAGGCACTGGTCGAGATCATCGGGGCTGCTCCTGCTAACGTTGACGCCCTGTTCCTGACGCCGGAAATGGAGCGGGCCCTGACCTTCGACCCCGTCAAGCGGGTGCTCGGCTCGGAGAAATTGTCCGGCGTCTGGCTCACCTTGTCGCAGAAGCTCCAAAAGGTTTTTGCGGGACAGTTGTACAAGGGAAAGCCGGCCAGCCTGAAGGCGTGGCGTGACTTACTGGTGGCGGAGGGGGGCGACCCGGCGGACTTCGATCAGGCCGTCACGACTGCTTACGAGGCTTACAAAAAGCGTGCGCGCAAGAAGGCGCAGGATCGCGCGCATTTCCTGGCAGAGGGGATCTCCATCGCCGCCTTTGTGCCCAGTGGCCGGGCTCCGTACGCGCGACGGCTGATGCAGGTCGCCTGGGAAGCGGTCTTTGACGACAGCCAGCCCGACCCCAAGGACAAGGGCGGGTGCCTGGAAGAGACTCCGGAGGTCGTCGCCCGGCAGCTCCAGCGTTCCATCGACGCGCAGACCAACAACTCGCTTGTACGGCACCGCCTGCTGATCTTCCGCCGCTTGCTGCGCGACCTGATTCGCCACTACGCCGGGGGCGAGGTCGCCCGCGTCGGCAAGGTCACGCTGGAGGTGATTCGCGACTTGCAGGAGTTTTCCGCCAAGACGGCCAAGGAGAAGGCGCAACTGCTGGGGCTCAAGCTGGCCGACCACAAACGGGCGGTCGAGCTGATCGAAAAAGAGCTGCCCAAGTATGGCGGTACATATACGATCAACGCCGGGCTGATCAAAAAGGTGCGCATCGCCCGCGACCTCAACTGGACCTGTCCGTTTACGGGGAAAGACTACTGCTTTGACGACATCGTCAGCCTGAAGGTTGACCGTGAGCACATCATTCCGCGCTCCTGGCGCCCAAGCGATTCTCTCGATTCGCTGGTGCTGACCTGGCCCGAAGTTAACCGCATGAAGGGCCAGCAGATCGCCTGGAAATTCATGGCCGAGCACGAGGGCGAGAAAGTCCCCGGCACCGACCTGCAACTCCAGACGCTGGCCCACTATGAGCGTTTCATTCAGGGGCTTCGGCCCGGATACGACCCGCGGGGTAACCGTAACGCGGTCTTTATCGATGACGACCTGCGCCGCTGGCGGCGTAAGCAGCTCCTGCTCATGCCCGAGTTCGATGTGCGCCGGAAAAAGAACAGCGCGGAGGAGGGAGAGAGCGGCTTTACCGGGCGTGATCTCACCCAGACCAGCCATTTGAACAAGCTCGCGGCGCTTCAGGCCCGTGATGAGTTGACGCAGATTGCCCATGACCAGAGCCTGCTCATCCCGCAGGTGACAATGCTCGGCGGGAGCGTCACGGCGGCCGTGCGCAAAGCCTGGAAGCTGGAGGGCTGTCTCGCTCAGGTCTGCCCGGAAACCGAGGGCAGGATCAAAACCGATATCCGCGAGATGACCCACCTGCACCATGCGTTGGACGCGGTGAGCATCGGCCTGGCTGCGTCCCTTTTTCCCCGTGACGGTCGCCTGTGGGAGCTGATGAGTCGCCGCCGCCTCGGCAGCGAGGCGGACCGGAATGAATTCAAAAAGCGCGCGCGGCAGGTTGTGACCTTCAGTGAGAAGGGTGACTGGCAGCTCTCGGATTTGCCTCCGGATCTCAAGAATCAAGTCTCGGAGCGATTGGCCGAGCGACGCGTTATCCAGCACCTGCCGCACACGATGCGTGGGCTCAAGGTCCAGCAAAACACTTGGCGCATCCTGCACGAGGATCCTGATGATAGCGAAAAAATGGTCTTGGGGATGAGGATGCGAGATGGCGACAAAAAGCGTCAGAGCAAGACCGCCCGTGAGAAGAAAAGCAAACTGCTCGGTTACCAGCCACGCAATGGCTCGGGCAAGCTCTCCCGGCTCAAGGGTGGGCTGATCGTGGAGGAAAACTTTGGTGTGGTGCTGGATCCGGTGATTCGGGTGATCCCTCACATGCACGTCCATGAGAATTTGAAACAAGCTACAGTGGATAATCAGGGGAAAATGCCGCGTGTGCTCAGGACCGGGTCGGTCATCCGGATCGAAGAGGGGCGCTACCAAGGAGTTTGGCGTATCTGTTCCGTCAAGGATGCGAAAGCCGGGTTCCTGATTGATATGCTCTCCCCGGAGTTGGTACGCGTGGCCAACAAAAAGAGAGGCTGTTTCATCAATACACGACTGGTTAGTCTGCTTAAGGGCAAGCTGACGATCCTCAATCAGGACTACTCCGGCCACTAGGGGGACGCCATGTCCTACCACATCATCAACATCGACTCGCCGCGGTGCAGCATCAGTTGCCGCCAGGGGCAGTTGACCTGTATTGATGAGGACGGCAGGACTAAGCAGGTCCCGCTGGAGGATGTGGCAGCGATTGTCATCACCAGTTTCTCCGCGCAGTTACACAGTCATTTGCTGCTGGAAGCCGCCAAGCACGGCGTCGCCCTGGTCATCTGCGAGCGGTTCCAGCCGGTGAGCCTGCTTTTGCCCGCCAACCGCTCCAGCGATACATTGCTCACGAAGGCCGCACTTTCCCTGGAGCGAAAGAAGGTGGATGTGCTCTGGCGCAAAACGGTCGATGCCAAGTGCCTGAACCAGGCCTTGCTGGCCGAATCATTGGTTCCGGGACATCCCAAACTGGACGTGCTCAAAAAGCGGGCGCTTAGTAAGACGCAGACCAAAGAGGGAACGTGTGCCCGGTACTATTGGGGGATTTTTGCCGATGCGCTTGGTCTGAATAACTTCCGGAGGGCGCGTGACGAAGGCGGGGTGAACGACCTTCTTAATTTCGGTTACGCGGTCCTGCTTTCGTTGACCTTGCAAAAGCTTCTGGCCTGCGGGCTCGATCCGACGCTGGGCATTTCGCATGAGGTGCGCGAGCGCTCCACGCCACTCGCCTACGATATCATGGAGCCTTTCCGCCCCTGTGTGGATTTCCGCGTCGCCCGTTGGGTGCTGGAGGAGACTCAGCCCGGAGACTATCAGATCAACGGACGATTCCGCCACTACGTGACGGAATTTGTCCTGGAGCGGGTGGGGTACCTCGGGCTGGAAATGGATCTGAAGAATTGCCTGGAATCGGTTATCCGCGGTTTCCGCAGTGCCGTGCTCAGCGGTCAAACCCGTAGCTACAAACCATGGACTCCCTCAAATTCAAAATGGGCTGGCTGATCGTCGCGTTTGACCTGCCGGTCACCGAAAAGGAAGCCCGTAAAGCTTATGCCGACTTCCGTAAATTCCTGTTGAACGACGGGTTTCAGATGATACAATTTTCCGTATATGCGCGGCCCATGGTTACCTATTCCCGGATGCAGACGCATCTGCGGCGGGTGGAGCAGGAAATCCCCCCGGAAGGAAAGGTGCGGGCTTGGTATGTCACGCAATCCCAGTGGCAACGGAGCTTGGTCATCTACGGCAAACCCGCCGAAAAACTGGCACCGGAGGAGCTTCCGGAACAGATACAATTCTGGTAAGTCATTAAAAGTCAGCAGACTGGGGAATGCCAGTCTGCTGACTTAGGATTCGGATTCAAGGCAAAGCGCGTGGATGAAGCGGACGCAGCCGGCGGTGAGTCTGCTGACTTAGGATTCGGATTCAAGGCAAAGCAACGCAGATGTCGATATACATTCGCGAATAAGTCTGCTGACTTAGGATTCGGATTCAAGGCAAAGCCGCAACCCCGACCGGGTAATCGCACGTCTGAGTCTGCTGACTTAGGATTCGGATTCAAGGCAAAGCCACCTCACGGTTGGCACCTATCATTTTCAGAGTCTGCTGACTTAGGATTCGGATTCAAGGCAAAGCCAGATGTCGGGTTATCCACCGCGCGGCTCAAGTCTGCTGACTTAGGATTCGGAT
>JAUTCS010000059.1 GCA_030673825.1 Verrucomicrobiota bacterium JB024 | reverse complement strand
AACAACATCAGGCCTCACCGTTCCCTCGGACTGCTCACCCCGCTCGAGTTTGCGGCGAAAGAAACCGTACCCCATCCCTTCGAAACCAACCTCCAAGGCATGGGCTACACTCCGGCTACGCCCGCATTCCGCCCAAGCCTTGACTCCCTCTACAACCTAACACTCAATCACATCATTAACCCGCTCAGACGAACTCTCAACCCGGCACAGCTTGCGTAGGCAGGTCAATCTGTGTCCATCCCTCCCCAAAAACCAGGGCCTCCAGCGGCAACATAGCCGCCGCTACATCCAGTCACGCTTGCAGAAACCCAAAACGAATAGAGATGGCCATTTGTCAAATAGAACTTAAATCGGACGGGCTGATTGGCCAACGGTGCTAAATCCGCGTCATTGCCCCAGCTAACCTTGACCTTCGTATGATCGCCGCGTGTGATCTTACTGTCGGACTTAGAAAATCCTTCGATAATTTCGCCTGCGGGGTTGAGTACTTCCACCTGCAGCGCTCCTTCGGGGCAGTCAAGATTTACCCAAAGATGCGTACCGCTGAAGCGGAGCGGACGGGTCGTGAGCGTCCCCCCCTTTTCTGAAGCCTGCATGGAAGCGAATCCATCGCGACGAAGACGGGCAATGCCCATACTCCGATTAGCATACATCCCCCCCTCGGGATCGGTATCCTTGCAGCCGCCTTGAGCCGCGCTATAATAGAACCATAGTTCGTCACCTACGACAGTAAAAAGTCCTCCCACAGACTGAACATAGCCTCGATCCCAAGAGCCAACGGTCTGCTCGCAAGCGATTAATGAACTGCGATCCGGACGGTCCCAATGAAATCCGTCTCGACTGTAAGCTAATGATAAGTCAGTGATTTTTGGGCGACCGTCGTTCGCACATTCGGCATTATTAGGCCCACGTAAAATTTCGAATAGCCCGACCATAATGCTTTCGTAAGCGACTGCGTCGACATTATACAGTTGGGCGGGATAACCAATCTCTGGATCGGGCAAATCCAGATCGTCGGCAGATGCCCAAAAGACAGGCTCATCGTCTTCCCATTTTACGCCCGTTAAAAAGTCCTCATGTTCGTGGTAGTGCCGTGTGCGGCCATAGGCTAGCGAACGAATGCTGTAGACCCATTTTTTACGAAATGGATTGTAAAAGATCGTGCTCCGATCAGCCGAGGTCCCACTTGGGGTTGGAGTCGTCCAATGGATTCCATCGACAGAAACGAATGCAATACCCGCTTCCCAGTGACCTGGGGAGCGGACAAACATTTTGAAACGTTGCCCCGGATCATTCGTTGCATGATCGAGAAATACGGTGCTTGAGTCCGGCAAGACATCGAGCTTGAGTTGATTATCGCCAGTCTCCGGATTGATACACGGACGGTTCCAATGCAAACCATCCGGACTTGTAGCATATGCGAGAGCTTCACACCAACCGGATTCATACCAAAGTTTGAACTCCAGTGACCGCGGGTCCCACCAGAGTCCGCCACTTTTGGGAGCAGCCCCAGCCAAACGGCCAATTGGCTTTTCGAGAGGTGTCTCGGCGTAGAAAATGGGATTATCGGGGCATTTAACCGCTTTGTGGAAGCAACGCCCTAGATCAGTCTGCTCAATCAAAAAGTCATCCACAAATAACTGCCTTCCAACATCGATCGAGATTACACTGGGTGGCGCGGCGAGATAAGGTACAGGGAGCGGGGCACGGGGAGCACTGATTTCGTGCGGGTCATCTACTCCGTAGGCGACGTTTAATTCATGGGGCGCAAGCTCAGGGGAAATCGTCAGGTTACGCGG
This sequence comes from Verrucomicrobiota bacterium JB024, assembly GCA_030673825.1. Classification (GTDB taxonomy): domain Bacteria; phylum Verrucomicrobiota; class Verrucomicrobiia; order Opitutales; family Cerasicoccaceae; genus Ruficoccus. Next base: position 18,378 of record JAUTCS010000059.1, on the reverse strand, counting down.
CGGCCATTCTTGAGGAAGCACAATTCCATTGTACAAGACTTCCCCTGAAACATGATTATCTAATGTTTCGTCGGATTTTATATGTTTAATTTGCATGTGACCATTCGTTGGTATAACGTTTAAATGATTTGGCATTTAGGACAATCGATGGAATTCCTAACTCAATGACTCACCGATCTCCACCGAGGTTAATAAAGCTTAACTGGCTCTAGCATTATAACCGCGGGTCCCAGTACTTACGGTCTTCAATATCTGGATGCGTCTCTGGACTAATGGAACCCACGCTGCCATCTGCACGCAACACGTGGGCCCCTCCCGAGTGGAGGTCTGTCGGTATTTTACAATCCGCGGAGTTCCATCTTACGTAGCCTAACGACATCGGATATATTGAACGGCTGCCGTTGGTTTCTGAGTCGAGGAGCAAGATCGCCTGGGGATTCGAGATGTCCGCAGTCGAAATCCGAGATGGCTGAACATTCATTTCCCCCCAGTAAGTATTCATCGCATAGTCTGGAAGCACGGGGTATGGAGAAGAGGTCATGAGGAAGGGCCGAGTCACCAAGACGTCATTCGACGGGCATGCCAAAATGCCTGAGTTTAGACAGTCGCTACCGTCGATTACTTGCTCGTAGGTGTCGATGTATCCCAGACGCATGAGTGCCACGAACCATAGCTGCCGACCGCTGCCCGATATACTCCATTCACTGTTCAGGTTAACCGACGGCCATCTCTTGGCGTCTTGAGCATACATATTGAAGGGGACATAGAATGAGCGAAGGTTAGAGACACAGGCGGCTGAGTTTGCCTGTGCTCTAACCTTTCCGACTACCGCGATCAGTATGCCGGCGAGGACCGAGATCGTAGCGACAACCGAAAGCAGCTCGATTAAGCTGAAAGCCAAGCGACGCGGGCGACTTATATTTTGATCCATCATCATTAATTATGGTCTGGCCTAGCTTGTGTGCGTCTCGAACTCAGTTTTAGGCTCGCTGAGGAGTGGTGAGTTACGATGCAGAGGCCCTGTGTCAGCCCTCCCGATTTTTGTGAGATCGGCGACGAACGAGCATATATAGGAGTCCCAGAACACCAATCAACAGAGTGGCTTGACTTGCTTCTGGAATGGCGGCGGTAACACCCATTGCATTCGCGCTATCCCCCGAGAGCCAAACATAATATGCGCTCTCAGTTTCCCATGTATCACCGAGCTCGTGACCAGTAACGTCAAACCCAGAAGCCTGTGTCCATACGCTACCCGATATCGTGGCGCTTTCAATCGAACCGTCAGCGACCTGAAAAAGCTCGTTTACATAACCGGCATTGTAACCATCAATGGCCTCTGGAATAGTGCCTATGGCGCGAACTTGCGCAGCGCTCAGCACACTATTCCACATCGCAAAATCATCAAGATTTCCATTCAAGGAATTATAACCCGAGTAAGTCGTGGACCCCAATCGGATTGATTCCGTGTTTGTCGGAAGCGTACTGGTTCCCGTAGCAGCGATATCCAGTGTTTGCAGAACTCCATCAACGTAAACACTCAGCGCCGATGAACTTCCAGTATCCCATGACGCGGCGACGTGTACCCAAGACCCCGTGGCAATCGTGGAAACCGTTTTGCGGACACTTGTTCCATATGCGAATCGAATTTGGCCAGTGTCCGTAAGCGTCAATGCCCACCCCGTAGAACCACTCATTTTATTGGCAATGCCGGCTAACTGTCCTGCTTTGAGGGCACCATCCCACTTGACCCAAGTGGATATCGTCATCTTGGATGAACTGGAATCGAGATTAAACTGATTTGTACTATTGGGCAGTATGACAACGCCTGCGCTCACAGAGCTTGGTCCGCCGCTGGTGTCGCCTCTAAAGTACTCGGAGTATGTACTTCCGATTCTTGGGGCCGTTAAGGACGAAGGAATGGGCGTATAATCTCCAGGGCCAGGACCGTCTTCAGCTATCGCCGTTCCACCTAAGGTGCCTTCATTCGTGAGTGACGGAGAGCCGTCCAGATCGAAGGGAAGATAGAAGGTCTGGTCCGCGTGAGCAGGAATCGCCGAGAATCCGATCAGGACGCATGCGATCGAGGTGAGATAATGTATATTCTTCATATAATAGGAAGGAATTGGGGTTTGCTTCTTACGATAAATCAGCCACCCGTCGTAAGGGGTAGTCTTATGGGCACTTACACAAGTTTCACTTTAGAACATATTTACACAAGGACTTTTAAGCCTAATACGTTATTCTATTGAGGGCATCGTCCACTTAAATTTCTTGTTTTTCAATGGGCACGGGTCGTCCAGCACCTAACGACTGAATTCAATCAAGCAGAACTCACCCGCATCAAGTTGTGGCAGTACCCAGGCGCTGCCAGTTTGGTCGTCCGGTATGAGAGCTTCGGTCCGGTCAACCATAATGGCGTTAGCTCGCGTTGCCCCAGGTAGCTCTTGCGGCAGGGATAGAGTGATTCCGATCAACTCGTTTGATGAATGGTTTCGCAATGGGACCCAAAGCGTTTCTCCCCTCGCACGAACCATGACGTCGATGGGAGCATCACTCTGAATACCTTGCGGTGGCAAACCGGCCCAGGTCAGGAGGTGAGCGGTCAAGCCTTCTAGTTCACGCTCCAATGCCTGTTGCCAATCCGCCCACAGCTGATTGGCCTCTTCGTCCTTACCGGCCTTTCGTAACAAACGTATTTCTCCCGTATATGCATAACCCGGGATTCCGCCAAACAGTAGCACTTTGCCTTTTCCGAACTTCCATTCCAGGGCGACGTTCTTGCCATCTACCGTCGCAACCACGGTCGCACCGGGCTTTTCCAATACACAAAGTGAGCGCAAGGGCAGTTCCATCCCAGCGAGGAACTTCTCTCCCCGGGCTACCCCCTCAGTTGCGAAAACATTACCGAGTGACGCGGCGTGCGGATAGCCGAGTTTACTTGCCAGAGAGAACATCGGCTCGGGCGAATCATCAGAATACTCGCCCGATGTGCGCTGGATGACCAGATAGCCTCCCTGACTGACGAAGTCTACTAGCGCATCAATCACGCCTGGCTCGAGCACCCGCGAGTTATTGTCGATGATGAGTTTTTTGTCCGCGAATCCCTCGGTGTTCCCATCGGCCATCAGTGGCTCTACCCACAGGCCAGGCTTGACGATTGTTCGGCTCCAGCCGAGTAATTCTACCCAACGGTGCAGCTCGATATTAGGATATGAGGTTTCACCTTCCAGAGCCCCTGTTCGAAACGAATGTAACAGCCCGGCTTTCGATGGATATGGGGTTGCGTCGGAGTTGGCTGCAAATGCCTCACGTAATGGCGGGTAGGTCAGCATTTCCCAGACGGGATTATTCTCCCATGTTGAAAATACAAATTGCATATGCTTGATGCCGACGACTGCGCCATCGAAGAGGCTCTGTCCTGTTGCGGCCTTCAGGTCGCCACGAAAGCGAGTCGGTGAGTAGGGCCGAATTGGCTCACCGCGGAAGGGAAGCCCTCCACCGATAACGGGGAGATAGCGTCTCACCAGGGCGGGAATGTCCAGCCCCTGGTCTCCGTAAAACGCCCCGTAACGCTGCCGCAAGTCAATCTCTGCCGCCGAAGATTGCGCCGCCATGGAATTACTCATGCCCGCAATCGGCCTGATTGGGTCGAGTTGGCGGACAATCTTATAGACCTGCTCTTGTAGGCCAAGCACGGTTAAGTCGTCCCGGAAGAACAAATAGTCACGCCACAGGGGGCGATTATCAACAATGTTTCCAGCGTGAGCCTGATCCTTCGAGGTCGCCGCCAGGGACTTTGGGATCTCGATTGATGCGAAGTCTTTGTAGTCGGTCCCATAGGCAGCGTTCAGGGTGGCGATTGTCCCAAATTTCTGCCTCAAGTATTCTTGATAAGCATGCACTGCATGCATGGAGTAATCGTAGCGCGCCTCACCATTTAGCATCTCAGAGGTTATCTCGTGGTCCACTTGGCCGTAGGGATGCACATACCACAGTGCGACCGCCGGACTACTGCGGTAACGGCGAACAAAGACCTCAGCAGCCCGCAAGACCGCCTCACGATAGGATTCCGCAGAGGGTGAAAACATCCTGCTGACGTCATCGCCATCTCGTCCTCGTGACAGGTAAGACTGGAGCCAGGGTTGCAGCCCTCCGTCGACATATTTATCCCATCTCCACAGACCTAGTTCCAAAAAGATATCGGTCTCTTCGGCTTTTTTAACGATTCGATCTAACGTTTTGAAATTATAGACGCCCGGCAAGGGTTCGAACCAGGGCATATTTTGATAGGCTCCCACCACGTTGAAACCGGCATCTTTGAAGAGACTGAAGTCCAGTTTTTGGGCACTATAAGTTGGGTCGATCATTCGGATATAAAGTTCCGCGCTCCAGAGCATTTTGTCCTGACCGATCAGCTCATCGCGCGTCGGCGGGGCATCTGCCAAACGGCTGCTGAATGCGGGCACGTTCCCGGGGAAGGCCGGATCTCTGATACCAACCAGCAGCCAGGTCTCAGCGACAACCGCTCCCGAGGGGGTAACCAGACTTGCCTTCAGCAGAACGGGGCCCTGTTCGTCGGGTTGCCATGACAAGGTAATGGGCCCATCTGTCGGTGCTTCGACCTCTCCGCCCGGGTGTAATGGATCATTCAAAAAATCATCCCAGCGCCAGCGGAGGTGCAAGGGAGTCGGCCAGTCCCCGCCAATTGTGCAAGACACCTTGATCGGCTCACCCAGCTTGAAAACTTTATCCGGCTGCGTGGTTGATAACTTCAGGGTTGGTGCGGCATGCGGCATTTCCCAGGGAGTATCGCTGAGTAATCGAATAGACCGCAGCCGCATGGGCTCATGGTCGCGGTCTGTTGTCTCCTCAATCACGATCGCCACTGCGGACACGAGAACAGGCTCCCAGTCCAGGGTAGCCGGATTTGACCCCGTCAATTCGCCGACTCGTTCCCATTCGCCGTCACGCAGGACTTCGACATGTCCTCGCCGGAAATCTTCCATTCTTGTCCGCAGTTCGCAGCGGCGCGGTTCGGCGGGAGTCCCGGGGAAATAAAATTCAAAGCGATTATCGCTATCGGCAACAAGCCGGAATTCCGTCTGGCCGTTATTGTCGGCGTAAGCAGGGGCCTCCGAAAATGTGACCGGCTGACCAGCATTGATCGGATTTTGAACGGAGGACGGAACCGAAATCGCCAATGGGGCAATATCGACCTCTTCGGCACGCACACCATGGGTCAGAGACAGTATGATGGCGGATAGTGTGCAACTGAGAATTTGTTTCATAAGTATCTCGGCTCGGTTAGACTTTATAGATGCCCATTCATGATGTTCGAAGTGCCCTATTGATCATTGGCTTGCGTGGATTCATCCGGGTCTGATTCCAGGTAGATCGTTCCGAGCGCGTAGGGGCCAGGATCGTCAAAGGTATTGCCGTCCATCTCGACCTGGTTTGAGTCACTGAGGTCGATGGCATAACCGGCACCGTGGCTTGCCCTCTGGCCGGGCAGTGTCTTCCAGGCGGGCAGGTTGCCATAGCCTGAGAAAGTGTTATTGCGTATGATCAACCCATCAACTTCCCGCGCATAGATTCCTGAAACGCCTGGGTTGATGAAGGTGTTGTTCTCAATGAGAATATCCGATGATGGCGAATTCTCCATCAGTACAATACCGGCACGCTGCTGTCCTCGCATATCCGCCCTCGCAGTATTTTTGATCACATTGCCGACAACCTTGGCATGGTGCACATATGGCCCCTCGCCCCAGAAGCCCGGCTGTCCGAATAAGCTAATACCGATCCCGCCCGTCGATTCGATCACGTTGTTCTCAATTGTGCAATAAGGTGCCTGCATGCGAATACCAAAGGCCGAGGCTCCGGAAAAATGGCAATTGCGAATAATAGCTCCTGATCCGGAAAAAGCTTCGCAGGCCAAGATCATATCTTCGCGAGCTTCAATAGGGGCGTCGAGCGTCAGTCGATGGACTGAAATACGGTTGCCTTCGACCAACCCCGCCGCATCGCCCGAGTGCCAACGGTTCTTGAGATCAGCGAGGCACTTCTGCTTATCAACCGTCCATCCGTTATAGAGCAACTTACCCGTGACACGACGCTTGCCGTAGGATTGCATGCTCGTGCGATCGAAAAACTCAACCTCTACCGGGTCCGTAAAGTGCCCCCTCCAGTTCATTTTAGTTACGATCAGCTCGGTCGGAGACTCTTGCCAGATAACCCGCGCCAGGTGCCCGTGAACATTTATAAAATCGTCGCCTATCGTTCCCTCGACCACGCAGCTATCCATGACGGGGCCCGAGCTTGTATTGGAAAAATTAAAGCCGTCGGCATTGCCCGATAGCAGGCGATTGGTACCAGGGCGCAGGCGTATGGAACAGCCTCGCATGGTGGGTCCTGTACCGCCCGAGATGACATAAACCAGTCCGGGGCTAGAGTAAAAGGTCGCGTTCTCGACGATGCAGCCAGGCTGTGCGCCCGTCACGTGCATGCCCGGCCCCAACCTGACGAGAAGTGCCACGCGGTCGCCGACACTGAAACCACCCTCAGTGATGGGAATCCCGTGAAAGCCAAAATACCGTACGAGATAATCACCGGCATCATCGCGCCGATTCCAATCCAGGGTAATGGTACATCCGAGCTGATCCCCGAGAAAATTCCTGCTTTCTGGTTCAAAGAAAAAAGCCCGTCCACGCGAGATGCCATCAGACAGCGTCTCGCGTGCGGCCTCGTAACCAGGATCGATACGCACACTAAACTCCTGAGTCTCTTCACTTATGCCAGTGACAACCCCTTGCACATAGGGCAGCGGGTCCCAATCGACATAAAAGTTCCGAACCGTATTCCCACCTGCCCGAAACAGGAAGCCTGTGTCCGGTGTCTCAAACCATAGTGTCGAGCCCTGGAAGTCGACGGTTACACCTTCATATTGTGACAGATCCAGCGTGAATTGCTTCTCCTTGCTTCCCTCCGAACTCACATAGCGGTAATCGCCAGTCGGCACCATAATCGTGGTGTCCCCTGCTGCGAGATGCGCCTGTATATCCTTGAGGAGTTGCTGGCCCGCTTCGCGCTGACCGGCTTTGTCCACCTCGCTCCATGCGCTAATTTCAGCAGGGTATGGCCCCTGGGATCCGTTGATTTTATCCCTGGATTTCTCCGTGCATAATTCAGGGTTACAGGTTTCCGCGATCAGCGAAGTTGCAATCAAACAATAGGTAACAAGAAGTGTTTTCGGTATCATGTTCGGGTCTGTCTTCTAGCCATGTAGTGCGACACGTAATGACGGAGCTTAAGGTTTGTCATTCGTGAATATGCCTTGCCTCACTCACGTCCGCAGTCGTTGCCGGCTAAAAGCAGAAGACTGCGATAGTTCCGTGGGGCATGTATCACTCAACAGTTTTAGATATTTGTAAACAAGCCTTTCGATGCCTAATGCGTTAGGCATCGAGTCTATCGGAGACATTCTCTGATTGTTTAATGCTGCCTGACACTCGGTCCAGGGATCCAATCTCCCGCAACCTGAGTGGAACGAGGGTGATCTGGCGAACCGTAAGCGTTGCGATTGATTTGATCGACGATGAGTTGAATCGCTGCTTCCCCGACTTGAAAACTATTTTGCTGGATACCCGCCAAATCTCTCCACTCCGGGTCCAACCCCAAGTGGGCAAAACCTATGTCATCGGGGATATGGTATCCCGATTCTTTTAGGAAATTTAAGGGTTCATGTTCCGCTGCGATAAGTACATCAGGCTTTGTACGCTGTATCCACGTAATGAAAGCTTTTTTGTCCCACTCTTCTGTCCAGTGAACCAATGGCCTGCTCTTCCCCATTTGTATATTCCAAGCGGTGAATGCGGCCAGTGATCGATAATCAATACTGTTGAACCAATGCTTTCGACTCATAGCAAAACCGATTCTCTTGTAGCCTAACTGGCTAAGCTCGAGCAAGGTTCTCCAGCAGTTCTGATAATGATCAGTCACTGCGAAATGACAGGGCAGATTTATTTGTCGACTGCCGATCGAGGCAATAGCGAAGGATTGCAAGCCTTCACAACACCATTTGGGCAGGGTCCCCGCATGTATTATTATTCCAGGGATTGTTCGGTTCTTGAGCGCCTTAACTAACCGGGAAGAGTTCTCGGCGTAGTCTTCGATGATAAATTCCTCATACAGAAAACCTGCCTCATCCAGAGCAGTCCGGTAGCCTCTATTGGATTCCCGATTTGTCGAAACCTTTGATCTATTATCGCGCGTTTCTCTGTCTTGTAGGCAGGCAATAATCGCACGCATTTTCCGCCTATTATTAAGCCTGCGATGATTGGTCATTAATGCGGTAACCATGGGGTTCGGGCGATAACCCATGTCTGCGGCAATTTCCTTAATTTGCTTTTGGGTCGCCTCGGAAACCCCAGGCCGATTCCTCAGGGCACAACTGACAGAAAAGACACTGACGCCAGCAGCCTGTGCAATATCTTTATAGGTTGGCCGGTGAGTGGGCATGGCTACATAACACATTAGTGTTTAAGTGTACTTGTCGGCGATTGGTCAAGAGATTTGATTCAAGATAAATTTGTCGCTACGACGACCATCCTCTCAACAAACACACTCAAACTGCGCCACGTGCGGCGCATGTTCCGCATTCGATATCCAACTCCGTGAATCCCTCTGAAAAGGGCCATTTCGCCACCCGATCTTCTTCCTGCCAAGGCGCAATTAGTCTCTGCTTTCACATTTTCCCAGACCATTCTGTCCGAGTTACCCGATGTGAGCCACGAGATTCGTAAGTCTGTAGGGTTGATTGATGTGTTGATATAGGTGTTTGGGGAGGTCAAGGCTTGGGGGGAGGGAGGACGTAGTCCGAACGTAGCCCGGGCCTTGGGTTAAGGGTTGGATGGTAGGGCTTGAAATCAAACATGTAAACCAATCACCAAGCCAATTTATTGTTTGAAAGGAAATTGAGCCAATTTTCTGCTATCTGAGATGATACTTCCCTCAAATATGTGGCCAAGCGTGCCTTCTTAACATAAAAACGCACCAGCCAATAAATCCCATAAACAGCTGAACTAAAGCTGCTTAATATTGGTCCCCCCCCGGGGACTCGAACCCCGAACTAATTGATTAAGAGTCCCGACTACATAATTCATTATTTACTTATATACATCAACTTACGTAGTCTCAATAAGTTTATCCCTCGACAGTTGACCAAAAAGTTGACCATATGAGCGCCTATGGCCAGACCCAGCAAGCGTGAGCGGTTCAAGATCGAGAACTTCAGGAATGCCTCGGGCAACATCTCCTACCGCGTAACGGGCTATCGGCCTGACGGCGAGCGTATCCGCAAAAACTTCCGCTACAAGGCCGATGCGATCGAGTACCGTGCGCGGCTGGAAAAGGAATGTGAAGGGGGTAAATTTGACCGTCATCTGACCCGCACGAAGTTGACGGCGGAGCAGATTGCCGATGCGGAAACCGCCCTCTCCCACAACCCAAACCGGTCGCTGACCGAGCAGGTTCTGGAGCTCCAGACCCTGAGCGAGCGCGTGGCAAAAGTCAGTGAGGTCGGCCTGGAGAACGCCGTTGCCTTTTTCGAAAAGCATTACCGCCCGGAAATTTCCTCGATCGGCATCCATCGCGCTGCCGAGCTGTTCTTAACCTCCCGCGTGGGCCGCTCGACACAGACTGTCGACTACTACCGCAAGTGCCTGCAACTGCTCTATCAAAGCAACCCGAACAAGAACGTGCATGCCTTCACCACCCGCGAGATCGCTGCCGTGCTGACCGCGTACGAGCACATCGGCTCCCAGCGCACCTATCGCCGGGGGCTCAACGCGTTTTTCAACTGGGCGGTGCGGGCAAGGTACTGCCTGGAAAACCCCTGTGACCACCTGGAAGCCTTACCGCGGCAAAAGCGCAACGTGGTGATCCTTCAGTTGGATGAAGTCCGGCAACTGCTTCGGGCGGCTCAGAGCTACCACGAGGGGGAGTTGGCCGCGTCCATCGCCATCCTGTTGTTTGCCGGGTTACGTCCCAGCGAACTAGCCGACCTGAAAGCCACCGACATCCGCACCGGAAACCTGATCATCTACGGGGGCAAGATGGAAGGCAAGATCAAGCGCCGCGTCCCCATCGTCCCCCCGCTAAAAGCCTGGCTGGATCAATACCCTTTTACCGGTGTACCGAAAAACTGGTACAAGAAAATGGGCACGCTCAAGAACGCCGTCCAACCGACTGAGTGGGTGAGCGACATTCTCCGGCACACGAGCATCAGCTATCAAATCGAACGCGACGAAGACATCGGCAAAGTCGCCACCCGCAACGGCACCAGCGATTCGATGATCATGCTTCACTACCGGGATGTGGTGGAAAACCCGCAGGACGTAACGGCTTACTGGAGTCTATCTCCGGATGTCGTCGAGAAGGTAACGCTCACAGGATCGCTGCCTGCCCCGCAGAGCGTAAAGTGGCCCGACGACAAGGAGCTGGCTAAGCTTGTATTCGAAAAGCCGCTCACCCGACTCGCGAAGGACTTGGGAGTCTCAGACAACGCGATCCGCAAGCGTTGTATAAAACGTAACATCAAGCTCCATAAAAACGGTCATTTGAAACTTTGAGGAAGGTCGAACATCGGCTCTTTGCGCTCAAGCTCGATATCCCTGACGTCATCCTCTTGCGTCCACCTCCGAAAAAGCGATGTGACATCATCCCGGTCCAACGCCTCGGCATAGGATATCAGATCCTCGGGACTTGTTCGGTGGGAAAACGGATAGGGCGGCGTCAACTCATCAGAGGCCATCCAGAAGTTTTGACGCCCACCGCCCGTAAACGCAATTCCACAGCGCTCCCGAATAATACGGAGAAGCAATTGAATACGTCTTCAGCAACGCAAACCATGACCCCGAAACATCCTCTCCTTTTAAGAAGAAGCCAATTTTCGCAACCCGGTCTCGTCACCCTAACATGGTAATGCCTATTCCGGTCAGCAGAAGCGCGACAATTGGAAGCTTTTGGCGAATGTTCTTCTCGCCGAATAGAATGATTCCCCCGGCGAAAACAACCAATACTTCCCCACGGCGAAAACAAGCGACAAGCGACAACAACCCATCCGGGGACCTCAATGCCTGAAAAAAGAAAAAATCGGACAGAAGAAGAAAGACCGAGACAAGCAAGATACTCCACCTCCAAGTGAATCGATTGCGTTCCCATAGGCGCAGCTTCCATCCAACAGCCAATGGCAGAAACAATAAGGCGAGATAAATGGAGAATCCCGCTTGCAGGGTGGCCGAAGAAAATCCCGCGTGAGCAAGCAGCCATTTGTCATATAGGCCACTGGGGGCCGAGAGCAATACACCGCACACGACCAACCAGACGGCACGGTTCTTCAGGAAACATACCCCTTCTTGTGACCCGACTCTCGATAAAGAGACAAACGCCGTCAGCGTTATCGCCACGCCAAGCCATTGCAGTACAGACAATCGCTCCCCGAGTACAATTATCGCGACGACAACCATCCAGACCGGATTAGTAGACAGGATAGGCGAGGCCAGCGACACCGGTAGATTCTTCATCCCGAAGTATATCAACATCCAGATGATTCCCACCATCACAGCCTTAAGCATCAGTTGGAGATGTTGGGCCCCATCGATATGACTTGTGATCAAAACATCGGGAACATACGGAGCCGTGACACTGAACTGTCCAGCGCTGATCAGCGTGATCCATACCACTGCGCTGAACAGATTGGCAACAAAGAGCACCGGCAACACCGCATTGTCATGCACGGCGTGCTTCACCGACAGACTGTAACACCCCAAAAACACCGTGGAGAGCACACAGGAAAATATCCAGCTCATCACTCAAACCCCAACCGTAACGCGCCTGCAGAGAATGGTTTTCCTTTTTACCCCATCACGATCGGGATAATAAAAGTCGCTATAAAATAGCAGTGCACTCTTGTGATCCAAAGGAACCAGCTCCGGGTTATGGCACGAGCCCACCCACTCGTGAAAGTTAGGTGTTTCGATCTTCACATTCGCCAGATGGCTCCGATCCTCAGGAGTCATGACAACCAATGGGTCGCCCCACTTTATGCCACTCTCGTCCTCACTCGCACACACATACATACCCGGCCTGGCATAGCAGAGTAGCGTCACACCACATCCCAGCGTACACAGGCGCGGCAAGATACCAACGTCAGCGAATTGACGCGGCGCTGACCACGTGTGACCGCCATCGGTTGAGCGGGCCATATACATCGGGTCCCATTCCCGCCCCGTGATCCCCTGCCATGCCGTCCGAAAAAACCACACAATCGACCCGTCGGGCATAAACCCAAAATCACTATCGCTAAATCCGCCACTTTGGTACGGATACGTGTGCCCGTCCGGCTCGTATTCCATATGTCCACGAAGCTGAAAACTCCGGCCGAAGTCCTCGGATCGAAAAAGCTCCGCAGCGTAATAGGGACTATATTTCCCGGTGACAGGGTGGAGATGGCCCTCTCCCGAAAACACAGCCACCCATATGGCGCCATCGGGTCCGAGTTTGGGGGTGCCCCGTGGAAAAATCGGCTTAAGGACTTTCTTGTACTCGTCCCCGTTGTCATACACAACGCGGGTCAGATACGGCCAGTCCACTTGCGCGCGCTCAATGGTGGGTGTCGTACCCCCGGCAGGGATCCGATGCATGAGCCATTCTTTTCGGGCCAAGCTGGGAGGCAACCGGTCCGCGTGATAAGCCCTCATGGCGATTCCCCATTGATACTGTATCCCGTCGGGCACGGGGAGCGTACCCTCATCAGCCTGCTTGCTGAAAGCATAGCCCGGCGTGAGCATGCTTTCATGCGTGAACTCGTATTCGTCGAGCGACAGGCCCGATTCCGGGGGGAAGTAAACCCGGTCGCCATTTGGCAGAAGCAGGCCACACTCAGCCGCGACTGATGGATCTGCCTCAGTCCATGTTACACCCTCGTCGTAGCTCTCAAACCAGCGGTTCGCTTCGCCCATCGACTTTCCATCATCAACGGTAACGTGAACTGCCACCAACAGCCGATCACCAAGGTTGTAGGGACGGGGAAATTGATAGGGTCCCCAAAGGCAGTTCGGTTCCTCGGGACGCATCCCCCTCACAATGACATGCTCCTCTCCTAAGATGAGTTTCACAAACGTCCTCGATGTTGAAGATTAATCATGGATACCTCGTTGCGGGCTTCTTGCTGAGCGAAAAATATATCCAATGCGGCTTAATCGAGAGTATCTTCATTCACAGCATCCTCGGTGTCGGATTCCCATACGTCTCCCACTGACCACGGTCCTGCCTCTGTGATGACGTTTCCGTCGAGATGGAGGCCTTCTATTGAGCGCAAAGAAATACCGTATTTTGCGGCACTCCCCTCCTCCGCATCCGTGGCGGTGCCATAGAGTCCATATTGCTCAATCGCATTGGAGGAGATCACAAGATCGCGAACACCCATGGCACGGATGCCAGAGCCGCCGACCTGTCCTATCGCATTATATTCGAGACGTATATCGTGCTGGATTTTGAATTTATCAGGATTGGGCTGAATGATCGAAATACCATCCCCGCTTCCTCCATAGCTGATCCCCACCCCCTTGATGGTGTTGTTGCGAACCGTCGCCGTATGCACATAGGAGCCTTCCCCCCAGTAGGATCCTTCACTGGTCAGAACGATGCCCGAGGAGCAGGTGTTTTCGATCGTATTGCCTTCGACAAGAACATGCGGACTGTGCAAAAGCATCCCGCGGGCAAGTGAACCCGTAAAATGATTGTTGCGGATGACGGTATTGGGGGTACTGAAGGCTTCGCAGGCAACAATGACGTCTGCCCCCACCTCGAATGCTATCGGTTCGTTGAGGACGAGCCGATGGACAGATACTTTTTTCCCGTACGCAGCACTAGCGGCTTGTCCCGAATGCCATTTATGATCGAGGTCGGCGATCGTGGTATCGCGCTCGGGCGTCCACTGAGTAATATCGGCAGAGAGCACTTGCCGGGTTCCAAGAGGCTCCATGCTTTCTCGTTGAAAGAAAGTGATAGTGAGGGGGAGCCGTTCGGGACCGATATTACCCTGGTTGTTCATCTGGGTAACGAGAAGCGTCGTGGGATTTTCCTGATAGAGCACGCGAGCAAAGTGGCCGTGGATGTTGATGAAATCATCCCCAATCATTTCAATTCGGCAGTCCTCAATCAGAGGTCCCTTGGTCATATTACCGCAGTTGATACCGTCGGCATTACCGCCGATCAGCCGGTTCGTACCGGGACGACGCAGGATATTTACACGCCGAAAAACGGTGTTGGCTCCTGTTTTTTGGTCAACGCACACAAAGGGAGACGCATAGAGCGTTATATCTTGGAGAGTCGAATCGACGGCGCCGTCCAGACGAAGGGCTCGGTCAATCCGCGCGACAATAGCGATGGGGTCGCCCACTTCCAATGTGGTTTGCGAAGCCGGCACCCCATAAAAACCGCGAAACTTTACACGATAGTCGCCATTATCCAAGCGATTATCCCAGTAGAAACCGACGGAGAATCCGGGCATGCCAGGCTTCAGTAGATGGGTATTGCGGTCAAAGACCAATCCGCGCCAATGATCGCTACCCTCCTTATCCCGTATACCCGTGCTGGTGCTCTCGCGTTCGTATCCCGGGTCTGGGCGAAAATCGAAAGTGTCAGCCTCATGATCAATAGCCGTAACGGTTCCCTGGAAGTACGGCAGCGGATCCCAGTCAAGGTAGGCGTTTTTTAGCGTAACATTACGGGCACCGAACATGGCGATGCCCGTGGCACCGTTTTCAAACCAGAGTGTGGACCCCTGGAAATCGATGGTGATGTCCTCTGGGTTTAACAGGGGAAGATGCGAAGGACCGCCCCAACCGACTTTTCGGGTTTCAGAAAAACGGTAATTGTCCTTCGGGATAGACCGGTGCGCGTCTCCGTTCTCGATCGCAGTGTCGATTAGCTGGATCAGTTTTTCACCAGCGTCGCGTTGGCGTTGGATTTCAGCACCATCCCAACTTTCCGCTTCCGGAGGCAAGGGGCCAAAAGGTCCTGATGCTGCAAAAGACGATTGTCCATGCGCCATCAATCCCGCCAGGACATGAGAGAAAAGAAAAAGCAAAGTTAGTTTCGTATTATTCATTCCAGTATAAAAACATTTAGCAGTGGCCACGTCATCAACCGCACGCCCCGTGGGAAACACATGCGACACGCGTCCAATTAAAATCCTCGATTCCAGATACTTCGGGCCTTACTGGGGCCATACGGATCCCCCCAACCGTATTGTTGAGCGTCATCAATCGGCGATACATGGCCATCCACCCAGAGGAAATGACTGACACCGCCAATCGCACCCCCGTTGTAAACAAGGCTGCTTCCGTTAATCTCGCTCGCCGCATTCGCGAGGGCCTCCGGCTTTAGCCCGGTATGCGGAGTCACCGAGGTGAAAGAGGCTTCCGACATGAGAAGTGTTTCCGCCGGATGAGGAATCGATGAAAGCTTCATGATCCGCAGCTTCGTATTGGATGAGTCCTCGTAATTCAGGTACCAGTTCATGCCGTAGCTGGGGGCGTCACATAGCCAGGCCTTGCCCGTAAAATCGGCAATCTTTTGTGATTGATATGAACTACTCAGGGACGGAACCAGACAGAGCTCTCCGTATGTATCTGCTGTTGTTCCGTTGTTAAGGTAGGGAGATAATTGGCTCCACCAATAGGAGCTGACACTATTGCTCGTCTGGATTGTCGGCACATCGCCATTATTGTCCTGAGCATACAGAGAGACGGAAACGCCAAGTTGACGCAGATTGGAGACGCTCTCAGAGCGATAAGCGGCCATACGCACAGCGCCGACGCCGGTAATCACAATAGCCATCAGCAAGCCGACAATCGCGACGGCCACCAAAAGCTCGACAAGCGAGAACGCACACAGTGACCCAGCGAGTTTAGGATATTTTATAATATCTCTACAGGTGTAGCAATATACATGTTTCATGACGGGTGCCGATACGTCACTCTACAACACCAGCTGCATGCCATGAAGGATCGCAACGGGAGTGCGGACGTGAGAGCAGTTATGTGACTGGTCCTCTATTTCCGAGATATAGATGTTACGCATTTCTTTGCCAACGATTGCGCGATGCACGCAGTGCAACAAAAGCCAATAAGCTGGCAGCTCCAATCCACAACGATCCGTTCGCCTCGGGAATGGGAGTAACCACATCCTCAAGCGTCGTGCCGATCCTGATGGCGTCGACCGTCTCGGCCAATCCAGCATAATCAGCATTGATGTTGATTTCGGTCAGATAGCCGAAATTGAGTCCGGTCTCAGTCGCGCTCGGTCCCGACGTCAGCGTAATCACGCCACCCGTGACGGTTGCGGTGGGATTCACATAATAACTGATGTTCGCTGTCGTCGCGTCCGTATAGGCGATTTCAAAAACAATGAGCGATGTGGCCAGGGTGGACACTCCTGAGGACTGGAAGCCAGAGACCGACGACAGCCCCCAGGTGGTCTGCTTCCATTGCACACCGGACTCAAACCTCACATCTTCACTACCGCCAAATTTAATGCCACCGCTACCACCGTCAGCGGACGAATTCGTAATGGTCGCAACAAAGCTGATGTAGAGCTTACCGCCAGCTTCTCTTTCGGCTGCGGAAAGAAGATCGGACTCCGTGAAATCGTGAAAAATTCTGCGGTTGTTCGTGTTTATTATTTGGCCCCCCGTGGAGGTTACCATCAACCCGCCCGCGGCATACGGGGTCAATGTTTGTTCGGTAACCGTCGTGGTGCCGGTGCCCGTGCTCCTCCATTCGTCGCCGGCCGAAGGGCTCACTGGCAACGGCGCCCCGATTGTATAATCAAATTCCTCATCGAAAAGGAGTTCGGCGTGGACGGTGGGAATGGTGATTACCGAGATAAAGGCAGCAACTGCGGCAAGGTGACCAGCGAAGGTAATACGGCATGGGGTTTTCATATGGGATACAGATGAGTTTGTTAATGTGTGATTTACGAATGTTCTTCAGTTTGCCAATTATAGCGTTTCTGGATTTTCTTGCAATATCTGAATAGACCACTTTGTTATCGTTTTGAATCATTCAGCAATCTGTTCGACCTGCCAAGGCCACTCACGTTGGCTTCCCAATGCTCGGCCACGCAACGACTGAAACACCAAGGTTGTAACTCAATGCTATGAGCAAACTAACGCCGCCCTATTTTGTGCAGATCGCTGTCGATCTGCACCATGACTACTTCCGCGAAGTTGCTTTAGGCGCACGGCATTACGGTTACGAATCGGGAAGGTTAAGGTTCGCCGACCGCTGGCTGGAACACGAACTCGCAGAGGGATTGGATAACTTGACGGCAAAACGTGGAATCCAGGGACTCATCATGCCCGTACATACACTGGAAATCTATGAGCGGGTTGTCCAGCTGACCGTCCCTGTCGTAAACGTATCCACCCGTTTGTCCCTCCCCGACTTGCCATTGGTAAAACGTGATGACGTCGGCGTAGGGAGGCTGGCAGCGGAGCATCTACTGGCTCGCGGATGTCGAGTCTTCGGATTTTGGGGTATGGAACGACGCCCCTTTTCTGAGGAACGACTGACGGGCTTTTCGGGAAAGCTCGCTGAGCAGAACCTGACACCTTCGGTCGCACGAGCCCAAGGCAGTACAGAGCAAAGGATTCAGAAGCTAACGAAATGGCTATCGGACCTGCCGCGCCCATGCGGAGTGTTTGCCGTGGATGACTTCAATGCGCTGACCGTCATCCGCATCGTCCATGAACTGGGCTACAAAGTGCCAGAAGACTTCGCTGTTGTCGGCGCGGGAAACGAGAGCTACTGGGGAAACTTTGAGCGCATCCCTCTTTCCAGCGTCAGGCTACCGGCCTATGACGTAGGATATCAGGCGGCGATCCTGCTAGACGAAATGCTGTCGGGGAAAACAACTACAGTGGTAACACGTACCCTGCCTGTCACAGAAGTCATCGGCAGAAAATCCACAGATATTATTTTCACAGAAGACGACGCCATCAGAAACGCAATCATCTACATACGCTCGCACGCCCACAAAAATCCATACGTTGCAGACGTAGCGCGTGCCGCGAAAGTGTCATCCCAGGTGTTACAACGACGTTTTCGACGCGTATTGGGCCGCTCCGTGCTCGACGAGATACTAAGGGTGCGAATTGACCACGCCCAGAGCCTGCTAACAAGAACCAGACTCACCATTGGCGAAATAGCCGACCGCTGCGGATTTCCCAATCCACAACGCTTCAGCCTTCGCTTCAAACAATCCACAGGGCTGTCACCAGTAAACTATCGTAAAGGCATGCAACTTTATACAGAC
>JAUTCS010000058.1 GCA_030673825.1 Verrucomicrobiota bacterium JB024 | reverse complement strand
GCGGCGGGGCTGGGTCTGGAGCAACAACAAAGAGCTTTGACTTTTCAGCAGTCTCCAACACTGGCTCGTCCGGCGGCACAAATCAGCGCAGCATAATGACAATAGCTCCCGGCGCCGCCGAGGGGTTCGTAGCGAATCGGCTCCGTCAGGACAGGCTACAAAGTCGGTCCAGCGTTTGGGCGAAGCCCGGACGCTGGACCGAAAGTGCAGGCTATGCCTGCCGCAGGGTCTGGGTGCGCGGAGCCCCCAGAGAAAGCTCCCGCGTTAGTGGCAGGCGTTGCAGCCCTGGATTTGTTTGAAGAAGTCGTTGCCCTTGTCATCGACGAGGATGAAGGCGGGAAAATCTTCGACTTCGATCTTCCAGACGGCTTCCATACCCAGCTCGGGGTATTCGAGCAGCTCGACCTTCTTGATATTCTCCTTGGCCAGGAGGGCGGCGGGGCCGCCGATGGAGCCGAGGTAGAAGCCGCCGAACTTCTGGCACGCGTCGGTAACCTGCTGGCTGCGGTTGCCCTTGGCGATCATGACCATGGAGCCGCCGTTTTCCTGGAAGAGGCCAACGTAGCTGTCCATGCGCCCGGCGGTGGTCGGACCGAAGGAGCCGGAGGCGTAGCCCTCGGGGGTCTTGGCCGGGCCGGCGTAGTAAACGGGGTGCTTCTTGATGTACTCGGGCAAGCCCTCGCCGGCATCGAGGCGCTCCTTGAGCTTGGCGTGGGCGATGTCGCGGGCGACGACGATCGTGCCCGAAAGCGACAGGCGGGTGGTCACCGGGTACTGGGTGAGCTCGGCCAGGATGTCCGCCATGGGGCGGTTGAGGTCGATCTTGACCGCGTCCTTGTCTTCGCCGAGCTGGCGGTACTCCTCGGGGATGTACTGGGCCGGGTCGTTCTCAAGCTGTTCGAGCCAGATGCCGTCGGCGTTGATCTTGGCCTTGACGTTGCGGTCGGCCGAGCAGGAGACGCCGATGCCGACCGGGCACGAGGCCCCGTGGCGCGGCAGGCGCACGACCCGCACATCCAGCGCGAAGTACTTGCCGCCGAACTGCGCACCGATGCCGAGCTCCTGAGCGCGCTTGAGCAGGAGCTTTTCCATCTCAACGTCGCGGAAGGCCTGGCCGCCGTCATTACCCTCGGTCGGGAGCGAGTCGAGGTACTTGGTCGAGGCGAGCTTGACGGTCTTCAGGCAGGTCTCGGCGGAGGTGCCGCCGATGACGAAGGCCAGGTGGTACGGCGGGCACGCGGCGGTGCCGAGGCTGGCCATCTTTTCGATGCAGAATTTCTCCAGGCTCTTGGGGTTCAAGAGGGCCTTGGTTTCCTGGAAAAGGTACGTTTTGTTGGCCGAACCGCCGCCCTTGGCCACGAAGAGGAACTTGTACGCGTCGCCGGGGGTAGCGTAGAGGTCGATCTGCGCGGGCAGGTTGCAGCCGGTGTTCTTCTCCTTGTACATGTCGAGGGCGACGGTCTGGGAGTAGCGGAGGTTTTCCTGCGTGTAGGTGTCGTACACGCCGCGCGAGAGCGCCTCGGCGTCGTCACCCTCGGTCCAGACCTGCTGGCCCTTTTTACCCACGATGGTGGCCGTGCCGGTGTCCTGGCAAAAGGGCAGAATACCGTGCGCGGCGACTTCGGCGTTGCGGAGCATGGTGAGGGCCACCATGCGGTCGTTTTCGCTGGCCTCGGGGTCGTCGAGGATGGCCGCGACCTGCTTGAGGTGCGCCGGGCGCAGGTGGAAGGCGATGTCCTTAAAGGCTTCGCGGGCGAGGAAGCTCAGGGCCCCGGGCGTGACTTTGAGGACCTTTTTCCCCTCAAACTCGGCGGTCGAGACGCCTTCCTTGCTCAGGAGGCGGTACTGCGTGTCGTCCTTCCCCATCGGGAAAGGATCCTGGTAGGCAAATTGCGGTGTGGGCATGGCCAGAAGTGTCAGTCATCACGCCGCAGGGTCATTCCCGCGGCGGTCAAGTAGATTTGCTTATGGTCTGTCCGCGTGGCAACCAAAAAAAGTTCTAGCCGGGCAAATTGAAAAAAGCGGCATTCGCGCCGCCTAATCTCACCCGCGCAAAAACGCGGCAGCGGCCTCGCGGTCGGCAGCGATCTGGGCCTTGAGCTCGTCGAGGCCGGAGAATTTCTGCTCCGGGCGAACGAAGTGCAGCCACTGCACGGTGAGCGTGTCCCCGGTGGTCCAGCTCACGGGCTCCAGCATGTGCGCCTCCAGCAACGGGCGAACCGTCCCCTGCTCCACTGTCGGGCGCAGGCCGTAGTTGGCCACGCCGGGTATCCATTTTTCGGATACATTCGCCCGCGCGCGCACGGCGTAAACGCCGTACCTGGGCGCCAATTCGGGCTCCCAGGCGATATTCAGGGTCGGGAAGCCCAGCGTGCGGCCAAGCTGTCGGCCCGGGATGACGCGGCCCGTGGTGGTGTAGGGGTAGCCCAGGAGCGCGTTCGCCTGCTCCATCTCGCCCGCAGCAAGACAGGCACGGATGCGCGTGCTGGAGATAGGCTCGCCGTCCACACGCAGGCGCTCGGCGCTGAAAACATGCAGCCCGAGCCGTTTGCAGTCCGCAATGAGCGTCTCAATCGTGCCGGAGCGGCCCTTGCCGTAGCGGAAGTTTTCCCCCACGTAGAGCGCGGCCAGCGTGGGCAGTTTCAGTTTCAGGTAGGCCGGGAAGTCCTCCGCCGCGATGGTGGCAAAGGCGGGCGTGAACTCCTGCGCGATCACGCAATCCACACCCATGTCGGCCAGAAAGGCTTCTTTTTGCTCCAGCGACATGAAGAGCTTGGTCGCCTCGTCCGGCTTGCGAAACAGATGGCTCGGATGCGGCCAGAAAGTCAGCACCCCGGAAAGGCCCCCTGTGCGCGCCGCCGAACTGACCGCTGCCTCGATGACCGACTGGTGCCCCAGGTGCACGCCGTCAAACATCCCGAGCGCCAGGTGAAGCGGGCGCCCCGCCGGGAGGGTCACGTTATCGAGCGAAGCGTAGGCCATGGGGTGTTGATCAATGGTCACTTGTTATTGGTCATTCGTCAATGGCCGGATGAACGGATAACTGACAACCGGTTAACGCCCCCTGGCGGGCTACCTACAGCACGTGGCTGGGCACGGCCTGATAGATCGGGATGAGGCGACGGCGGAAGGCCGACAACTGCATTTCCTCGATCTCCTCCAGCGTGGCAGCGTCATCGACGTGGAAATGTCCAACGGCGATGCGGCGCAGGTCCGAGAGGTGCGCCCCGCAGCCGAGTTTTTCCCCGACATCGTGAGCGAGCGAACGCACGTAGGTGCCCTTCGAGCAGGCCATGCCGATCTCGGCGTAGGGGGCCTCGTAGTTGAGCAGCTCGATCTCGGAGATGCGGATGAAGCGCGGCTCGCGCTCGACCTCTTTGCCCTTGCGGGCGAGCTTGTAGAGAGGCACGCCGTTGACCTTTTTGGCCGAGAACATCGGCGGCATCTGGTACTGGTCCCCGACGAAGGTCTGGAGCACCGTGTTGAGCGCCTCGGCGTCGAGATTTTCGGGCAAGGGCTTGGACTCGGTGACTTCGCCGTCGCTATCGTAGGTGTTGGTCTCCTCGCCCAGTTTGAGCGTCCCCTCGTAGGCCTTATCCAGGGACATGAGGTACTGGGAAACCTTGGTGGCGCGGCCAATGAGCATGATGAGCAGGCCCGTGGCGTTCGGGTCGAGCGTGCCAGCGTGGCCGATGCGCTTCATCTTGAGCTTGCGGCGCAGGCGGTCCACCACGTCGTGCGAGGTGAGTCCACTGGGCTTGTCCACCAGCAGCACGCCTTCAAAATCGTTCTGTGTCGTCGGAGTCATGAATTGTGCAAACAATCATTTTCCCAACTCCCCTCCCCTTGGCAAGACCAAAGCGGGGTACCCCCGCTGGCACTGAGGGGCTCCGCCCCTACGCGGCCAGAAAGGCCGCTACCCCTAAGAGTCGGGCAGGACAGCGTCCTGCACCTGTGATCCTGCGGATCACTGATGACGCCGCCAACGCGGCGTCATGGGCAACGGCAACTGAGTGTGCACACAGATAGTTTTCGTGCGATCAGGCTGCGAGTGAAAACACCGCGCACGGGAAACGTCCGCATGGCACGACCCGCGCAAAGTCCGGCACGCTCACGCGCCCGGCTCGGCGTCCATTTTTTTCAGGTGTTCTTCGGCGGCCTTGAGTAACAGTGCGCAAACCTCATGGAGGGGACGATGCTGGTTAAAGCCTGCCGCTGGGGCGTGACCGCCACCGCCGAATTGCCGCGCCAGACGATCGAGGCGGTAGGCACGGGTCTTGGCGCGGAGGCTGCCTTTGACCTGATTCTCAAACTCCTGCACAAAGATCCCGATGTCCACGCCCTCCAGGTCACGGGCGTAATCGACAAAGCCTTCGGCGTCCTCGTGCGCCGCGCCCGTCTCCTCGAAGTCCTTTTCGCGCAAGGTGCCGATACAGATACGCTCGCCGTACACCAGACGCAGAGAGCCGAGGAAGCGCCGCAGGAGCTTGAGTTTGGCCAGCGGCTCGCGCTCGAACAGCTCACGGGCGACCCCGCCGGGCGAGGCCCCGCAGGCGCACAGGCGCGAGCACAGTTCAAAGACCTGTCCCGTCGTCGTCGGGAAGCGGAACTGGCCGGTGTCGGTCGAAATGCCCACGTAAAGCGCCTGCGCCGTCACGGGATCGACGGGCAGGCCATGGTCGAAAAAGAGCCCCGCGAGCACCTCGGCGGTAGCGGCTGTTTGCGGCTCTACAAAGTTATACTGCGCGTAGTTGGGATTGGATACATGGTGGTCGATGTTCGCCAGCGTCTGGGGGAACATCTCCTCCAGCAGCATGCCGACACGGATTGGGTCCGCGCAATCGACGTTGATCGTAACATGCCCTTGCGGGGAAAAATCCTTGGCCCGCATCCACGGCGTGTCCGCGATAAAGCTCTGCATGACGCGCGGGGCCTCGTCGCGGTTGACGGCGACAGCCTCGATTCCTTGAGAGAGCAGCACCCGTGTCAACGCGACCTGCGAGCCGATGCAGTCCCCGTCCGGGCGCAGGTGCCCGAGCACGGCCACGCGCTGCCCGCGCAGTTCAGCCAACAGTTGCTTGAAAGATTCGGACTGTCCGGGAAAGTACATCGCGCACAGTCTCTAACCGCAATCGGCGGGCAAAGACAGGAAAAAGTGCCGGTGGAGGACGAGCCGCTGTCACACACGAGCGTACGCTGCGCAACCCCGTTGGGGTTGAACAACACCTTTTCAACCAGATTCCTTTCCCAGGGTAGCCAAGGCAACCCCGGGCTAAGCTGCGTAACCCCTTCGGGGTTTAGCCCAAATGGATGTGGATTGGGTTTCTCCCCGTCGCCTAGTCTTCGCGCAGATCGTCCTCGGCGTCGAGTTCGTCGATGATCTTGAGAACATCGGTGCCGCGGGCGATGGAATCGTCTTTCACAAAGCGCAGGGTCGGCAGGTATTTTAGCACAATGCGCTTGCTCAACTCCTGGCGGATGTCCCGGTGCCGCGCGGCGAAGAATTTCTCCGCCAGATAGGCCACGCCCTCGTCCCCAATGATCGAGTAGTACACGCGGGCCGCACGCAGATCCGGCGACACCGACACCTCCGTGATGGTGATGTTGACGGCATCGCCCTGATAGCGCGTGTGCAGGATGTCGCTGATCTCGCGCTTGACCAGTTCGTTGACGCGTATTCCCCGGTTACTCATTGGTTATTTGTCATTAGTCATTGGTCAATGGTCATCAGTCAATGGCTACAGGTCGTTTGAAAAAGAGAGGCAAGATCGACGCAATGTGCGACAAGCCGCCTACTGCCTCCAATGACGAATAACAAATGACGAATAACTAATGACCAATGACAACCGTTCCTATCGCAGCTTCGGGCGGAACTCGTGGATCTCGTAGCACTCGATCCGGTCGCCTTCCTTGTAGTCGTTGCAGCCGGTGATCTGAATACCGCACTCGTAGCCGGCGCGGACTTCGGTGACGTCGTCCTTGAAACGCTTGAGCGTGCCGATGCGGCCTTCGTGGATGACCTCGTCCTTGCGCAGCAGGCGGGCGTGGGCGTCGCGCTTGATCATGCCCTCGGTCACCATACAACCGGCGACCTGGCCCTTGGCCAGCGGGAAGGTGGCGCGGACCTCGGTCATGCCGAGTTTGACCTCGCGGTACTCCGGATCGAGCAGCTCGGCCATGGCCTCTTCGACCGAGGTGATGAGCTCGTAAATGATGTTGTGCTGGATGATGCGCACGTTGTGGTGCTTGGCCAACGCGGTGACGCCGTTCTCCTGCTTAACGTTGAAGCCGACGACGCAGGCTTCCGAAGAGTCGGCCAGCGTGATGTCGTTCTTGGTGATGACACCGACACCGGTCTCGATGATCTCGAGTTTGACCTTGTCGCTGTGGATGGCTTCGAGGCAGCCAGCGAGGGCCTCGACACTGCCGTTGACGTCGGCCTTGATGACGACGCGCAGGACCTTCGAGGACTGTTCGTCGATGGCAGCCAGGAGGCTGTCCAGGTCGCGGGCGGCGGAAGCCTCAACGGGGGCGGAAGCGGCCTGGGCCTTGAGCGCCTGGGCGTTTTCCTCGGCCAGGGCCTTGGCTTCTTTTTCGTTCTTGGCCACGGTGCAGACCGCGCCGGAAGCGGGTGTGCCGGACCAGCCCATGATGCGGACCGGGGTGGACGGCGGGGCGCTTTTGATCGTCTTGCCGTGCTCGTCCATCATGGCGCGGACCTTACAGTAGTTCGGGCCGCAGACGAGAGCGTCGCCCACCTTGAGCGTGCCCTTCTGGACGATGACGGTGGCGGTCGGGCCACGGCCCTGCTCCACCTGAGACTCGACGATGACCCCCTCGGCCTGGGCCTTGGGGTTGGCGCGCAGTTCGCTCACTTCGGACTGGAGAAGGACCAGTTCGAGAAGCGTGTCGATGTTCGTGCCCTCAAGGGCGGAAACGGGTGAGCAAAGGGTCTGGCCGCCCCAGTCTTCGGGCATGAGGTCGCGCTCCTGCATCTGCTGCTTGACGCGGTCGATGTTGGCGCCCTTGGCGTCCATCTTGTTGATGGCGACGATGATCTCGACGTTCGCGTTGCGGGCGAACTTGAGCGCCTCGTCGGTCTGGGGCATGAAGCCGTCGTCCGCCGCCACAACCAAAATGGCGATGTCGGTGACGTTGGCGCCGCGCTCGCGGATCTTCGAGAAAGCGGCGTGACCCGGGGTGTCCAGGAAGGTGATCTTCTTGCCGTTGCACTCGACCTGGTAGGCGCCCACGTGCTGGGTGATGCCGCCGGCCTCGCCGGAAACGACGTTGGCCTTGCGGATCTTGTCGAGGAGGCTGGTCTTGCCGTGGTCAACGTGGCCGAGCACGCAGACGACCGGGGGACGCTCTTCCATCAGGGCGGGGTCGTCCTCGTTGGGCTTTTCGGCCTTTTTCTTGGGCTCGGGCTTGTCGTCGCCACGGTGGCGGATGTCGAGGGTGAAGCCATGGCGCTCAGCGATCTGCTTGGCGTTGGCTTCCTCGATCGCCTGATTCATCGAGGCGAAAATGCCCATCTCCATCAGTTCGGAAATGAGCTGGAAAGGCTTCTTGCCCAAGAGCACCGCGAAGTCGCGCACAACGATGGGCGGCTTGACCTGGATAATCTTCTCACCCTCCTTCTCGATCACCTTACCGGCGGCCGCAGTGGCGGGAGCCTGCTGGCCGGGCTGCGGCGGGGTGCGGGGAACGGCGGGCGGAATCGACGGCGAGGGC
>JAUTCS010000057.1 GCA_030673825.1 Verrucomicrobiota bacterium JB024 | reverse complement strand
GCTGCCCCGAAATACGACCCGAACAACGAAATCTTCGTCCGGCGGGAGGACTTTGACCAAGTATTCTCAAAAGCCATCCCGAAGGCGACTTTTCACCGCTGGGCAGGGGAGGGTAAGATCGTTAAGGCCCGGGACCTGGAGGGGTGGTATCTCCTGAACAAGACCCTCGTGCATCAGGGCATGGAGCCGGTGGATGTGGGGGAGTTTCGCAAGGAGCGGCAGACGGTGCCTCAGGGCCTCAAGAATAGCCAGTTGCTCTATATCGCGGTTTTGCAGTCCGACGCACGTTTTGCTATTGTGTCTCCCCCTCGCTTCCCCCTCCCAAGTACCCTTACCCCGGAGGAGATCCAGAAAATCCACGCCCTGAGGACCGAGCACGAGAAGTTGATAGCCCTTTACGATGAGCCCGCCGAACGCTCGATCTACCGACACGGCTTCCTGGATGCTTTGGAAGCGGCGGCATTGGTGGATGGGGAGTAGCCTTTGCTGGGGCGGTCGTGGGGAAACGTGTTTTTAAAAGGATTTTGTAGGTCATAGGAGCGTCCGTTGCTGAGGGGGGGGCGAGGGATGCCTTCAAGGCTGCGCGAGCGTTTTACCGGGTTAAGTGGGTGTTTTACGTCCATTTACGGATGGGAGGAGGCCTTCAGGTATCTCGCCGTGCCTTAACCCGCTACCGGGGTACCCATACCCTGTTACGGCACCGCAGTCGTTCAGCCCTTATTACGTCTCGCATGAGAGCCTATCGATCATTCTGAAAAAACCGCGAAAAAGACCTATTCTCCGCAGGTTTTAGCATGGACTTTTACGGGCGCGTTAAGCTATTTGGGCATTGCCATGAGTACCCCCAAGCCCCCGTCCAAAAAGGCAAAGAAGGCCACAAAGAAAGCCCCTCGGAAGGCTCTCCTGAATCCGTCCGATTTCATTTTAGGATTTGATTCGGAATGGGTGTCTAGGGGCGCGGAGAACGAAATCCTCAGCTACCAGTGGCATATGATAACTCCGGGAGGTAGTGGGGGAGGTATATTTTTCGTCAAGGACTTGAATGGAGGAAAGCGGCTGGAATTGCCCGCCTTTGTGAGTAGGGTCTTGGAGGCAGCCAAGGGAAAGGACTTGTTCAATCACTACCCGAAAGCTCTTGTGATGGTGGCCCATTTCTCATTGGCCGACCTAAACGCCTTCGACGATTTTCATACAGCGATCAAGAGCACCTTCGATAATGTGCGCAAGACTTACGTCTCGTTGCGTGAACCGACAAAAATTTCTGTAACCGACAGCAACGGGCATAAGCGAGAGGTTGAGATTACCCTGCGTGACAGCAAGATCATCGCACCGGCGGGCAGCAGGCTTGAAGATCTCGGCGAGTTGCACGGGCTACCCAAGATAAAGCTTCCCGAGGGGATGATCGAACGTATGGATGTCCTGCTTGAAAAGGATCCCGATCTGTTTATGCGATACGCGGTGCGTGATGCGGAAGTCACCGCCCTGCATGCCATCGAAGATGGCTCAAAAGGCAAAGGATCTGACGGATACATACCGGGTACCCATCAGTTTGGGAGGCATGGCTATCGACTACTGTGAGGTGCTCTGGGACAGGGCCGGTATTAGCAAACTTGACATCCTGGGGCGCGAGATTGTGCAGGAGCGGGTCTATGACGAGAAAAAGGGGCAGTATCGTACCGTGAAGCGTGAGGTAGATATTCGGGAGGTGCATGAGAACCTGGAGTTCGTGACGGAATGCTATCACGGCGGGAGAAATGAGTCGTACTTTTTCGGGGCCTCTCCTGAGGATACCTGGCGCGACATCGATTTGGTTGGTGCTTACTCCACTGCGATGGCGTCGATGGGACTTCTGGAATGGACGAAGCTCAGGCTCACCACCACTCTCGACGATTATCAGCACGATACCGTTGGTTACGCGTATGTGAAATTCGACTTTCCCCGTAGCTGCCGTTTCCCGGGCCTGCCCGTGCGAACCGATAATAACCTGATATTCCCCCGGCGCGGAGAGACCTATGTGACAGCTCCTGAGATTGCTGTAGCTCGCCAACAGGGTTGCCAGATACAGATTATAAAAGGCATCGTTATACCCGTTAACAATGCCGTGAAGCCAATCTTCGAGGTCGTCAAAACCGCCACGGATGGAAGGAATGCCGCTAAAGACCGTGGAGATGCATTGGAAGACAAGCTGTATAAGGAACTCATCAACTCGTTTTACGGTAAATTTGCCCAGGGGCTACGAAAGAAGCGCGTGTTCAGTACGACATCGGGCAAGACCGAGGATATGGAACCCTCCCGCGTGAGCCAGGCCTATATCGCAGCGCACATCACAGGGCTGGTCAGAGCCGTGCTGTCGGAGATCATGAATAATATACCCGACACGTACATGATCCTTAGTGTGACCACCGATGGGTTTATCTGTAATGCCCCCGTAGAGGTGACCGAATCAGCCTCTGACGGCCCCGTCTGCCGGATATTCAAGCGTGCGCGTACGGCCTTGGTAGGTAACGAAAAGATTCTGGAAGATAAGCATTCGGTGAAGCAGGTCCTGTCCTGGAGAACAAGAGGACAGGCGACTTTGATACCTGGGGGAGCTGGTAAGCTTATTCTTGCCAAGGCCGGATTACGACCGCCTTACGGCATGAGCACTGAGGATCAGAATGACTGGATCATCAGGAACTTTCTGGAGCGACCGTGGAATACGACTTACAGCTATGACCGACTGCGGGGCTTACGATCTATTTATGACGAGGGTGGTGACTTGGTGGAGATCGAACAGACCCAGCGCATGAACATGGACTTTGATTTCAAGTGCCGGGCCGATAGGTCCACGGCACGCGTGCGGGATATTCGCGGCGTCGCGCATCTGTATTTCAAGACGTTACCCTGGATCGACGTGGTGGACTACAACACCTGCCGCGACGTGCGCGATAGCTTCACCAGTGAAAAGAATCGCTGCCTGAAATCCGTCGAAGACCTCCATGTCTTTATGGATATGGTGGACGCCCGCAATAACTTGAGGGAGGGGATGCGTCATTCGTCGGAGGGGACGCTAGGGGATGCACTCAAGATAACCCTGCGAGCCCTCGTGCATGGGCAGTGGGGGATGTCTAAGGGGGACGCGAGTTATCAGGAGTGGTCGAACATCTTCAGAGACTTGGGCTACGATGTGACGGTGGACATGCTGAAGAAAGCGAAGTCGGTAGGACCTGCGCCTGACCATAGTATCGAGATGATAGCGGAGACAGCCAGGCTAATGTGGCAGATGAAAGTGATGTTTCCGGCCTTCGATCACAATAAGTTTTACGTAGCAATCAGACAGAAGGACCGGGATTCGGAGGTCTGGATTGATGACGATTATTCCGAGGAATTGTAGGGATCTGCGCAGGTTTTGGAAGTGGTCTTGAAGGCTTGAATCCTTTTAGGGAAGCTGCTTGCGGGGCCATGGTGCCGTAACCGGGTATGGTATACCCGAACCCTGTTAGCGCACCGTCCCCCCTCGGACGGTTTTTAGGCGTACTAGGCTAGTTCCAGTTCTTGCCGATGTTGTAGGCGATGATGCGGGCTAGGTTCTGTACGCAAACCTATGAGCATATCCATAGTTTGATAGCGGCCAGCTGTGCGAAAGCGATGTAGTGTCGTGCCCTTTTGTCGTATCGGGTGGCGAGTCTTCTTGAGTGTTTGAGCTTTGCGATGAGGTTCTCA
>JAUTCS010000056.1 GCA_030673825.1 Verrucomicrobiota bacterium JB024 | reverse complement strand
CCCATGCCGAGGGGGAGCCGGTGGATTGGGACGACGCGCAAGCAATTTGCGATCTACCCGAAGTACACGACTGCCTGCAATGTTTCTCCGAAGACAGCACCGGCGACAACGGGACCGAAGTGGTGCGCGCAGTAATGAACGCCGTGAAGGCTGAGCGTGATGAAGCCTGGGGGGAAGTTAAGCGCCTGCTCGCCGAGGCCGAGGACCGGGATAAGGCCGCGCCCCAGGTGGCGGTGCCGGAGAGGCATGCGCTGGTGCCGGTGGAACCGACCCCGGAAATCTTGGCAGCGTTCGCGGACTCTGTGCTCGGCGAAGGGTCATATGCAAACGCTGAGCCTGAAGACAATGAGCATTTCCGGAGTGAAATGGGGAAAGCGTGGGCGGCCATGCTCGCCGCCGCCCCCACCGCGCCCGCCGGGGAGCCGGGAATGCACCTCCCTGACCCGGTGACCTGGGAGGACTGCCCGCCGCAACCTGTAAGCGATCCTTACAAGTTGCTCGACCGCGTGCTGATGCCCAGGGCGCTGACCGCTGAGAACGGCGCTAAGACGGCGCTGATGGGTGAGTTTTTCGTCAGCGGTGGAGAGAGGTGCGCTAACTGCGGACATCCCGGGTTCGAGGGTGATGATTGCGCCCTGTGCGGTTGCGACCAGTCCGAACCATGGAATATCCCGGTTCCCTGGACCGCGATCAAACGCATCTACACCGCTGCCGTGGAGCTGCTGGCCACCCCCTCCCCGGCGGGGAAAGTAGTCCGTGACGCTTACCGGCACGGTGCGGGCTTCATGTCTGTGTCCGAGGGTGGCGCTGAGCATCTGCCGCGAGAGTCTGTAAAAGCCGCCCCCGCCCCGGACGAGCGGGAGATAGCGGCCAAGGCGCTGAGCGACGTTCAGACCCAAGTCATGCACGGCGCTCTGGACGATGAAATCGGGCGCCCGAGCGCCGCCGCCGTGTCCCGGATGCTTGGTGCCGAGATAACTCGCCTCCGCGCCGGGAAGGAGGGTGGCAGCGACGATCAACTGAAGGCGTGGCCCTGGGGCACGACAGACGACGGGAAGGAGGGTGAGCCGTCATGAGCCATACCACGATTTATTTCCTCAGCGGGGAAAACACGGTAACCGAAGATTTCCGGAATGCCTTCCGGGGCGCAATGTACGTCTGGAACGACGTGGCCAAGCGCTACTGCGGGATGGAGCGGTTTCCGTTCTTTGATGAAGATGAGCAAATGGAGGTCTGGAATTTCAATAGCCGTCACCCGGGCCGCATGAGTCGCCACGAAGAAATCGTGCTGCTCAGCACCATGGACCACGTCCTTGCTGAGCCAGCGCGGTGGCAAGAAGTTGCAGATGCGTTTGAGCTCTACGGCAAGGAGCATCCCGACAGCAGCATCGCAGAGCAGAGTGCGGCGATCAGACGGGTTATGGAATCCGAGGCCGGCGCTGCCGTCGCCGGGATTGGGTGGCTGCAAACAAGCGTTTGCGGCGATACGCCCTGGATGCCGTGGGATGAAGACGGCGAGGAGTATATCGCCTATGACCCCGTGACCGGTGACACCCACTGGTGGCTGATGGGCCAAATGGACGCCGCCGAGGAGCACCGCGATGACTGAGCGCACAGACCGCGAGCCAATCTATTTCCTCTACAAAGAGGGCATCTATGGGCACGGGGTTTTCTGGATCGGAAACGACCTGGATGAGGGTAAACGTCAGGCCGACCGCGCGGCGACCTTGGATAAGGACGACTACCACACCTGGAGTATCTTTCGGTTCGCGGCACCCTCCGCCGATAGCGATTACCGGCGTGATGCGGACGAGGGCCAGGAGCGCGTCTATGTCGGAGTCCGCGCCGCTGCCGCCATGGCAGAGGGAGGGGAGCAGTGAAACGCGATCCGAAAGAAATGGAGGCGCTTGTCCTTGAGCATGCCCGCAAAGTTGAAGACAGCGACGGATGGTGGTCCGCGCCGCTCATTCAGTTTTCAGCATTTCCCGGGCTCGGCGTCTACCGATCCAAGGAGCTTGGCATCAGCGCAGCCATCCAGCGCCTGATTAGGCAGGGAAAGGTACGCAGGGTCGAGCGGGGCATGTACAAGCTCACGGAGCCCCACCAGGGTGCGGGGGGTGGCGATGCGTAAGTGGGCAAAGCGTCGCTTCGAGGGCGCGCTGCTGAGGCTGGCCGCCTGGATACTGGATGGGAATGTGGCCCGCGCCAGCGTCACCAGCCGCCGGGATAACAACTATCTGTTTGAGCTTCCGCTGGATCTGGTCTGGATCGCGGAGCGAATCGAGCAGGGCTACCCACAAGGGACGCCTGCCCAGCGCGACAGGGAGGACCGGGGCGATGGATGAAATCGCGTTCGCCCTGGCCATGACCCTGATCCTGGCCGTGATCGCGGGCCTGTGCTGGGTGCTATGGAGGGGCCGGTGATCACGGCGTATGAGGTGCTGGCCGGCGGCATGGGCGCCTACGTGGTGCTCATGGCGCTGACGATAGCGAGACTGTTTTGGGAGGAGTGATGCTCCAGCGAGAACTGATCAACATTACCGAGTTTCAGCGGCGGGTCTGGGGTGAAAACGGCACCACGCTCACCGCCCAGGCGATCCGTAACCAGCTCAAGCGCGGCGACCTCGCCGGCCAGCAGGTCGGCAAGCTGTGGTTCGTTGACTGGACAGCCTACCAGCAGCAGACCGGCGATCACCTGGTTGATGCCGTGCTGAGGGCCGGCTGATGTCGCCACGGCCGCGCAAGAAGCGAAATTCCGGGCTGCCGGCAAACCTCTACCCCAACGGCCGCGCCTACAAGTACCGCCGGCCAGACACCGGCACATGGCACGGTATGGGCACCGACAAGGCCAAGGCCATCGCGGCGGCGAATCAGCTCAACGGGCTGCTGATGGCTGGTGGTGATCTGGTGACCCAGGTAATGGGCGATTCCATGACCCTGAATGCGTTTCTCGACTACTACGAGGCAGAGGTTCTTCCTCCGCGACAGCTTGCCCGGGCCACACTGGATCTGTACGCCGTCCGGCTACGCCAGATCAGGGCAGCGCTGGGCGCTCAGGACATCGGGCAGATCACCATCGGCATGGTCTCTACGTTCCTCGATGGCCTGACGCCGCGGGCGTCGAATCAGGCCCGGGCATATCTGGTGGATGTGTTCAACTACGCCGCCGCCAAGGGTCTGGTCGCGGATAATCCGCCCGAGGCGACGATCCCCCGAATCGATAACAAGACGCGCAAGCGCCACACCGTTGCAGGGGTGCGGAAAATCTATGCGGAAGCTGAGCCCTGGCTGCAGAATGCCATTGATCTGGCGCTGCTCACCGCCCAGCGGCGCGAGGACATCACTACCATGCGGTTCGATGACATCCGGGATGGGGCCCTGTATGTGGCTCAGCACAAGACCCGGCGCGCCACTAACGCGGCATGGATCCGCCTTCCTCTGACGCCCCAGCTCAAGGCGCTGATAGCCCGCTGCCGCGATGACGTTCCTTCCCCGTTCCTCGTGCACCGCATTCCTGATCGCAAAGTGAAAAGCGGCCTGCACTGGACGCAGGTCGCCAACCGATACCTGACTCGCGCCTTCAAGGAGGCCAGGGATGCCGCCAACCCCTACCCCGATTGGGATCCGGAGGAGCAGCCGGGTTTCCATGAGCTGCGCGCCCTGAGCCTGCACCTGTACAAGAAGGCTGGTAAGGACGGGCAAAAGCTGGCCGGTCACGCCTCTCAGAAAATGACCAAGAATTACGAGGCGGATCACGAAGAGGTGGTGTGGACGGAGGCAGTAGCGGACCTGGATCTGAGCCAGATCACCGGCTGAGTTTTGATTCTGTTTTGATTTTGATTTGATTCGGCCCCTGAACGAAAAAGGGCCAGACACCGCTAAGTGACTGACCCTTCTCGACTTTATTGGTCGGGACGGAAGGATTCGAACCTTCGACCCCTTGCACCCCATGCATGGGGCCAAAGGGCGATAAGCATCTGATTTTATTAGGTTTAATACCTTTCGATCTGACCAAAAAGACAGTATATAGCGAGATTTCGCAAACCTTGGAAATCAATGGGTTAACGCAGGGTTTTGCATCGGCCATCCGCCACCGGCGGTGCGGCTTCACGCTTGCCGGACCTGACTGCCATATACTGTACGCATGGACAGCCTCATACCCATCACGATCTACCGGCGGCAGAACCACCGGGTGCACACCTACCCAGCAGGCCGGTGCGGAGCTATCGGCGTGCTCATGCGCAATGGCGAATACCATTTCATGTGGTGCCGGGGCGCGATCAAGCGCGAGGACGTGCCCGCCGGCGTGCAGCCGGTGAAGCTGGAGGTCGAGGCGTGGAGCTGGGAGGCGGATTTTGTCAGCCGCCGCAACTACACCACCCGGGGCCGGCACCTGGTCGGCGTCCGGATTGGGAGCGAGACGTTCATCGTGTTCTACGGCGACGCGCCACGGGAGGCGTGACCGGGTAGTCGCAAATAATACGCTTGCCGACCTTTACATAGGTCGTTTCGACCTATATTGTGTTTCTAACAGTTCGGG
>JAUTCS010000055.1 GCA_030673825.1 Verrucomicrobiota bacterium JB024 | reverse complement strand
CGCCCTCACCCGCTGAGGCCAGTTGGCCTCCCCGGCATCCCGACGCAGGACACGCAGGCGCACAAGGAGCCGGACTTCACCGACTGCGGGCTGGCGGTCACGATATCGAGCAACAGCGGGGTTCTGTCCGTTCTCAGCGGCATTCCAACAGTTGCGCTGGATGACAGGTCAATGGCCTGGGGCGTAACGGCGCGGGACTACGAGGCAGTAACGCCAGACCGGACGCAATGGGCGCACCATCTGGCATGGAAGCAATGGACGCGCGACGAGATCGCAAACGGCGATGCATGGGACGCGTTGAAGGGGCTTAGCTAATGTTCACAGCGCTTGCATTTGCGGCGGGCCTTCCGGTCGGTGCGTTCCTGTTCATCGGCTTCATCGCGTTCAAGAAGCGCGACCACATGGAAATCATCAAGCAAATGGACCAGCGGGGCGACAAGCACGCGGAGGCGCTGCGGAAGATCACGCGGGTCCAGAAGATCGAGCAAGCACACAAGATGGCCGAGGCCGCACTGATGCGGACAGGCGATATCTAAGCACAGGGTAAGCATATGGCGCTCAGCGGGAAGCACGAGCGTTTCGCGCAGGAGTACGTCGTAGACCTGAACGCAACGCAAGCCGCCATTCGGGCGGGGTACAGCGATAAGTCGGCCCACGTAACCGGCGCGAGGCTGCTTAAGAATGCTAAAGTTGCGGCCAGGATTACAGAATTGCAGGCCGAGCTTTCGGAAAGCACGAAAGTTACTGCCGAATACGTGCTGTCGAGCATCGTTGACACGATGGAGCGGTGCAAGCAGGCGACCCCGGTTTTGGACCGGCGCGGCGATCCGGTAATGACCGAGACGCCGAATGGCGAGATGGCCCCGGCCTACACGTTTAACGCCTCTGGCGTGTTCAAGGGCGCGGAACTGCTAATGAAGCACCTCGGGATGCTTGAGGGGCAAGGCGGCGAAACCGATGATGGGTTGGTCGCGGCGTTCAATAAGCTGGCCGACAAGCTGCCGGGATGAGCCTCGCACTCCAGCGCCAGTTTGACCGCTGGTACGCTCTAAAGGACATACCGGAGCAGGTCAGGCTTATCACCGAGCCTGTCCGGTTCAAGGTGGTGCCAGCAGGGCGGCGTTCGGGCAAGACCGAGCGGGCCAAGCGGTACGTCGCCAAGCAGGCGATGGCGAACGCGAACGAGAAGTACTTCTGCGCCGCGCCTACGCAGGATCAGGCCAAGAAGATCTTTTGGGACGACATGAAGGCGCTGACGCTTTCAGCGGCCCACACGACGCAACCGAGGGTTTCCCCGGCCCCGATCATCTACATGCCGAACGGCACCGAGATCCACATTCTCGGGCTGGACAAGCCGCAGCGGTTCGAGGGCATCCCCTGGACGGGCGGCGTGATTGACGAGATTGCCGATATCAAGGCCGAGGCGGTCGAGGCGAATATCATGCCCGCGCTCGATACGGAAAACCCGACGCGGCCCGACTACAAGGCGTGGTGCTGGTTTACCGGGGTGCCGGACGGCCTGAACCACTACTACGAAATGGCGCAGTACGCGCAGACCAGTGGCGACCCGGAATGGGCGTACTACCACTGGAAGTCATCGGAAATCCTCTCAGCGGACCGGATCGAGGCTGCCAAGCGCCGAATGAGCGCGAAGCAGTACAAGCAGGAATACGAAGCCAGCTTCGAGACGGCGACGGGCCGGATCTACGAGGACTACGGCCCGGACAATAAGACGAGCGAGACGATCCAGCCGCACGAGCAGCTTTGCTGGATGCACGACCAAAACTTCACGCCCCTTTCCTCGGCAATCGGGGTGGTGCGGGAAAAGAGCCTGTACCTGCTGGATGAGATCGTGCTCACGAGCGCGGTTTCACGGCAATCGGCGGTCGAATTCGTGGAGCGGTACAAGGGCCACGCAAACAAGCGGGTGCGGATCTACGGCGACCCTGCCGGGCGCGCTGGCGAGAAGCACGGCCACGCCTCGGACTACAACGAGATAGAGGACGTTCTGCGCGGCGCGGGTTGGTCCTTCGAGCGGCGAGTTGCACGGGCGCACCCTGCCATTAAGGACCGCCAGAACGCGGTGCGCGCGAAGATCTGTACGGCGGATGGTTCGCGGTCCCTGTTCGTCAATCCGGCCAATGCGCCGATGTGCGACAAGGGCTTGGCGACCGTCCAGCTAAAGAAGGGTTCGTCGTTCCAAGAGGACGACACGAACGAGGCCCAGCACATCACGACGGCCATTGGCTACATGGTCCATTACGAATGGCCGATTGACCGCAAGGCGGCGACAACGACGGAGTTCCGACTGTGAGCAAGACGGTGGCAGTACCAAGCGCGCTCTATGACGAGTGCGCAAAGCGTTGGGTTCTGCCCCGTACCCTCATGGGCGGCACTCCCGCAATGCGCGCGGCGAAAACCACGTTCCTGCCCCAGGAGCCGCAGGAGTCGGACGAGGCGTACAAGAGCCGCCTGGAGCGCTCCACGCTGTTCAACGGCTACCGCAAGACGGTCCGGGACATGGCGGGTAAGGTGTTCGCCAAGCCGGTTGTCTTGGGTGAGGACGTTCCGACGCAGATTGCTGCGTGGGCCGAGAACATCGACATGACGGGCCGCCACCTGTCGAACTTCGCTTATGACGTGTTCGTGGACGCACTGGAAGCGCCGGGCGTTTCGTACATCCTCACGGACATGCCCCCGGCGGTCGAGGGCGGCACGCGGGCGGAT
>JAUTCS010000054.1 GCA_030673825.1 Verrucomicrobiota bacterium JB024 | reverse complement strand
GATCGGCTTAAAGTGCCACGTCCCGAAGGGCACCTTTTACGCCTTTCCGGCGCTCCCGAAGGGCTTCCAGGGCAAATCGATGGAGTTCTGCCAGGGCCTGCTTCAGGCCGAGAAAGTCGCCGTCGTCCCCGGCACGGCCTTTGGCCCCAGCGGGGAGGGCTTCTTCCGCGCCAGCTTCTCCAACAGCTACGAACAACTCATCGCCGCCACCACCGCCATCGAGCGCTACGTCGGCAGCCTCGGGCTGTAGTTTTTTGTTAACCACAGAGGACACTGAGAGCACAGAGAGGGAAAGTATCCATTTTCAGTCTTCGAATGAATAAACCACTGGCTGGAGCAAAGCTTGCGGAGTGAGTATATATACTCTGTGTTCTCTGTGCCCTCTGTGGTTAAATAATTAGCATCCAATAATTTTATATGAATCTCGAACGCAGCGTGGCCCTCGTCGGCCGTCCCAATGTCGGCAAGAGCCGGATCTTTAACCGGCTCGTCGGGCGGCGCGTGGCCATCGTTCACGACATGCCGGGCGTCACCCGCGACCTCGCCACCGAGATCGTGGACGACGACTACATGCTCATGGACACCGGCGGTATCGGCATCCGCCCCGAGATGACCCCGGAGATGATCCACGCCGCGACCGAGGAGCAGGCGGACTTCGCCATCCAGGCCGCCGCGCTCGTGCTCTTTGTCGTGGACGCCTCCGAGGGGCTGACCACGGTGGACGAGGACCTGGCCAATCAGCTTCGCCAGTATAACAAGCCCACCATCCTGGTCATGAACAAGATGGACCGCAAGGGCGCCTCCACGCACCAGCTCGAGTTCGTCAAGCTCGGGTTCAAGCCCGCCTGCGGCGTCTCCGCCGAGCACGGCAACGGTTTCGACCGCCTCCAGGACGCGATCCTGAAAATCCTCGGCCCCAAGCCCGTCTCCGACGAGCCGAAGAAAAAAGAGCCCCGCCGCACACGCATCTGCCTGGCGGGCAAGCCCAACGTCGGCAAATCCTCTCTCGGCAACCGCCTGCTCAACTCCGACCGCCTCATCGTGAGCGAGGTGGCCGGGACCACCCGCGACGCCATCGAGGCCGACCTCGACTACACCCCGAAGGAGGGCGGCGAGACGCTTTACTTCCGACTCGTGGACACCGCCGGCCTCAAGCCCAAGCGCAAGCTCGGCTCCTCGCTGGACTATTTTTCGACTCTGCGCTCGGAGGAGGCCATCCGCCGCTCCGAGATCGTCTTTCTCGTGCTCGACGCCATGACCGGCGTGACCAAGCACGACAAAAAGCTCGCCGGGGAAATCCTGGAGGCGGGCGTCGGGCTCGTCATGGTCGTGAACAAGTGGGACTACGCCCGCGAGACTTTCCGCCGCGACCCGATCAAGGGCTACGACAAGGAGTCGGACTTCCGCAAGGCCTTCATCGAGGCCGTGCGCAAGGAGCTGTTCTTCCTGCCGGACTCGCCCGTCATCTTCACCTCCGCGCTGGAGAACTTCCACGTCGGGGACATCCTCAAGCAGGCCGCCATCGTGCAGGCGACCCTCGCCCGCGAGCTGCCCACCGGCCAGATGAACCGCCTGATCAAGGAGCTTTTCGAAAAGCGCCAACCCAAGCTCGTCGGCGGTAAACGCTTCAAGGTGTACTACGGCGTGCAGACAGGGAATCGCCCCTTCCGCATCCGCCTGTTTTGCAACTCCGAGGAGCGCTTCGACGAGAACTACCGCCGCTTCCTCGAATCGGGCTTCCAGAAGGAGTTCAAGCTCAGCGGCTGCCCCCTGCGCTTCGAGCTCGTCGGCAAGCCCTCCGCCAACCGCAAGGAACTCTCCATCACCGAGTACCGCCGCCGCGGCCACCGCAAAAACTCCGGGAAAAAGTAGGGCGGGGCGGAAATTCTGCCCGTTTCCCTCTGGGTAAATCTCTTTTTTTTACCGCAGAGGCGCAAAGACGCAGAGAGGATTCATGCTTGATAGCCTCTGTGTACTCTGTGCCCTCTGTGGTTAAGATACATAAGGCGAGCGGCCACGGCAAAAATCCCCTTTCCGCTTGGCTTTCTAAACGCGGTCCTCTTCCATGGGCTGGGTGCGTGAGGCAAGAGAAGTACTGAAGGAGCATTTCGGGTTCGGGGATTTCCGGGATCCGCAGCAGCAGGTGGTCGCCAGCATCCTGGCGCGGCGCGACACGCTGGTGATCATGCCCACCGGCGGCGGCAAGAGCCTCTGCTACCAGCTTCCCGCGCTCATGATGGACGGGGTCACGCTCGTGATCTCGCCCCTGATCGCCCTGATGAAGGATCAGGTGGACGCCCTCCAGGCCCGCGGCATCCCTGCCGCCATGGTCAACAGCTCGCAGGGCTGGGAGGAGCAAAAGGACGTGCTGGAGCGCATGCGCCGGGGCGAGCTCAAGCTCGTGTATGTCTCACCCGAGCGCTTCCGGGCGGGCAGCTTCGTGCGGGCGCTGGAGACGGCGAAGATCGCCATGCTCGCCATCGACGAGGCGCACTGCATCAGCCAGTGGGGGCACGACTTCCGCCCCGACTACATGCGCCTGGGGCAGGTGCTGGAGCAGCTGGGCCGCCCGCTCTGCTCGGCCTTTACCGCCACGGCCACCCCCGACGTGCGCGAGGACATCCAGCGCCAACTCGGGCTCAAGGACCCGGCGGTGTTCGTCTCCGGGTTCGCGCGGGACAACCTCAGCTTCAACGTCAATATCCTCGACCGCAAGATCGACAAGTCCGTCCGCCTGCGCAAGCTGATCGAGCAGCACGGCACAGGCATCATCTACTGCGCCACGCGTAAGAGCGTCGAGGCCGTCTCCGCCGAGCTGAAGGAGGACCGCATCGCCCACACCGCCTACCACGCCGGGCTCTCCATCAACGAGCGCAAGGCCGCGCAGGAGCCAAAATCGCAAGGCTACGACATTACGGCGCTCGAAGCGTTGCCTCTCCAACCGACGCGGCGCGATGCGGCCGTTTGGATCTGGAGCAAGCTTTCTCAACAGCCCACACCAGATTGGCCACGCTGGTCAAAGCAGGATGCCGACAACGACCAAATTCCTGACTTGCAGGATCCGTTGCCGTTTACTACCGGCCGTGTATCTTGGAAGCCAAATCCTGCACGAGACGGGATACCAGATGCCACACTGCTCG
>JAUTCS010000053.1 GCA_030673825.1 Verrucomicrobiota bacterium JB024 | reverse complement strand
CTTGTCGATGTTCGTGTACGGGGTGATGGAGCTGGACCGCTCCTCGGGAACCGGGGCGTAACTCTCCCAGAGGGCTTCATCGCGGTGGGCGATCAGGACCTTGCCCGCGGAAGTCGCATAGGCCCTCCCATGGGAGCCGAGGCGGGTCGTGTTCCCCTCGTCACCCGCCCCACAGATCACATAGGAGTCGCGGCGACCGAGCATGCTCAGGTACACGCTGCATTTGAGCTCCTGGGCGGCCTTGCGGAGGCGTTCGTCCATGCTCAGGTTGCGGCCGAAGTTCGAGGCGATCTCGTGGACAAAATCAAAAATATCCGCACACAGGGCGTACCGGCGCGTGTCCGGTATCTTTTCCACAAAGCCAAGCGAGATCAACGTCTGCAGCAGTCGGAAAGTGGACGACTTGGGCATGCCCATGGCCTTGGCCAGAGCCGTCACGCCCCAGGAATGACCGCTCTGCACCATCAAACGGATGACAGCGATGCCTTGGCTCAGGGGAGAGTCCGTGTCGCGCATAAAGGGAAAGACAAAGGTGCCGGGCAACGGCGTCGAGGGGGAAGGGAGCCGGGCCCCGGAGCATTGTTCCAGAGGTGGAACGCAATGCAGCGTGTCCGCCGGGAGGTGGTTGTCAATGGCGGATTGTCGAGGTGCCTTGAGAGTATGCAAGCAACGCTTCACAGTCTTGAAACCAGCTGCCTGGTTATCGGCGGAGGTCCCGCCGGATACGGAGCGGCACTGGCCGCCCAGCGCGGCGGTTGCCCGACCATCCTGGCGGAACGCCACGGTTATCTGGGAGGGATGGGGACGGCGGCCGGGTTGAGCTGCTACCTCAACCACAAGCACGAGAAGCACGACCTCTCGGGGGCCATTTACCGCGAGTTTGTCCAGCTCCAGCATGAGCGCGGCATGCACTATTATGACGCGCAGTCCCAGGCGGATTTCTTCGAGCCCGAGTCCTGCAAGCGAACGATGGAACTGCTCCTGATCGAGGCCGGCGGTACCCTGCTCTACCACTCTTTGCTGGCCGAGGTCGTACGCGAGGGTGATAGCTGGGTGGCGACCTTTGTCAGCAAGGGCGCCTGTACCCGCGTGCGCTGCAAAGTCCTCATCGACACGAGCGGGGACGGCGACGCCTGCGCACTGGCAGGAGTTAAAATGACCCACGGGCGGCGCTCCGACGGGCTGACCCAGCCGATGTCCATGGTCGTGCAGTTGGGAGGATTCGACCCCAGTGCCTGGAAGGCGGCGGGGTTCCGTCTCGTGGACGGCCAATACGCCACCGAGGGCGAGTCTTTCGCCGAACAGATCACCGCCGCCCGCGCTGCCGGGCACTGGTCGATCCCCCGCACCGACATCGCCCTGTTCTGGGCCATGCCCGGAGACCCGACCCGTATCACCATTAACGGGACGCGGATCAACGGCCTGAGCGCGTGCAATCCGCTCGACACCACCCGGGCCGAGATCGAGGGCCGTCGGCAGGCCGCAGAGCTGCTGGATTTCTTTCGCCGCTACGTGCCAGGATTTTCCCGCGCCTACCTGCTCCAGACCGGGCCGCAAATCGGTGTGCGCGAGTCCCGCCGGATCGTGGGTCGCGCCGTACTCGACGAGGTGAGTGTACGCGAAGGTGTCATGCCCGCCTCCACCGTCACCCTGTGCGCCTACCCGATCGACGTACACAGCCCCGTGGACAGCAGCACCCAATTCGAGAGTGCCGCCGCAAAGAGCGTTTACGGCATCCCCTGGGAGTCCCTGCTGCCGCAGGGGATCGACGGGCTGATCGCCGCCGGGCGCTGCATCAGCGCGACGCACGAGGCGGCGGGCAGCTTCCGCGTCATGCCCACGTGTATGACGCTGGGCGAGGCCGCGGGCACGGCGGCGGCAATGGCGGAACAGTTGGGTGTCCTACCCGCCGACCTGAGCGGGGAAAGCATCCGGGCGGCCATGGATGAGCGTCTCGTCGCAATGGGCTGGTCCGGACTGAACGAATCCTTTAGCTTCTCTGCACCGTTGTCATTGACCCGTTGATTTCCCATGGCTGCCCTGCCCCCCACCCCCGCTCGTTTCCCCCTCGGCTTCGTCCACGGCGACCCGGCGTTGACACAGGCCATGGGCTATGACTTCCGGCAACTGCCAACGGCCCCGGCTGGTTTCGCCGACGGCGAGCCCTACCCGCAGCCGCCTGCCTACCTCGCCCACAACGGCCTGACCTACCACAGCCTAGCCATCGCCGGAGAGAGCCTGCTCCAAGAGCTCAACCAGGCAGCGCAGGAGCACAGGACTCACCTCGACACCCGTGCCTTCGGAAAGCTGCGGCTCGCGCTCAATCCGGAGGGGAAGCCCTGGAAGCGTCCCCTCGATCGCCTCGACCTGTTTGACCCGGCGACGGTGCGCTTCCTCCATGAGGCGACCCGCGCCCACGTACAGACGCAAGCCACCAGTTGCCTCGATCCGCACATTCGCTTCTGGGGGCTGGATAACGAGTGGGAAGGCCGCGCCAACTACTCCGCCGAGGCGAGGGAGGCGTTCGTGAAGTGGCTGCGGCAGGCTTACCGCGACGACCTTGAGCGGCTCAACCGCTGCTGGGATACGCGTTACGATTCCTTTGACCAGATCCGCGAAGAGCCCCTGCCCACGGATGCGGAGGCTCTGTCGCGGCCCGGCCGTTTCCTCGACGGGTGGCAGTTCCAGTCGGAGCAATTTACGGCGTTCCTGGCCGGACTCGTGCGCACCGCCCGCGAGGCGGACCCGCACGGACGCGGCGTCATCCACAAAGCCACCCAGCTCACGCTGGAGCAACCCTCGTGGCGGGAACGTCTGCTCGACCAGGCGGCATTTGCTGAGCTCATCCGCGAGGACAGCGGCGGGTACTTCGGGCAGGACATGTACGGCCACGGCGACCGCCAGGCCTACGAGCTCAACTACGTATACCACTGCATCGCCCCGGCCACCGGAGAGCCCGGCTACGGCGTCATGCTCTGCGAAAACAACAACCACAACGGCCCCGCCGGGCAGTTCGCCGCCACGCAATGGCGCCTGTTGGCCAACGGGCTCAAGGGCATGGTTTACTTCACCACGGGCTTCGCCGGGGGCGAAGGCGACTGGGACGTTTTTTCGTTCGTCGATCCACGCACGGGCGCGCTGAAGGAAAAGTTTTACCACGCCCCGCGCTGGGCCAACCATGTGCGCCGCAGCGATGCCTTCTGGCGCACCTGCCAGCCCGCCTCCGGGCTGCCCCGCCTGGCGCTGCTCATGCCCCGGCGCGACATCCTCGTCTCGGACATCTCCGGGCGCAACCCCGCCAGCCCGCGCTACTCCTACCCGCTCAACCACCGATGGATGCTCTACCGCTGGCTGCGTGAGCAAGGGTACTGGGTCGATGTGATCCCATACACGCGCCTGACCCCGGACTTTTTGGCCGGGTACGATGCCCTCTGCCTGATCGGGGCCGCGCACCTGACGGCGGACGAATGCGCCGCCGTCCGCACGTATGTGTGCGAGCAAGGAGGAATCCTCCTAGCCGACGAGCAGACCGGGCTCTACGACGAGCATCACGATCCCCGACACCAGCTCGACGAGTTGATCGGGGTAAAAATCGCCGAGTCGTGGCAGGAGCAACCCGGCGTCTTTACCCTCGGTGGCAACCCGGTCACAGCCCACCACTGCCTCCCGGCCCAAAGCCTCACTGCCCGCCCCTTGTCCATACCTACCCTCGGCGCGGACCTGCCAGCCTATTTGAACCGGGCGGGCAAGGGAACGGTCCTGTACCTACCCTTCGCCCTGGGCTCGCTGGAGAGCGAATGCGGAGCCGGTTGCCTGGCCTCGGCCAAATCCGATGCCGCCACCGCCGAGAGCGAGGAATACGCCGCCTGGGAAGGCGAGTTTGAGGCCGGGCGCTGGCTGGCGAAGGTACTTCAGGAAGCCGGAGTTAACCCCGCCTACCGCTGTGCAAGCGAGCAAGAGCTGTTCCGCATCGAACAGCCGCAGGTGGACGCGGCGGGCAACTGCGCCGTGGTCGTAACCACCCGTGCCCAGACGCAGCCGGAGGAAACGCTCCCCGCCGGACCGGTCGAGCTGCCGCTGCCGCCGGGACCGTGGAAAAGTGTCTGGTGGGCGGCGGCGGAAGAGACGGATTTTTCCCCCGTCGAGATTCTTCCCGTGCCCGGTACACCTCTGAGTCGCATCAAGCTCCCGGCGGTGAAAACGGCGGGCACGCTTTACCTGTTCAAGGCACAGCATCCTCCGCTGATCGGAATCAATGTCGCCACGCCGGAAACACCCCGCTCGGTGGACGGGCTGACGGCACGCGTCCGGCCTGGCCAGGCGTTTTCCGTGAACGCGTCCCTGCTGGCCGTGACCGAAGA
Organism: Verrucomicrobiota bacterium JB024; assembly: GCA_030673825.1. GTDB lineage: Bacteria > Verrucomicrobiota > Verrucomicrobiia > Opitutales > Cerasicoccaceae > Ruficoccus. The sequence continues at coordinate 53,927 of JAUTCS010000053.1, read as the reverse complement.
CCTTCCGTCAGGCTCGCTGCAATTAACGACTCCTGACGGATGGACGGTCGAGGCCACGGCGTTGCCGACCAACGCGCTCGCGTGCGGGGAACGGCTAACCTGCACCTTTACGATAACGGTACCGGACGATCCCTGCCCGGTCCGACCTGACCGCCTGTGGCCGCTGCGCTTTAACTGGACAGACGGCCACGGCCATTCGGAGGAGGCCCTTGTCTGCGTCGAACTGGCGCTGGATGCGGACACAATCCCGCACCTGCTGAGCGCCAACGCGAGCTTCCCGGCGAGCTACCCGTACCGGATACCGACCGGGGCCACCTACCGTTACCTCGAGCCCGCTGATCCCATGCAGATCGCCGACCCGGCCAGTGCCGGACCGGGGCACAGCGGACACGCGCTCACCAACGGCTTCGGCAGCATCGGCGGGCAGCGGCACAGCCATCACCGCGACCAGCTGAGACTAGAGCACGTGGCGCGTTACGGGAGCGAACGGGTCGAGGTTTGCTTCGACCTTCAGGCAGAGTACCGACTGAGGCGCGTCGTCCTCGTTGCCGGAGTCGCCGCGGTCTGGCCCACCTCTGTCCGCGTGCGGACCAGTACCGACGGCGAGACTTTTACCGAACAAACCGCGCTCACCCTCGACACTCCGCAACTGGAGATCCAGACCCCGGCTTTCGATGCGCACGGGCGCTATGTCCGCGTTGAGGTCTGCTGGCCGGACAGCGGTGGCTGTCTCGATGAGATCGAAATCTGGGGGCACCGCGCCTGAAACGTCCAACCATCTTCCTTTACCTATGATCAAAACCCTTCTCACCCTCCTCGCCGGCAGCCTGCTGGCGGCAACCGTCCATAGCGCTTCCCTGACCTCGCCCCTAACGGGTAATTTCTTTACCCCCGGCGAAACCCTTTCATTTGTCTTTCGCCTCGACGGGACCCCCACTCCGGACTCGGGCGTGGTGGCCTTTACACTGCGCAATGCGCAGGGACGCCTCATCGACACCACCACCCTCAAGCTGGACGATAAAAAGGCTCTCTCCGTCGCGTTTGATGCTCCCCAGGAGGAAGGCTTTTACACGCTGACGGCGGAGAGCGACAGCGGCCAGCTGACCGCGTGCACACTCGGGGTGCTGGCCCCCGCCAACCCGTCCGCCAAGCCCGACCCATCGTCGCGCTACGGCGTAGTGGCTCACCTCAAGGGCATGGACGACCGGCACCGCAATCTCATGCTGGACCTGATCCAGTGTGCGGGCTTCGGCTGGCTGCGGGAGGGCTTCCTGTGGCATGAACTGGAAGCCACGCCGGGCGTGTGGACAACCGCGCGCTACGACGACCTGATCGAGCGCTCACTTGCCCACGGTATCTGTGTGCTGCCCGTCCTGTGTTTTGGCACCCCCTGGGCCGCAGACACCGACGCGCAACTCCCCCCCGACAAGCTACGGCTGGCCCAGCCCCGGGCAGACGCATGGACCAACTACGTCCGCAAGATGCTGGAGCTTTACGGCGACCGGGTACACGCCTGGGAAATCTGGAACGAACCCAACCTGAGGACGTTCTGGCAGCCCGAGCTGGACCCCGCCGGCTACGCCGACCTGTCGGAGCAGGCAGCCGCAACGATCCGCGAGATCGCTCCGGAGGACACCATCATCACGGCGGGTTTCTCCCCCTGCCAATCCTACCTGCCCGACGCCCCCGAACAGGCCGAGGAGCGCTTCGTGCGCGAGCTCGCCGCCCGCGACCCGCTCCCCTTTAACGCCATCGGCGATCATCCCTACACGGTCTTCCGCCACGGCGTCTCGCAGGCGGAGACCGAGGAGCTCTTCCTCGACAACCTGGCCAACGTGCTGCGCGGGCTTGATGAGACCGTGGACGATCCCGATAACTACCCCCTGTGGCTGACGGAGATGGGCGTCTCCACCATCCCGAGAATCACCACCGAGATGGAAGCGGCGGGCTACCTGACCACGGTGATGACTATCGCCGCCGCCCAGTCAAATGTGGAGCGGATCATCCTCTACAACTTCCGCGACGTCGGCACGGACCCCACGGACAAAGAGCACATGTTCGGGCTCATCCATCACGACTACACGCCCAAGCCCGGGTACTTCGCGGTGCGGACCTTTATCGACAAGGTCGGTGAGGCGGAGTTTACCGGGCGCGAGGAGTTCGGCGGCCTGGTGGTGTACACCTTCGACCAGCCCGACGGCGGAAGCACGGAGATCATCTGGGCCTCCGACGAACCGGTCGAATACGCGCTGCCCTCCGATGTGCTCGCCGTGACCGATGCGACCGGTTGCCCCTTACCGGTGGCGCTGAAAGACGGCATCCCCAGCCTGACAGTCGGAGCGCTACCGGTCTACCTGGATTACTGAGGCAGACCCGAGGATGGACCGGGTTCACCCGTAAAGCAGAAGACGACGCCGTCTGCGCAGTCTCACGGCGCGTACAGGGCTTACCGCTGCGCGGGAGGAGTCACTGCTCCGACTCCAGCTCAAGCCCGATGGAGACCGCCTCCTCGCTGGAGGTGTGCTCGCTCTGGAGTCGGTGCATGCGGTAGTAGATGCCCTTTTGCTTGAGCAGGTCGTCGTGCGTACCGATTTCGCGGATTTTGCCGTGGTGGAGCACGACGATGCGGTCGGCGTTGCGAATGGTGGAGAGGCGGTGGGCGACGATGAAGGTCGTGCGCCCCTTGATGAGACGCTTGAGGGCGTCCTGGATGAGCGCCTCCGACTCCACGTCGAGCGCGCTGGTGGCCTCGTCCAACAGGAGCACACGCGGGTCACGCAGCAGAGCTCGCGCAATGGCCATGCGCTGCTTCTGGCCACCGGAAAGGCGTGCGCCGTTCTCCTTGACCCGGGTGTCGAGACCATCCGGCAGTGACTTGATAAACTCGTGCAGGTTGGCGCTTTTGATCGCGCTATCGACCATCTCCGGGGTCGGGTCGTGGGCGCCGTAGGTGATGTTGTCGGCGATGGTTCCGTCGAAGAGGATCGACTCCTGGCTGACCACCGAAATGAAGCGTCGATAGCTGCGCAGGTCGATCTCGTTCATGTCCCGGCCATCCAGCAAGATGCGCCCCTCGGTGGGGCGGATAAAGCCGATCAGCAGCTGCATGAGCGTGGATTTACCGGAGCCGGAAGGGCCGACCAGGGCGATCATTTCGCCGGGCTTCACGTCCAGCTCGATCTCGTGCAGCGTCACCCGGTCGGTCTTGTCGTAGCTAAAGCAGACCTTCTGGAAATCGAAATGGCCGGTAACGCCGTCCAGCTTCGGCTTGTCCTCGTTTTTCTCGATGTCCGGGCACTCGAGTATCTCCCCGATGGATTTGACGGACTCCAGCCCCTTGGCGACGGCGGGGATGACGTTCATGAAGCCCATGACCGCGCCCGTGATCGAGTTGAAGTAGGTGGTGATCAGGACGATGTTCCCGATCGAGATATTCATCCGGCCAGAGAGGTTGAGCCATACGGCCACCACCAGCGTGAGCAGGTTAAAGGCCATGAACACGACCCAGTTGATCGAGCCGAAGATGCTGTTGGTCACGTCGAGGCGAAGGCCCCGGTGCTTGACCTCGTTGAGCTTGGCGTTGACCCGCTCGAGCTCGGTGCGCTCGACGTTGTGGGCGCGGGTGACCGGGATCATGCGCAGCATTTCGATGATGCGCCCGGACATGTCCTCAATGCTGTGGCGAAAGTCTTGGTTGCGCTGCTTCATGCGGCTTCCGATGCACTTGTACACCACCACCGCCGTCGGGATCGTAACGAGATAAAAGAGCAGGAACTGCGGCGCGCGCATCGAGGTCACGATGAGCGCCACGCTGAAGGTGACGCAGATGTTCGGCAGGGTGTCGATGAGCATCCGGGTCAGCGTCTCGACGTTCTCGACATCGCGCAGCACCTTGGTCTGCATGACCCCCATCTGGCTGTTCTGGTGATAGGGGATCGACAGGTGCTGCAGCCGCTCGCACAGGCTTGAGCGTAGCCCCCACTCCACCTTTCGGTTGACCTTGCTGAACTCCCACACGTACCAGATGTGGGTCGGGATGTTCTGCAGAATCATGATCGCACCGATCGTCGCCTGAAACACCAGTTGGTGCATCAGCCCCGGCTCATAGGAACTGCCCGCCATGTGCTTGGGGTCGAGCAGGTTCAGGATATTCGCCGTGATGATCGGCGTGACCCATATCGGGCTGGACTTGATCAGATTGAGAATCAGAGCCCCGACCAGCTTCCAACGGTCCTCCGCGTAAAACCGCAAGTAGCTGTACAGCACCTTGTGGTTACTGTAGCTCAGATTAAGAAACTCCGCCTGCGGCCGTGCCGGTCCGCCTTTCGGTTTCCGATTGAAAAAGGACATTGTCGCGCTCCCGATTCCGGCCTGGATGGTTACGCACCGGCGCGATAAGCGCCGGAGGCGTGGGTTACATGTCGATCCGCTGTCATTAGGACGCTGAATGGTTAAAGGCCAGAATCGACGCAATCATCTAATAGTCACCCCCACCCACGCAAGTGCAGGTTTTGATTTCGTGCCGTAAAATACTCGAAATCACGCAAATCAGTCCGCCTGAAATGCCAGCGACGTATCCACCCAAAACCATCCCAGCCCATTTGAGACACGGGCGGCTACAACCCAACCAGCGTTTCATTGCGCCGGCACGAAAAATTGGGGTCGAGCAGGGAGTGTGGTCTTTTATGCCGTCATTCAGTCAACTTGTTACCTTTGTTTCCCTCTTCGTCCGCCCAGTTCTGGTGCCCGTGGACCGTGCCATCGTCCCGCTCGTTGCGTTTGGCGGATGCCATCATCCGCAGCATCGCCTTCAAGTCCAAGATGCCGCCGCAAATGAACCAGACCGTAATGACCAGCGAAACGACGACCAGGGCGATTGTCTGAAAAATCCACCAGTTTAGCCAAAAGGCATCTTCGGGAGGGTGCACCAGTACGGCATATCCGGAAACGATGATAACCGTTCCGCCAAAGAAAAGTATCCAGGCCAGGCGCGTGAGATAAATCACCTTGTCGCCCGTCGTGAACTCCTTGCCGATCGCCAGTATCCGCCAGAGCCAATAGCTGGATGCCGGGTTGCGGACCTCCGTTTCGGCGGCGTATCGACCGCGATGAAGCATACGGTCCATCTCGAAATCCGGGTCCGGCTTCGTGCAGAGTGAAACCACCACGTAGGCAACGACCGCGCACAGCGCGACGGCGAGAGTCATCTGTACCCCGTTCAACGGAAACTCGGCCGGGAGTTTCTGAATCCAGGCGGCGTGCGCGTAAGCTTCCTGAATCCCAGGTATCAGGCGGGGCCACAGAACGTTCCGGACAAGAACGCCCGCCAAGGCAAGAAATGAACCAATCCCCATGGCCGTCCACGCACCCGCCGTCGTCCCCCGTCTCCAGTAAAGCCCTCCGATAACAATGGCACCTGCCCAGCTCATATATACCGCTCCCGTGATCTGGCAGTACATCAGCACATAATCGACCACGGGAAAAAACAGGCTGAAGAGAAAAGCAAAAGCAGCGGTACCGACTACCGACCACCGTATCCACCGGATGCGCTGCTCGGGGCTCAAGGGTTTCTTTTTAAAGGGAGCGATGACATCCTGAATAAAGATGCTGCCGTAGGTCAGCAGCAAGGTGTCGTCCGTGGAGAGCGCGGCTACCAGGATGACAGTACACATCAAACCGGTCAGCCCGACAGGCAGGAGCTGGCTCAGCGCGGAAGGGACAAGCATCTGGGACCCCTTATACTGATCCCCTGCCGCCGCCATGCTGTGGTTAACCGATTCCGCTATCCCCGGGAACTGATCCGGGCTGTGCATGACGGCGTACACTGCTATCGGTATCAGCAGGTAGGCGAAAAATGTCACCTGCGCCCGCCAGCCGCCGAGAATCGTCGCCATGCGGGATTCGTGCGGACTTTTGGCCGAGCTGTTGGAACCCTGGCTGGTCCCCTGCCACAATTTATGCTGATAGGCCAGCAGCAGCCACGTGATCATGAAGAAGGAAAGGTTGAAGCCCTTGACCTCTGTCTGGTCAAACGGGTTCAGCATCGAGTGGCCGGCTGGCGCCGCAAGCAGAGTATCGATGATTTGGCCAATACCGACTTTCCAGAAAAGAAAAAAGCCGATGATCAGAAAGGTGATGTTGATGAGTGACCCCTGGATGAAATCCGTCACCAGTATCACGATCTGCCCGCCCAGATACGTAAAGACGATGGCCAGGCTCAGCATACCGATCATGACAGCGGCCAAAGTCAGGTTCAATTCCCAGCCAAAGATATCGACGGTGTGTTTGGGCAAACCGAAAAAATAAATGACGAACCGTGCCGTCACGCCGGGGAAGATTCCGTAATTGAGGATGCTCGCCAGCCAGATCAGGGCGCCGGATGCGACACGAAAGCGGCGACTGTACCGCAGCTCGAAAAACTGCGCGAGGGTAAGAGCCTTCGTTTGCCGCAGGCGATAGACGATCCATCCCGTCAGGCCCAGAATGGCGACGGTTGCCAGTTGGAGGTTAGACCACCACAAGCCCGGGAACCCAGAATGATAGAACTGCTCGTAGAAGGCCACCATGGTCAGCGCTCCCACCCCGGCCGCGCCGTCTCCGATGGTCAGCAGATAGCGACCGGCGCAGCGGCCGCCCGCCATATAATCGACCACGCTTCTGGAGTAGCGCTTCAGGTAAAGCGCGCACCCCGTCAACCCGAGCAAGACCCCGGCGATGATAGTCCAGTCCAGCCAATGAAGATGCATTGGATGCGATATCCGACGTTGTTATTGTCTAAACGTGCGTATCAAAAAATCAATACGCAGCTACTCCTCATCGGTCTCCGGTAAAGAGACAGACACGGACTCTGTCAGTGGCTGCCGCTTGAGGTCAGTGACCCGGACCATGAACTGATACCCGCTCTCTCCCAGCGCATAAACCTGCGAGATGAGCGCTCCGGATTTTACGAGCAGCCGGTTCCTGCCTTTTTTCAGGGTAACCTTGATCGGTTCCTGGTCCATGACCATGTCACGTTCCCCCCGCGATTCACCGATCGGTTCGCCGTTGAACCAAGCCTTATACTCATCGTCCGTGCTAATGATGATCAGGGCCTCCTGCTCAATCGAGGATTCGAGATAGACGAACCCGTAGAGCAAAAGGTAATCGCTCGAACCGAGATCGAGGCGGTCCATGACGATATTCCCCAAGTCCACCTGGTAAACGAAGAGGCGCTGGCCATCGGAGAGCACTTGGGGGAACCATTCCGCCGTGATGTCAGCGTCAGGCGATTGCGTAATCGACACCTCCCAGGTCTTCGTGAAGTCGGGCGCTTCCGCGCTCTCACCACCGGCGTCCGCCAGATAGTCCTTGTCCATCCCCTTCCCCTCTTCATTGGGGAAAGGGCCGCAGAGCATCCAGTCGCAGATGTAGCCCTCCGGATTGAGCGGATAGCTGGCGCAGTTCTCCGCGCCTGCGCCATGAGCGACGGTGAGTAACAGCGCGGTGATGAATGGGCGAAATAGCTGCTGCATCGAATTACTCTCCAAGTTGCTGGATGTACTGGGCGACCCGTTCGCGGCCTTCCATGATCACGTTCGGATCCGTTTCGTAATCCGACTCCTCCACGATGACGCGGGGCGATGTGTAGGGAGCTGAACGCGTGAAGTTATAAACCGGCACGAGCGTATCCGAGAGATGTTCGAGGTAGGTTCTGGCCTCGTTTGCCAGCTCCTTCTTCTCCGGCGAAGCGGTTGGGGAGTCCAGCGTCTGCTGAATCCGGTCGTTCAACAGCTTAAAGTATTCATAATCTTCATAGCCGTCCAAAAGGCCTTCCCAGCGCGTGCTTCCGACGAAACCGTCGAGGGTTTCGTTGGCGTAGACGAGTTGGCCGTTCCCCCACATCTGGCGCCCCAGAAAGACCTGACCGGGAACCTCCCAGCCCTGTGCATTAAACTGACGGTTCATCAGGTTGTCGAAGTAGTGGCCCTCGATCTGCTTGTCCCACATGATCCATCCGTTGGCACGAACCCGCATGGCGTCGGAATCAATGAAGTCGGCACGGTTCCAGTAGAACCAGATCTGGTCCCCGTCCTCCCGGCGTGCTTCCAGCGCCTCCGTATCGAAAGCGTTCTCCCGCCAGATCGAGATTTTCCCGATGAGCTTATCGATCTCGGGCGGCCCGACGATGATCGCCATATTGACCGACACATCCAGGTCCGGGCGCACTTCATGAACCAGGTCACAGTACTCGGCGATAATATCGAAACGGCGCGGCACGTCGGTCACGGCCGGTTCGTTCATCGAGAACAGATGATTGAACTTATCCAGCCAGCCGAGTTCCTCGAGGTATTCGCTCATCACGACAAGGTACTGCTGAAAAACGTCCTTAAACTCCTCCGTGAAGGTCTCGGCATCATCCTCATACATGGGAACTCCAAGAAAAGTGACGGTCCTGCGCCGCGCCTCGTCATACTCCAGGAAATGATGGACGGGCGAAACGTATGGGAAGAAGAAGTTGTTCACGCCCTTATCTTCGATCAGCCAGCGAGCATTATCCTCCCACAGCTTGCTACCCTCACGGTCGATGATCACCTTGCCGTCGCGCAGCTCTACCTGAGGATACGGCCACACCGTACTCGGCGAGCCGCGATGGCGAATCAACTCCTCGTAGTAACCTCTGGCCACATCCTCATCGACATGCGACGAGCCGAAATGAGGCAGGAAGGTGTAGCTGGCCTTGATGCTTGGAGACATCGGGATTTCAAAGTCGAATACCTCCGCGACAATCTGGATATTCCGCGTGGCCATCCCCTCTGCCGAGAGGCTCATCTCCCCGCGGTAGGTTCCCGGCGGTGTTCCCTCAGGGGCATGCAGAGATATCCATATCGGGTAATTGATCGCATGCTCGGCGGTAAAGGTATCCAGCGGAAGCAGCGGATCGGGCCAGTAGCCCTGCTTACCGATGAGGACCCATTTGGAGTTGATCCGCGTCACGCTCGGCACGGGCATGACCTTGATATATCCGACAGGATTGACCCGGAAGTTATCGGCGCCGATCGTTTCCCCGCTGTCAGAGGTCAGGTCGCCGATCGTCCACGAAATGTCTTTCAGCGGGGCTTGATTGGGATGGAGCACCAGCTGCGTAGCTTCCACTTCATTGGCCGCGAGATCGAACTTCAGCACCGGGTCCACTTCGAGCCCAAGCGGGAAATCCTCCCGGAAGACTTTCGTCCCGGCATTCTGGTTCCAGATCGTGACTTGGTCATCATCGTAAAACACAGGGGCCTCGACATCTCCGCCGATCTGCGGGACCTCGGGATCCCAGCCGTTCAGCGTCTCTTGCATCCTTCGGGTGATGACCTCGTTTTTGGGGATTTCAATCCTCTGCCCCATGACCTCGCCGGAAAAGCGTTCCGGCGTCCCATCCGGGGCGAACGCTCCGGCGGTGCAAATCGAAACCTCCCGGAATACCCCCTGCGAACGCTGATTGCGCAAGCCAGCCCCTACCGTAACGGAACGATAGTGGTTGTCGCCCTTCAGGTCGTATACGGGTAACTCGTGACGCCCGGCCAGGTAGAGGTCCGGCCCGTTGATGACCAACTCGCCATCGACGTAGATTCGAAAATCGTTGTTCTTCGCCGTGAGACGGTAGGTGTGGAAATCGCCGTCGTCGGGAACCGACGCTTCCAGCAGGGCCTGCCGGGCAACGACAGCGCCGGGGCGGATCACCATGTTTTCCGCGCAGTAGTCATCGATGAGAAACACGTTCAGTCCCGGCCAGACAAAGAAGTTCCCGGCGGCTTTCTCCACCTTGGCGACCACTTCGACGGTGATGCCGTCCCGATTATACATCTCCATCGGGATCCGGAAATCGACGGTTTGGCCGTCCCCGGCCCGTACCGCGACTCCGTCATCACCGGCGGGTCGGGCATTGGCAGGGTTTCCATCCAGCACCACGGGAGGCACCTGCTCCAGCAGGTCTTTTCCCGAGAACTGGGCCGTCCATTCAAAAGCAAACACCGGCAGGGTCATAACGCCGGTCAACAGGGTAACAAACATCCGCTTCATTCTATTCCTTTCAATAAGTTCAATTAAAGAGAGACCTCAACGCCCGGGGCGGGCTTTCCTTTCGCATCCAGCACCTTGACCTGAAGGCAGTGCATGCCCTTCCCGCCTTCCTCTACTTTGACAAGCAGACGGTTCACGCCTTTTTTCAGGCGTACGGGAATTTTCCAGGTCGTAGCATCAAGGCTGCTGAACTCGCGGTTCGCCGCCAGTTCAACACCGTTGAGCCACAGCTTGCTGCCATCGTCGCTGCTGACGGCCAGGATCACATCCATATCATTGGGCGCCTCCAGGCGGCAAAAGGCATAGGAGATGCAGGCCACGCCCCGGACTTCGCGTCCGCGAGAGCCGTAAAACTCCTGAAAATCGATAATGTAATCAAAAATCCGGTCCTCCTCCGAGGCCAGCAGGCGCGGTTGCCACTGGAGTTCGCCGTAGCGCGCATCCGCAGGAGGGTTCCACTCCACGGGCTGATTCTGCGTCGGGTCCGCCGCAGCCTCGCCGCCGGAGTCCGCCAGCCAGTCAGTATCCCATCCGGCGAAATCCGGAAACGTGCCCACATTCGGAAAGGGCCCCGCGATCAGCCATTCACAGATAAAGCCCTGACCGTTGAGGGGGAATGGCCCCGCTTGCGCCTCGTCACTGGCATGGCTCAGAGTCAGGAATCCACACAAGAGAGCAATCGTCAGAGCGATCATCTTTCCGGATACACATTTCATTAAACGTTCTCCCAGGTTTGTTGGTTGTACTTTTAAATTTTTTCAGGCGCTTTCGCCTGTCCGTTATTTTGCCAGCCAAAGACCACCCCATCCACACGATTCGGAGCCTCGGCCAACCCGCGGTAGGCATCGGGCGCCTGCTGAGCAGGGGTTACTTCCCGCACAAAATCATCGGTCACGACCCGCCCCAGCGTAATCTGATGCACAACAGCCAGTCGATCCGCGTAGGTCCGGTCCTTGGGCGCGGCGATAAGCGCGCGCTCCGCGTGAATCCACTGACCGGGGAGCTCCGACAGCTCCTGCGTGTAGGTCGCCAGAAAGATCAGCCGGGGAATCCGCCCTCCAAAGTCACCATGGCCGCGGTATTCTCTCCGGCAGGATGACTCGTCATTGGGGCGCAGAATATCCCTCGCCAGTTGGACGCCCGACAGGCTGGACGAAGCCTCCACGACAATATCCGCGCCACCCGCCGTCGCCTCCAGGATGCGCTCCCGGATGTCCGGCTCCCCACCATTGAGAGCCTCAAGCCCCCAGCGGCGGCCACGCTCGAGGCGGCTTTCCAGTAAATCCACCACGATCACCCGGGCTCCGAACGTCTGCAAAAACCGGGCAGCCAGAGCGCCGATCATGCCCTGCCCAATCACGACGGCGACGTCCCTGGCATCCGGCTCAGCGATCGTCACCCCACGCCAGCTGATCGCTCCGATCTCGGTCAGAACGTATGCCCACGGATCACACCCGGCAGGCAACCGCACAGGACGCGCGTCGCCAGAAACATCCAGCCGGTGATGGCTGACATGACCTCCCCACAGCGAGCCCACTTCGGCAGAGCCCACTGAGTTACGCGCCGAACACACGTCCCCCACCTGCCATCCCAGGACGCCTTCGCCCACGGCCAGGACACGTCCGATAAACGCATAGCCCGGCACGAACGGGAACTTCACCCGGTCATGCGGCAAGATGCCGCCGAGGACCCGCATCTCCGTTCCTGGCGAAACACAGGAGTAGAGGGTTTCGACCAGAATCTCGCCGGGGCCGCAACTGAGCGGCGCCAGGTCTCGCACACCGACCCGGTTCGGCTCTTCAAATACAATGGCTGTTGTCTGCATGGACGTTGAATTTTTCACAAGCATTACAATATCTCTATATTTGCGCAAGTATTTCTCAAAAATTTTTTAATCAAACCCCAAACAAAACATTAACATCCGGCCAACCCCCTTCTAATAGAAGGCAAAAGCCCCCAAGACAAACACCAGGCCAGGGACACGCAGGCAATATTTTCGCCAGAAAATAGTTGCACAGACCATTACATTTGAGATATTATATCTCCAACAAAACCCAAAAGACACCGCAGCTATGGGCACAACAAGCCACCAGGCACTCCCCAATCTCTTGATCCTGATGTCAGATCAGCACTCCTGCCGATTCCTTGGCTGCGAGGACGGCTCAGAGATCAACACCCCCCATCTCGACGCACTGGCAGCCAACGGCGTACGCCTTCAAAACTGCTACTGCGGCTCTCCGCTGTGTGTTCCCTCCCGCATCTCCTGGCTGACCGCACGCGCCTGCCACAAAACCGGCGTGTGGAACAATGACCACTCCCTCTCATCGACCGTCCCCACGTTCGCCCATGGGCTCGGACGGGCCGGTTACCGCACCGTGTTGGCCGGGCGCATGCACTTTGTCGGCGGCGACCAGTACCACGGGTTTCAGGAACGCACGGTCGGCGACGTCAGCTCCCAACATCTCGGCGTCAACCAGTCGCTGGAACGCTTTCGCGGCTACTTTTATCCCACTGAAGCCGTTCCCAACGCAGGCCCCGGGCGCTCGAACTTCCTGGAGTACGACCGAGCCGTGGCGGCGGATGCCTGCCGAATCATTGCCGAACACGAGGCCGCCGTGGCCGCCGGACGGGAAAGTCGCCCGCTGGCCATCGTGGTTTCCTTCATGTGCCCGCACGACCCCTATCGCGTGACAGCCGAGTACTTCCAGCGCCACGAAGGGAAGATCGGCCTTCCCGTGCACGCGTCGGCCAGCAACCCCGACCTGCACCCCTACCTTTCGGCCTGGCGCGAACTGTGGGAGTACGGAACATTTTCCACCGAGACCACACTTCGCGCGCGCGCCGCCTATGCCGGGGTTGTCAACTTTGTCGATGACCTCTGTGGCCAGGTTCTGGACCGCTGGCGAGACAGCACATTAGCCGATGACAACATCATTGCCTACCTTTCCGATCACGGCGAGCTCGCCGGGGCGCACGGGCTCTGGGCCAAAACGACCTACTACGAGGATTCCGTCCGTGTCCCCCTTATCTGGCACGCTCCCGGGCGCCTCCCGGCGGGCAGCGTCGTGTCCGCCCCCTCCAGCCTGCTGGACTTCGGCCCCACCCTCCTCGATCTGGTCGGAGCCCCGCCGCTACCCGACACCACAGGGATCAGCCTGAAAGCGCAACTCACCGGCAGTGCTCCGATGGATACGGAACGTCCAGTCTTCTCCGAGCTGGCACTGCCCAAGAACAAGAAAAAATTCGAGCCGTTCCCGGTTTCACGAATGGTCCGCCGGGGGCCATGGAAGCTGAACCACTACGAGGGCATGCCGCCCGAACTTTACAATCTGGATGAAGATCCGGACGAGTTGAACGACCGGGCCGCGGATCCCGCCAATGCCGCCCTGATCGACGACCTGGAACAGGCCCTGACCTCCGACGGCTGGAGCGCACGCCAGGTCGAAGCAGAGATCGAACGCAGGAAGCCCGACATTCAATACCTCTTTGACTGGGCCGTTGAGACCGGTACCACAGACCCGATCCAATGGGGCCCGGCAGGTCCACATTGAACAACAAAACCCCAATAATGAAGAACAACGATCATGAAAATACCATATAAGCTCCTCCTCTCCCTCCTGCTATGCTCGGCCGCGTCCTCACAGGCCGCAGAACTGTTGATCTACAATTTTGACGGACGATCCCTGTCTCCCACGATAACGGCGAGCAACTGCGACGCAGGCGACATCGACCTGTTAACCGCGAACACCGGTTTCGCGACCAATACGTCCTCCCTCCTGGGGAACCCTGCGCCGGGGATTCTGGCGGACGCGTCCGGCACGCAGTTGAATGCCCGCACGGCGGCCGACGCCCTGACCAGCAACGATTATCTTTCCTTCACTGTCACGCCCGATACCAATTACCAGATGAACCTGAGCAGCTTCACCGTTGATGCGCAGGGGCTCAATGGATCCCTCGGCGTGTCCGGAAGCACGACGGAATACTCGTTCGGGCTCTATTCCAGCATTGATGGCTGGGCCAGCACTTCGGACATGATCGGCTCGCCGCAGAGCATCTCATTCACCTCCACCGTGGACGGGAATGAACAGGGCGGTTTCTCCACCCTCACCTTCGACATCTCCTCCCTCGCCAGCCAAACCACGGGCACGGAATTTCGCCTGTACGTCTGGGTGTCGACCATCACAGGGACCACTCCCAACAACAACCGTCGCCTGTCCCTCGACAATCTTGCCCTGGATGGCAGCGTAACCGCCATTCCCGAGCCCGCCACCCTCTCGCTGATCATCGCCGGTATTACCGGGTTGACTGTGTTCGTGCGCCGCAGGCTCTAAGCCGCTCCCATAGGCATAGGCCGGACATGTCCGCTCCGCCCGCCAGCACCCGGCAAGATTTCCAGCCGTGTGTTGGCGGCAGCGGATTACCACGAGTGCCATTTCCCGCGTCTCCCGCCCCTCCGCCTTGAGCGAAGAGTGTTAAAGACGATAAGATTAATGGTCGTTTAGCGACCATCCCTCCCCCCTCGTTTGTATGATCCCGTTGACCACCGCCCATTCACTGCCCTGCTGCCCGCGATCGTCAACAGACGAACTGACGGGAAACCGTGAACGACAGGTCAGAGCCGATACACGCAAGCGGTCGGGCTTCGCCCTGGTGGTGGCGCTGTCCATCATGTCATTCGTGGTGATCCTGATCATCAGCCTCTCGACGCTGGTGCGGGTGGAGTTAGCCACACATGAGCACAGCTTCACGCAGTTGCGGGCAGAGCGGGCGGCGGTACTGGCGTTGCAGGAAGCCTTGGGGAACCTGCAGAAGATGGCCGGCCCCGACCAGCGGGTGACCGCCCGGGCCGACATCCTCGACGGAGGCTATAGCGGGCTCGTCCCCGATCCCGCCAAATCCCACTGGACCGGCGTCTGGCGCAGCGACGACACCGACCCGCTTAATCCAGATGCCAAGACGTTTGTCGGCTGGTTGGCCTCGATGCCGGACGGGAACAACATGCTGGGCGCAGCTACAGAAGTCCCAGGCGCCAACGCGGCCACCCTCGCCGGTGAGCGGGTGGACGGCGCTGGCAACACGATTCCAGCGGTGCAGGCCGAACTCGTCGAAGTGCCCGACGCCGACATCGCGTACGCGTGGGTCATTCTGGACGAGGGAATCAAAGCGAAAGTCAATACCCGCGGTTGGGAAGAAGACCAGGCGGTGTACTCGCAGGCGGGTCAACTGACCCAGGGCCTGCGCTTCGGGCCGTCCGAAGGGGCCAAGGCCGAAGCGCTTGGCGGCCTGGGCAATTTCCGCCAGCTGATCACACCCGACGAGCGGGCGCGCTTCACCAGTCTTGAGGATGTGGACTTGTTTTACAGTTCCGGTACAGGAGACCGGCGTTTCCATGACTTGACCACGTGGAGCTACGGCGTGCTCGCCAACGTGAAAGACGGGGGACTGCGCCGCGACCTCAGCCGCGGCATGGGGGACCAGTTCGCGACGCTCTCAGGCAGCAACGTCCTGAACACGTTTCCGCTCAAATGGGACAGCCTCGCGGCCTGGTACAACCTCTACCAGAAGCTGGACAATCCGGACGCAATACTGCCCGTGCTCGACCCCAAGGACACCCTGCCGGACCTCACCGCCTCGCGGGAGGAGTTCGACCCGGCCAATATCGAGACGGTGGCACTGGCCGAAGGCGGGATCGAAGACTGGCAACTGACCTCCCACCCCATCGCCCCCGTCGTCCAGCAGGTCATCTGGCGCATCGGTGGCTTTACCTCGGACTATAACCTCAACAGCCAGACCTGGGACTGGCGCTCCGACCAGCCCCCCGAAGGCACGCCGGGCCGAGACAATCTGGAAAGCTGGGGCTACATGGACAAGGGCCGCCATGTCGTCAGCCCACTGGTCGTGCTCTGGAATCCCTACAATGTGGCCCTCGACACCAGCGACTATCGAATCACCTACGATCCCGCCGCGCAAATCCAGGTGGTGACGCGAGACCCGGACGACCCCGGCAACGTCCATACGATGCTGGCCTCGGGGTCAGAGGACATCGTCAACCTGTGGCAGGATTCCAACTCAACAACCCGGACGGGGCATTTCACGGTAGAGCTTTTTTCAGACTATAGCCGGGGCAGCGTGACGCAGCCGGACCAAACCATCCTGCAACCCGGCGAGATGAGGATATTCGGCCTTCGCTTCGTATCGGGCACTGGCTCGAACGCCGACAATATCTACGGCGGCGGCTTTGGAGGCTGGGGATCTGACCGCGTACCGCTTCAGCTGATCGGCCCCAGTGCAGGCTCCCCTCACAATACTTTTCGCGCACTCGTCAACTCGCGCAACATCGAGGCGACAGACACCGACATGGACTGGGTCCAAGACAGCCTGCAACTTGATTTCGGCAGCAACACCGGCTCCTCCGACCCCAACGACTTTCGCCTCACCCTGGCGATGGCCGATGCCAACACCGGAGGCGAACCCGAAACAGGTTTTGTCGTGCGTGATGTCTGGGGCCTGCGGCCTCCCGCCTCCGCCTCGGGCAGCTATCCTTTCGCGGACATCTGGACGCGACCGGGAGCCACGACGAGTGAGAACCTCACGCTGTACGACTACTGGGACATCATTCGCAACAGCAGCCTGCAGACGGGAAGCTCCGGGGCGGACATCCTCTACGCCGCCAGCATCGTGGCCCGCCTGAAAACCAGCGAGACCGAGCTGGGCGCGGACTCCGTCCCGCTTATCGCGCACTTTAACCCGTTGGCTTGGCATACGCGACCGGGACATCCCGACGAAGTCCACTCGCCCCTATGGGACGTCTCCGTCTTCAACCGCTCAGACTGGAATCTGGACAAGGCGCAAAACAGCACGCTCTTCGAGGGGACGGCCCGATGGGGTAACGCCATGTCTTCCGGCGGCCAGGAGCGCGTTGTGCTCAAGGAAATTCCCCGCCAGCCGCTCTTCTCAATCGGACAGTTCATGCACGCGGACATCGGGATATTTGATACGTCACCGCTCTACACCGTCGGCGGCTCGTATGCCCCACCCTTCGGCCCGCGCAGCGAGCGCATCTACGACGGTGGCACGGCGGTGGACGGTACCGGCACGGAACTGGAAGCGATCGACCTTTCCTGGTATTACAATGACGCGCTCTTCGACGAGTGGTTCTTCTCCACCGTGCCTAATCCCGGCCAGAACACGCGGTACCCGCCGTTTGAAGATTTCGATCTCGCTTACATCCAGGCAGGTAAGCTCCTGCCGAACAGCCACTATCGGTATTTCTCCGAGGATGGCGTTTTTGACGGGGACTATGAAGACCGCCTGCGCGACATCGACACGGCGGCCTCCGCCCTGCTGGTGGACGGCTCCTTCAACATTAACTCCACCTCGGTGGATGCATGGAAGGCCCTCCTGGCCAGCCTGCGCCAGAGCGAGGATTTTCGTTACTACAACGTGGCCGACGGCAGCGACATCGCCGACACCATAGCCGCTGGCAACATGGACGTCCCCCTCCCGCGCTTTCTGCATCCCATGGCCTCGAACCTCAACGCCGATGCCGGAGATTCTCCCCAGGCGTGGGCCGGGTTCCGCTCGCTCTCGGCCACAGAGCTGAACGATCTGGCGACTGAAATCGTCAATCAGGTACGTCTGCGCGGGCCCTTCCGCTCGCTGTCCGACTTCGTGAATCGCCGCCTGGTCGATGGCCCGACCGGTAACGCCGGTGCCCTGCAAGTGGCCCTTGATGCCACCGTCAACGACACCGACAGCTTTGGTGGCACGCCTGAGCAAACGTCCGTCTGGGGCGAAGCCGTGGACTGGGACGAGCATGCCCCCGCCAGCGGAGCGGGCGCCCCCGGCTGGGTACTCCAGAACGACATCCTCCAGATGCTGGCCCCGGTGCTGTCCGCGCGCTCGGACACCTTCCGCATCCGCGCCTACGGTGCCGCACGGGACCCCTTCACGGGCGAGCCGGTCGCCGAGAGCTGGTGCGAAGCCATTGTCCAACGAATCCCCGAATGGGTGGACCCAACGGACGCCCCGGAAGATGACCCCGCCTCCCCCGTAAACACAGAATTTGGCCGCCGCTTCGTCCTCGTGAGCTTCCGGTGGCTACCCCAATCCGATATCTGACATGAGCCTGCGATTCCCAAGTCCCTCTCTCCTGCTCGCCTCCCTCTGTCTCCTCATGGCAGGACCGGCAGCCCGCGCCGCCAATGAAACCTTCCGGGCGAATGTCCGCTTTTTCAACCCCATCACGGACACGCGCGATCTGTATTTTCGAACTCAGGGAGAGGACCGGGAAATCCGCTCCACCTTCAACGGCCCCTCCGGACGCTACCTCTACGAGAGCGAATCCCCCCGTCTGCTGCTGTACCGGATGAGCGGGACGGGCGAGGAGGCCCAACGCACACCGGTCGCAACCGTGAACCTGCCAGAGACGGGCCAGAACTACCTCGTATTCCTCCTCCCCGACCGCCGCAATGGCACGGACAGCTACCTGACCCGCGCCTTTAATGACAATACACAAACCCTACCCCGAGGAAACACCTGCATCTACAATCTCTCTGCGGCCCCCATCGCCGTTAAATACGGGGAGAGCAAACTGCTCGTCAAAGAAGGCTCCTCGGGCATGGTCAACAACCACAAAGCAAAATGGATGGGCTTGGCGGGTGGTTCCGGCGAAGATACTATCAGCCTGGATCTACCCGTTCAAATCGCCGTCAAAAACGACGAGAAATGGAAAACGGTTTACCGCTCCGTCTGGTACCTGAACGAAGAAGCCCGCTACAAGATATTCGTGATTCCAGAGACCCAAAACACTGTGCGCGTCGTCCAGGTCGTCGACTGAGGCGGCAGAAGGTAAAGCCGACCGCCTACGAAATAACCTTCTGGCTTAAAATGCCCTTTCCGGTGCCGACATGCCGACAGATATTCGAGATATTATTTCTCACCCAATACCTTTATCGTCCGGAGCGGTTCGACATGGACCAAATTACTCCCCCAAAAGGGATCACCATCGCTTCCGAGATCGTTTCTTCCGGTTGGCCGGTATCAAGCGGATGGAACTGTCGCCAGGGTCTTTCCAGCATCAAATACAGTCTCGAACTGGATACTGACCGGAGTCGCGTCCGGGAAGGCAAGCCTCCGCTCGATCAGCTCAGGAATCACCCGCCCGATCGTCTCGACCGGAATCTGCACAGAGGCCGGGGTCGGGTCCACCCGCAGCAGATCTTCGCCGCCCCCATAGGAGATCAAGCTCATCTCTTCCGGCACTTTAATTCCCCTTGCCTGAAGTTGCCGTAAAACCTCTACGGCCACCGGGTCACTGGCAGCGACGATGGCGGTAACACGAGGATCGATTTTCATGATTCGCTCAATCCCCTCTTCCACCGTCTGCGACAAATTCTTATTACGCCAATCGCGCTCCACCACAACCAGATGGCAGTCCATATCGGGCGGCGGAAAATTACACAGGTGTGCCCACGCGGCCAAGCGGCCTCCATGCGACGTTGTGTTCGCCAGATAATCCGCGATCTCCAGCTTTTCATTGGAGGAAAAGACGACCTGATGAGGCGCATAGGCGTCCAAAACCCCCAACCACGCGACAGAACGGTGACCGCGATCATAGACCTCAGTCAATACGTCCGCCGTCGAACGGAGCTCATTGGAATAGACGCAATCCACCCCGGTCTGCCAGTCAAACTCGACGGCATAGACAATCGGGCCGATCTTCTGTAACGCTCGTATCCAGGACCGCGGCAACTGCTGCCGGAGAATCAGCCCCTGATAGCCGTGTTTTTTCCAAGTCCGGATCAAATCATCGACTGTATCGAAATGCCCCATCAGCACGCAGCCGTTGGAAGAACGAAGCCGCTGATTAAGCCCTGAAAAGAGGCGGTTCAAGAAGAGCGAACCTGACTCGTTATAATGCTGGCTACCGATCGAGGGGGCCAGCAGTTGCAGGGAATGATCCGCCTTACCCCGCTTGACCGGCGGCGGAATGATGACGTAATCAACGGGTTGGTATCCCAGCTCCGTGGCAGTTCCCCAGACCCGGCGCCGCGTCTCCTGGCCAATCCGCCCAACCCCGCGTAATGCGCGGGAAACGGTAATGGGGCTCACCCCTGCTTTTTCCGCTATATCTTTAAGAGTTACCGACATATGCTCAGCCCAAACACAAATATGAAACGTACGCGTGCGAGTCGCACCGTTATACGCTTAGCTTTTCAAGCTTGCACTGCACGCAGACTGGCCGCAAGTCTTTTTCATATATTCGGAGATAAAATTTCTCATCAAAATAACCCAACAGGCTCTGTTCGAGCCTCACCGTTTTAGCCAGGTTTGCTGAGCAATGGGAAACCGATTGTTCTCAGGTGGGAGATCAGGTTCACCGGCAGACCCAGGGCCGCAAAAGGCTCTTTCAGCAGAGCCCAAAATGTCGCCCCCCCCAAACAGGGGCTTTCTGGATTTTCCCGGATTTGCGTGGATTTCGTTGGGCTTGCCCTTTTGAGGCAACCGTCTCGTAAACCCCTGTTTATCAGCTAAATCCGCTTGAACAAAGTGGAGCCGGGGGGACGGAATCGAACCGACGACCTACTGATACAAATATTAATGCTAAAAATATAATTATGTTTATAATTAGCTAGATGTGAAATTTGTAATAAAAAATGAGTTTCCGGTTGACCATAATATTGCCCAAAATCCAGGCATGGCTCGCCCGAAAAAAGAGGAGCGTTTCAAACTCAAAGCCGTCAAGAATCGTACGGGTCCACGTCGTGGAGAGTAATCGGGTACTGGCCCGATGGAAAGCGAGAAAGGAGCCAGTTTTCCCACAAGGCAGCCGCCCTTGAGTACCCGAACCAAAATAGAGATAGAAGCCGAAGGCACTGCGGCCCAATACCAACTCCAGCGCACCACGCTCAGCCATGAGCAATTGGCCGATGCGGAGAGCGCATTCATGATGACGGAAGGGAGACCCCTCGGCAGCATTGTCTCACACTACCTCAAGCTGCATTCCGATATCCAATCACGCACAGGCCTGACACTCGACCAGGCTCGTGCAGGTGTACATTTGCGCTAGTTGTAGCGGATTTACGCCGCTTAGCTACTATAGCCCTCTACTTTTAGATGCTTCCACAAGCCAGACTTTTGCCCGATACTACCATGGCAGCGTCAGCCCGGAGCTCGACCGGCTCGCCGATCAGACGAGTCAGCGTTATGACATCTTCTTTCTCTGCGAAGACGACGACACCTGAGACCGCTCCCGTACTGTCAACCGAGCCGAAATGCAGCGCCAGATCCGCGCCGACCACTTTATTTCATTCGTTTTCACTGATGGGCAATGGCTTGCAGGGCCAGACCGGCACAACCGCAAGGCCAACAAAATTCAGAAAAAAAACTCTGTTATGGGGCAACATTTTTACAATGCCCACACACTGAACCCCGTAGCAATCACTCGTTCTGGCTGCATGACTCTTCAGAGGCTTGGGTGGAAGCGCTCTCCTGTAGCGTTTCGCCTTGGCTGGCGCGCAGTTCATACATGTAGGAAGCCAAGTCTCGTGTAGCTTCAACCATCTCAACGTACGGGACATCGACGCTGTTCACAAAACCGATGTTATAGTTTTCTCCGTTAAACGAACGTCCGGCGACGGGCTGATCGTAATACTCGAACCAATGACAACCGACAAAACGCGGATCGAGTAAGACGGATTCCACGAAGTTCACGTAGGCTTCGGCACGGGCATCCTGCGACTCGACCTCTACCAAGCCGCCACCCCACATGCCGGCATCTCGGGCCCCAAAGTGAAACTCGGTCACCATCAACGGCGCATCGACCTGATCGGGAGGGAGGTAACCATAGAGGGAGTCACGGTAGATGTTCAGGGATACCACATCGCAGTACTCGGCCGCCGCCCGAAAGGAGCTGGGCGAGACGCGGGCGAAACGCGACCCCAGATACAGGCACCCGGGGATTTGAGTATGGATCGAGTCCCGTATTGTTTTGTAGTAGGCCCGCGCAACCATCTCATTAAACGCGTCCAGGTCCGCGCGTGCGGCTTGGTTGAGCTCATATCCCTTCGTCTTACCCATGGCACTCCAGTCGGCAAAGTCCGTCCTCCAGGCTTTGTTCAGCGAGCGAATATCGGAGTATTGCTCCTTCAGCACTTCGATCAACTTCTGCTTGGCCGGCTGGTCCTCCGAGGACTTCAGAACATCGGTCGCCAAGCCTTTGTCCCAGTAGAGCTCATTGTCCACAAAGAGGCCGATGCACCAGGGCGAAGATGCCAGCGGCTTGATGTTGTTCACGAGCCTGTCAACGATGACCGGGAACTCAGGGTCCCAAGGATCCCAAACGTCGCCCAGTTTCCACGAACCACCTCCCAGTGTGCGCGCCCCGCTGCCGGCCAGGGCAAAGCCCGCCGTAAACGGTACCTTGTTCATCGATGATATCTCCGGTTCGCTCCAGTTGCCGAGGGTATTGATACCCCAACTGCGCAGGCGTTTTACAGTGATCTCCCGCGCCTGCTCTTTCCAGTCATTGCCGTATTTGCGGTAGAGGTTCCATGCCAGAAACGAGAAGCCGGGTTCAGTGCGACCGCTATAGCCGCCACTGTAGATTTTTCGTACATTGTAAAACTGTCCATGCTTACTCCAGTTATTCGGAGAGGGAAGCTCTTCAAACCATTCGAGACTCTCCGCTGTAATCGGCGTGTAGGTTCCGCTACCGGCCACCTCAACAGCGTTGAGTCCGAGCGAGAAAAACAAGTGACCATCAGGATCGACAAGGTACCACTTGCCCTCATACTTCTCTGTGCGGAAACGTCCAGTGGCCTTGAGCTGCGGACCATCGGCCCAGCCTCCGAACCGGTCATATCCGGGAATGTCCGGACTATCTGCCAGTTCCTGCAACTCATCGTCTGTCACGGCACGGAGCTCTTCCTCCGAGTGTACTTTCCCCGGCCAGTCTGCATGACGGTATTGGCCAAAGCGGTCAATAAGGGGTAAAAGGCTCTTCCCATCCACCGCTTCATACTCACCGCTCAGATAGAAGTTACCGATCTCGATAACATCGACATAACCATTCTGCGTCTTGCTCACTTTGATATCCAGCACCTGCTCTGTCTGGATGCCTTCCGGGGAACTGAATCCCAAGGGAATCTGCTTCGCGCCGATGAGTGAAAGCTCACCGGCGGACTCGGGCTGATGGATCAATTGCAGCTTTACGTGCTTCGTCTCTCCGGGCGTGAGATAAACGCGCTGCGCCAAGGCTTCTTGCCAGCTATGCGGGCGACGATCGTACACAATGACCTCCAGGCGGAGGGCCTGATCTCCATGGTTGGTCAAGTCCACATGGAGGTAGTTCGCATGGGAAAGGTCCCACGGACCGGAGAAGTTAATGCTGGGCCAGTCAACTGTATCTCCGAACTCAGCCAACAATGTCCCATTGGAAGTTAACGAGACAGAAACATCGGTCGTCTCAATATCCTCGATCCGGTACCCGGCCGCCCCGTAGCTGATCAGAGTTTCGTCGGCCACCGCAGGAACTAAAAAGACAAGAAGCAGGGCAAAGGGTAAAATATTTTTCATGTTTAATTCCGTTATAACGTTAAGCATATTTATAGAAAAAGTCAGAGTCCAAATACCATCGGAAAGAGAAGACGGAGAAAACGGATAAGAGGATTACCCGGGGATGCATAGGGTTTCATCCAGTTGAAGTGAGGGAGACAAGGCCGAGATCGTTAAGCGTGCGTCGGGGAGTCCCGAACTCTTCGCAATCAGGGTAAACGGCTCATTTCGGTCCGGCTCGAATTGCAACACCGCCAAAGCCAGCCCGTTGAAGACACGGCATTCCTGAGCGTAAAAGGGCTCCAGGCGCGATGGATCGCCATTGTCAACGGCCAGGATCTTCCCAGGTCCGGCGATCTCGAATGTCACCAGCGACTTCTCCCGCGGGACGAGCAGTCCGTCTTTATCCACGATTTTTACCGTAACAAAGGCCACGTCGTCGTTGTCGGATCCAATGTCCGCGCGGTCGGCAAGGAGTTCGATGGCGCAGGCTGATCCCGTGGTCCTGCGCACAGCTTCAGCCCAGAGCTCACCATCCTTATAACCGACTGCACGAAGTTCGCCCGGTTCATATCGCACCTCGTCCCAGCGAAACCTGTAGCTGTAGGCACCACGGCGTTTTCTGCCCAACGTCTCGCCGTTCAGAAACAACTCAACCTCGTCGGCCGCGGTGTAAACCTGCACGGGAGTGAGTTCCCCGACGCGCTCCGGCCAATTCCAATGCGGAAGGATGTGAACCATGCGCAAGTCCGGTCGCCAACGTGATTGATAAAGGTAGAACCGGTCCTTACGAAAGCCACACAGATCAACAATGCCGAAATACGAGCTGCGCGCCGGCATCGGCTCTCTCGCATGCATGTCGATTTCAGCGGCGATAATCTTGCGATCGGACTCGCTCTGCGCATTGAGCAGATTCGTCTGGTCGTCGTTGTAGGGAGTCGGCTCCCCCAGATAATCGAAACCGGTCCAAACAAACTCACCAGCCACAGATGGATGACGATCCTGGTGCTCAAACTCTACATCGGGTGTCGTCGCCCAGTGTGGGTAGTACAGATCATAGGAGCTTACCTGGTATCCGCTCAGGCAATCCTCACGCCTGCCGCTGACCGGAAAAAAGTATTCTCCCCGCGAGCTGACACATGATGACGTTTCGCTCCCGTACAAGGGGATGCCAGGATTATGCTCGATAAACTTGCCATAGTGGCTGGGCTTATAATTCCACCCGAAGACATCGACCGTATGTTGAAATCCGTTAAATCCGGACTCGACAAAGTTCATTCCTGCCGTGACCCCACGGCTCGAGTCCTCCGCACGGACCATCGCCCGCAACTGTGAAGACAAGTCGGCCCCTTCAGCCGACAACTGCTCGGGAATCTCGTTTCCGATACTCCAGAGGATGACGCAGGGATGATTGCGGTCGCGTCGCACCATGGACCGCAAATCTTTCACCACCCAGGAATCAAAAACGCTGTGATAGTCGTTGCGTTTCTTACCCTCGCGCCAGCAATCCGTCAGCTCGTCAATGACGAGAAAGCCCATGCGGTCGCACAGGTCCAGCCACTCGGGCGCGGGCGGATTGTGACTGCAACGAATCGCATTGGCACCCATCTCGCGTAAAATCTCCAGTTGCCGCTCCATCGCGCGCGGGTTGACAGCTGCCCCCAAGGGGCCGAGATCATGGTGCAGACAGACCCCCTGAAGCTTCGTCCGTCGCCCATTCAGAAAAAACCCGCTACGGGCGTCAAAATGCATAGTGCGGATACCAAACACCACCTCATACCGGTCCACCTCGGCACCGTACCTCTCCAAGACAAACTCCGCAACATAGAGGTTAGGTGAGCCCGGTTCCCAACGTGCCGGACTCTTCAGTTGCATCTCAAATTCCAGCACTGTCTTATCTGTAGCAGCGACGGAAACATTTGGTTGGTGATGGCAAGTGCCAGGCGAGCGCGCCTCCGTCGTATCCGATGGACGCACTTCTACCGCTACATCCAGAGTGGCGTCATCATTGGTTGTGTTTTCTAGTTCTACCTCCAGTGCCAGGATCGCCTTGCGTGCGTCGGCATACTGAGTGACAATGCGTACTCCCTGATGTACCACGCGGATACGCTTTGTCTTGCGTAGCCAAACGTTGCGGTAGAGGCCGCCACCGGTGTACCAGCGTGACGACTCCGGGTAGTTTTCCAGCCGGATTGCGATGACATTGATACCGCCAACCGTGAGACAGCGGGTGATATCCAACGCATAGGAACTGTATCCGTAGGCCCAGCCTCCGACATGAATGCCATTGACCCACACGGCGGAGTTTGACATTGCCCCGTCAATCTCCAGGTGGACGCACCCTTCCAGGTCCGACGCATCGATATGGATGTACTTACGGTACCACCCAACACCCTGACAATGGAGCTTTCCAGTTTCTCCTGGAGCATAAATATCGAACTCCTCCTCTACCCCCCAGTCATGTGGAATATCGATCTGGCGCCACCCCGAATCATCATAACCCGGCGTCGCGCATCGTCCCCCGAGTACGGTAGCGCCGGCTGGCTCGCCGCGATAGAAGCGCCACCCCCTGGACAAGCGTTCCCGGCTCCTTGCTGAAGGTAATGAATGATTTGCTTTAGCCATCATGGACAACTGGACGATATAAATATCATGAATGCGGGTGCGCGTCTGACATGAGCTTCCGAGCCACTTGTCGGCTTGGTGCCTAGCTCATGGCGATGCTCAGTATTTTGACATAGGTCTCCCTGGCTCAGTGACCTGACAGCCCCTGAGCTATGAAAAAGTTACGCGGATAGGCGCAGGTTAAGTCTGCACCGATGCACCTCTATTTAGCGCGACGACGCCAGAACGTCAGCGCCAGCACCGCAGTGCCAAACAGCAGCGCCACTGTGCCAGGCTCAGGAATAGCAACCTCCGCCATATAGCCAGCGGTGACCCCGGAAACTACTGTTGTCGCTGATGTCGTGCCATTCACTTCGGCGATCGCGTTAGCTGGAGAACCAATGCTGCTTCCATAGACCTCACCAGCGATGTTGAGGACACCAAGATTCGTCCTGAATTTGGAGGCATCACCCGACTGATAATCATATACTGCGCTAAGAGTCCCACTCGTGCTGATAGCACCGATATCTACCTTGAAGCCATCGTTATCAGAAGAGTAACCGATCAGAAAACGATTATTATTCTCATCCCAGCTCAGTGCCTGCGCGTAGGGTACGCCCGACAGGAATGTACCGACCAGTGTCCCGTTGGTCTGGTACTCTGTGACGACCCCGGCACTACGCTCGGCCACGAAGATATTTCCGTTACCCCCGAAATCGATAACCCGAAGGACAACCGAGTCCGCAACCAGAATGCTGTTAGTCGCGGAACCCGTGGGGTCGGTGATGGAGTACAGGCCTTGGGTCGCACCTCCTCCAAAAGCAACAGTATAATACAAGTTTCCGGATGAATCGACTGCCAAACCGTCAGCACCGCTCACAGTGAGAACGGAGCCGATGTAGTTGCCATTCGTGTCATAGCGGAGGATATTTGAGCTGGTGGCGATGTAGACATTGCTGCCATCCGTCGCAATGCCGCGCGGAGCGGTGAAGCCATTACCTCCGGCATTGGTTGCATCCGCAAACGTTCCATTCAAGGTCCAGACACCGTTCATGACGTCGTAGGACAAAACTTCATTCCCGGTTGGATTACCGACCAGAACAGTGGTAGCGAAAACACTTGAGCTGAATACGCTCAAGACTGTGAACAGGAGCAGTGCTATGGAGTACTTTTTCATTTTTCGTTCAATGAGTTTGGGTTGGGGTTAGGAGAGTTCAGGATATGAAAAAAGTCTATTTACGCCTGATATGCTCTCAAGGAATACAGGCATGCTGATCGGTCCGAAATATATGCTATTTGTTCAGGCAAAATGGCCAGCATGTGATGGAAGATATGCAGAATATTTTTCATTCTTCGTGAAGGAAGGGATGACTGCCCGGGTGAAAAGTCATTCCAGGGAGAAAGCACCAGCTCGTCGCCAACTCCAGGCACTCGCCCGGCTGCAAATGGGCCGCTACGCTGACGGTTTCCATTTCGACAAACTCGTCGCCGACATATGCCTCCAGAGAGGCGGCATCGGGGTAGGACCCATCCGGCGAGAAAGCTCCACGTTTGATAAGTAGCCCCGTGGGATACTCAGCGACAAGATGCTCGCCAAAAGTTCCGATCTTAAGTCCCGGGATCGCCCCAGAAACATCAATGGACACAGCGTCTTCCAGTGCGTGCACGGATGTTTTTTCAAAATAGCGACGGTTACCCAGTAGCGTGAAATCACGGCCAGGAAGCACGGAGACCGACTCCAGCCACAACCCGTCGGGCACTGGAAGCTGCGTCACAGTCCATAGCATCACCGGGATGGGATTGGGGGCTGTGCGCTCAGCAGAATCGACAATCGAGAAACCGATGCCGGTATTATCAATAACAATCTCCCTCTGCAGGCGAATACCGAGCGCGGGCACCGATTCGCATACCAGAACCGCTTTTTCTTCCTGATGCTCGATCAGCTTCCAATTCAACCGTTCGTAGTCTTCGGCCGACCATTCTTTTCCCCATATGAAATGCCAGAGTTTCTCTTGGGCCGGGTACACACAGATGCCCCCGCGGTCTCCACGCAGTTGATCCACACTCGCGCCCTGCAGCGCATCCGGGTCTGCCAGCCACAGCAGATTTCCCGTCCCGGGAGAAGACCATGAGACCACCTTACCCGTCTCGACGGAAATCAGCAGCGCCGACTCAGCGTTATGGAGCTCGACGAAGGTGGACACATCCGGTTCGGCCCTGGCGAAGTAACACACCAGAGACATAAGGACCAATATGGGCAAGAGGCATCGCATGGGTTAAGGCTTAAATGTACCCTTCCAGACGCCGGCACCGTAGCTAAAGACGTAAATATCGCCATGACTGGTGGGATCGAAAACGACCCCCAAGGGACGGCTGAAAGGGTACTCGATTTTCTGCGCCCATGCCTTACCGCCATCATGGCTTTCCCAGAGGCCGCGGTCCCAGACACTGGCAAAGAGATGTTGAGGATCGGCCGGATCCATGTCGATACCAACGCAGTTCATATCCCATATCCTTAACCATGTGTTGCCGCCATCGTGTGACTCCCAAAGTCCTTCGGATTGGCTCGGCTCTTTCCATATCTGGCGGGTGGATGCCGCGAGTAAAATATGATCCGAATCATGCGGATCGACGCAGTAGTCCATGGGGCTGAGAAACGCCTCTCGGCTCGGACGGAGAGATTTCCATGTTTTACCATAGTCATCGCTTCGGTAAAGTGTACCGGGCTCAGAAAGCACGCCCTGCCACGCTTTCACGACGGCCAAGGCATACATAGCCCCATCTTCTGACTGACTGATGTAGCACACATTCAGGTTATTGGGATCGAGTCCGTCGTTCATCGCCCGCCAGGATTTACCATCGTCTTCGGAGTGATAAATACCGCGACCGATGAACACCGCCCATATCTGGTGCGCGCCCTCCCGCGTCTGCGGCTCGACGTAAACGTCTGTCGGAATACTGCCTGCGTGCGGGGGCAAGCCCAGCCCTTCGAGTTCGTGCCATGTCTCACCGTAATCTTCGGAATATACGAGACCGCCCTTATTATGCCCATTGTCGATCTCGACATTAGAAACCGGGATGTCGTGGCGGAACGATGCGCCTGCCCACAGCTTACCGGGAACGTCTGGAGAAAACGCCATGCCGTAGCCGTTGTTGCCTAGCTGCGGCGCGTAAAAAGCCGTAGAAAACATCCAGTCCCGTCCGCCATTTTCACTGCGCCAGAAACCGCCAAAGTCGGCCAGCGGGATATACATCATTCCATCGCGAAAGGGATCGAAGTACACATTCCAGACCGAGGTGTTGAGCATCCCCCCGGCTGGCACCGTTATCTCTGTCGGCTGTTCCGCCAGCGCCATTGATCCAATGGGTGCGATTTCGATCGGTGTCTTGCCGGCGATTTCCTCCCACGAGGTTCCACCGTTCTGAGTGTAGTAAACCGTTGAACCCGTGGTCACCATGACTTGGTCAGGATTACTCGCAGAGACATAGACGCCGGTCGGGCACTGTCCCCACCCCCACTGGGTCTCCATCCATGAGCGGCTGGAAATGTTAAAGTTTTTCATGAACGGGTTCTGGAATAAAACCGGCGCCCACGTCTTCCCGGCGTCATCCGTGCGGTAAACATTCGATCCTAGCAACTCCACCCGCTCCGCATCTGAATCGGCATTAGAGATGTAACGGCCCTGAACGCATACGTAAGCCACCTCGGGGTCAGCTTGACACGCGGACAGCCAGCGGAAAATCGGGTGTTCATAATACCCGTCCTTGCCCGTCCAGCGCTTAGCCAAAACGGGCTGGATCTCCACATCATGGGGAACCTCTGCCTCCGCCGCCCATGCAACATCCTGCAAGGTCACCTGCCAACTCTCTCCCCCATCCCGGGACACGAAAATACCGCCTGTCTTGCTTCCATCGGGCTCCGTGCGAATGCTGGTGGTCAGGTACAGGACACTCTGAGTCTCGTTGCTCCCACCATCGAAATCATGCACATACCCCTCGGACAGGGCCGGGATTGACTCGGTAATATCCGTCCAACTCTCCCCGCCATCATCGCTCAGAAACAGCCCTTGCTCTGTCGCTAAGAGCAAGCGGTCGGGAATCGCCTTCACGGCCTGAATATCAACGATGGGCCCCGCGTCATGTGCTATCGCGCCGAGGAATTTCCAGTTATCGCCCATGTCAATGGACTCCGCCAGCCGGTAGGACCGGTCTTCACCTTTCGCCATGAAGGCGCCGATCAGGCGTTCTGTTTTCCCGGACACCAACGTAACGGCTCCGAGTTGGTATTCGCCCGTCAGGCCTTCCCCACTCTCCGCCTCCCGCATCGCCGGACGGCTCCATGTATTACCACCGTCGGTGGTCGACAAAATCCTGCCCTGAGATAAAGCCAGGAAGGTGTCCGGATCGTTGACGGAGAAGTGCCAGGGGTTCCGCGGCGAGGCATCGTGAACAAGGCAGGTCGTGTAGCCGACAAAGGGAACCTGCTCGAAATTCTCGCCGCCATCACGGCTGATGAAGGTACCTCCCATATTTCCACAGGCGATGAGCAAGTCCGCATCCACCGAGCTCACGGCCGGGCCTTGATACTTACCCCCGCCGCCAAAGCTGGCAGCTGCCCAATCGTAATCGGAGGCATGCGCCCCTGAAGCACTGAGGGTCAACAAAACAAGAAGAAGTAGTCTGTACATGAAAATCTGATCAATGGTATTCAAGAGTCAGGATGACTGCCGTGAGCGTGAAATCTAGTCCCGGCAAGCGGAGAGGAACAAGATATTGCAGTTTGCTCTGTGAACTCATTCGTGTGCGATCTGTTCAGGGTGAAAGTGTCAGCTATTTGTACTCGCGCATGCCGTATTCATCCACCTCCACCGCCCAGCGGTCCGGCGCATTCGGGTCGTACAGCTCGACAGCCTTGTCGGAGACGTTGTCCTGGGGAATGGGTTCGGGTTCGATGGAGATCATCGTATATGCCATGGCATCCGCCGCACGAGAATCAGGATGAACGAGGATCAACTTGCTCTCATCGCGGCGAAAGAGAACCCGGCGGTTTTCCAGGATCCGGGTCATATCCCCGTCCATGACCGCCAGAGCAAGACGCTCCATCTTGCGGGGCTTCGCAATCGCCGGCGTGATGTCACGGGATCGCATGCCACCGACCTTTGTCACCAGCTCACCGATCCGCACAGCCACCTCAAAGCGCGTAAAGTTCATGATGCGCACATCCCCAAGCACCAGAGATCCTGAGCTGACATCCTGCACCATGGCTTTGAGCTCTCCAGACGGAGTACGCATGAGAATGATGAGTTTATCCCCCGGCACGCCCAAATCCACGCTGATCACCGGTGAACGCAGTGGGTTCCCCTCATCGTCCACGGTCTGCTGAAAAAAGTTCAGCTCAGGGACGCCCACGTAACGAAAATAACGCGTCAACTTACCGGCATAGGCCGCGACCCTAAAAACCTCTTCGTGGGTTTCGAATTCGAGGTTAACGCCTAGCTCAATCAATCCCCCCTCCACCTCAGCATCGCTGTTCATGAAGAGAATTCGAAAAGCATATTCATTCACCGGTTGAGCCCCCGAGGTTAGTATCGCCAGTCCGTAAAAAACAAGTACCGCTCCCGTTTTCCGTAAAAGTGTCATAGTATCAAGGTTGATCATGGGGATATGCAGGATGCTGTGCTAGATACTGTCGTTGTTCAGCCAGCGGAATGAGATGATTTCAAACCTTCGCCCGAATTCCTGGTTGATCGCTGATGTGGGAGCCTCATAAGGAGCATCGGAAGCCGAATCAACGTACTCAGGCACGCGCTGCACAACCATTTCACAGTATGCTTCCGCCTGGGTGGCTCCGCTGAGATCGTCGTGGACCGCCCCATACGCGCGGATAGTGAAGGTATCCCCACGGGCGGTAATCGCGGGGCCGATTTTTGCCAGCACGTCAGCCTGAGTGAGGTAGCCGGGTATCCCCTCGGCGTACGGCCGGTTGGCCACCGCCGCTACCGACTCCGCCCGATATGGCGACACGTCTCCTCCGTCGCCCGGCTCGTCGGACTCGATATAGTCCACGCCTCCCCCCGCAGGCGTCCATAAGCCGTCGGCCACCCCACGTTGAGCCTCGCCGTCTGCATTAATCGCGGGCGTGCCGTTGATACTGCTCTGATCAATGGCGAACTGGAGCGGCCCCTCGTAGGCAAAGCGTTGGATGCAGGGGTCTGCGGAATCTACCACACTGGTGTCGATCGAACGGTTTATGAATGCCGAGAGCGAGCCGAAGGGATAACCAAAATGCGCGCTACGTCGCTTGATTTCGTCAACGATTTGCACGGCGAGCGCTGAGACCTGCTCATCCGACAGACTCCTAAAGCCGCCTAGCAGTTCGTCTGTATGATCTCCGTAACGCGGTGCCTCAGGCGCAGAGTCCAGCATCGGAGCCAGGAAACGCGAGAAGTTGTTCCTCAGTTCCACGGAGTCTGGATCGCCACCCATGGTATCGACGTCGCGCATCGCTCCGAGGATGGATTCCCACGCGGCCACGGATGTTGAATTGATATTAAAGCCACCTTCCAGGAGCAGATTGGCCGAGGCCCTCTGTTCATCGATAAGATCCACGTCTCTTGCGTTTCTTACCCGGGTCATCCGGGCATTGGGCAATGGAAAACTAACCCTCTCGCGGTTATCGGGCAAAATGGTCGAGAGAAAATAGCCATCCCATAGCGCATCATTGAGCTCGTACGAATAGTCGTACTGAGAGCCTTGCCACCCTGCACCCAAATAGTAGGAACCATCGAAGGCCGTCCCCGCATCCGATTGAGCGAAGTTCATTTTCGTCCAACCCAGCGGCAGGTGTATGTTCGCAAGCGAGTTGCCGATGGCATAGGTGGGCGTGCTGTTGGACTGCTGCTTGTTACTCTCGAACTGGATGGGCGAGAGCGACAGAAGATTACTGGTCACATCCACCCGCATGAGGGGGGCGTGCATAAACTGACCGATCCCCAAGGGGGCGGTCTGAGGAACTTCGAAGAGAACCATCCGCTGGCTGCCGTTGATGTGGTCATTGGAAAACCCGACCGGGGCATAGAGGTCGTCAGCCCCTGTGATAAAATCGTCAAGGGGGTCGCCAGTTTTTTCGTACAAAAGATTTCCCCCATTGTAGAGCTGGTACATGTAGTTATCGGTACCATTGTCCGACGCATTAAAGCTATGCACCTGATTCGAGGAAATCGGAGTGCGCACATTCATCTGGGTGAACAAATGCGAACGCTCGTAGTAGTCGCCGTTCTGCCTGGATTGCGGAAAATTCATCCGAATGGCGGCCCCATAGATAAAGTTCTGCCCCGTGATGGAAACATCATTGAAATCGCTCAGGACAAAAACGGAATCGTCCATATAGTCTGCGGACACACTCCTGCCCGCGGGCTCGATGTTGGAGGTAAAATCCAGCAGCCCCAGCATGTCCGGAGTGATTACCTTCATGCCACCAGCCTGGGAACAATCGTACAAGCCCGGGGCCGGTGCCGAAATGGCGAGGAAGCGATTGGGGTCATTCGGCCATCGGCTTGTGCTGAAGCTATTGTCTGCATACAACTGGACAGTGTACTTACCCGGATTGATCGCGCGTATGGCAAGCTCGTCGATGGTCTTCGACTCCAAAAAGGCCTTCTCGCGCGCGGCTGAACCGCTTCCAGCCTTCGGAAAAACAACAGGCTCAAGAAAAAATCCCCTTACAAGCTCGGCGCTCGCCCCCGGCTTGAGGACGTTCTTCGATCCATCGGGCGGGGCAGATGCCATGTAGGAATTCACAGGAGGCGTGAAGTTGATGGCCCGTCCTGCCGGTATCGTTGTGCCCTGGATGGTCATCGGGATTTTTCGCCTGCCGTCCGAGTGCGGATAGATATCAGCGTCTTCCCGCTCTACGATGTAGAGCTGCGCCTTCCGCGTCACCGGATTCAGGGGATCAGTGATATCTTCATACTCATAGGCAATATAAACGGGACGGCCGTCCAACTCGAAGCCCAGGTCAGGGATCACCATGTCGTGATCGTAGGGATTCCACAGGGTTATCAGCGGGAAGTACCCGATCGTGTATGTATAATCGATGGCCCGTCTCTCCGAGGGCTCGACAGGAGCCGTTGGCAGAAGCTGGGCAAAGAGCTGCACGACCAGATTGCACCGCGTCACCACGGGAGCGAAGCCCGCCGTATCATTGGTGGGCACACGCATATTGACGGCCCCGGTATTGTCTCCCAGAGAGAACTGGTAATAGTCCGCAAGCTGTGTCCACTTCGGCCCACCGGGATCGGCCCGCCTGCCGCTAAGAGCCGGAGCGAAGATCGAACCGTCGTTCGTATTCCTGAGGTCGGCGGGCACATTGAGCAATAGCGAGGAAAGGTCGCGTTTCAGGCCTCCGTCCTTTGTGTCGCTCAGGACCGAATAGGAGTGAAAGGTCAAATCATGATAATATCCCCGCGAGGGAACACGATTCTGCCCGTCTACCAGATAGTCCAAATCCGAAATGCCCTTCAAGCGCACGGTAAGGTTGGAGGGACCGCTTTTCCATTCAGCGGTATCGGTGCCGCCGACTGGATAAAACACACGGTACCCCTCGCTGTCGTGAGCGACCGTCGGATCAGCCAGTTGCGCCATCTGAGCATCATAGGCCGGGCTGTCTCCCAAGGCGTCCCCCAGATACGGGTCCTCGATATTGACCCTGGCTTTCAAGCTCTCATCCGTAATCCAGTAAGCAATGATACCGCTATGCGATGCTCCCGGTAATGTAACCGGTTCCGAGGATACCCAGACTTCATCCTCCTGGGTGAGGACCGTATGCGCAGAAGAAACCAACTGCACACGATCCGGCGCGGCGACATAGGCATCCGGGTTCTGCCCACTCACCAGCCAAGTCACGTCCTGCCGTTGAGCAGGCGTCAAATCGTTTTCGGTCGACCAAACACCAAGCCAGTGCGCCTGCCCCTCCAGAGGGTCCACGCCGGGAGCCAGCAGAATGTCTGCCCGCGCCGTCACACGCTGATCCGGACCGGCGGACTTCTGCAACTGGCCAAGCGCCTTGAACGCTGAAAACCTGGCATATTCCCGGGCAAGCGTCATGTTGGCATTATTGCTGGAAGCGGCCATATCCACCCTCACCAGCGAGGACAAGGACACCAGCAACAGCACGATAAAGGCCATCAAGGAGAGTGCGACTATCAGGGCAAACCCATGCTGGCGCCGCTGAATCGTCAAGGGTGAGGTTAGCATTTCGAGGGACAGGTAGGGGGGCTTTTCTTATCGGCAACGCAGAATACCGACGCTGCACCTGGGGCTAGTGCCATGGTTTCAGTCATACAGCCGACCCATGCCCTCAACAAGAATATAAGGTTTGCCACACGTGCCAAATATGTGCAGATTGTACAAAAAGGTGGCTTCCAGAAGTGCCACCGGATACGCCCCTTCCACATGCCCCGAACGGAAACCTCCGAGCCCGCGCAACAGCATCCCAGGTGCGTCCTGGCCTTCCTGGCATGGTCCACGGGGTCCCTTTGGCACGGGCTGCGCGCCTACGCCCGGGATGCAGGCTGGTATCTGATATCGCCAGAGCATTACTACGGCCCCCCCAAGCCTTCGAAGAAAGTCGATGGAGTCATCGTACTGCCCGACCCGAACAAACCCTTTAATGTACGACGAACCTTTCCGAAGGCTAAAATCGTAGACCTCGTGGGCAATGGCGACCTGGATGCGGATGGAGTCGTAAGTATCGACCATGAGAAAGTCGGCAGAATGGCCGCCGACTACATGTACTCGCTGGGACGCTCTCACTACTTGGGTCTGAATCTGACGGACTACAACATGATTGTGGATACGCGCATCCGGGCCTTCCAACGACGGATTGAAGAAATCCACACTCAACAAGGATCGGCATTCACCTTTGGCACAATACACTATGACGGCCTGGTGAGAAACAACTCAGCACGATCGGCCAAGCTTAAGCGCAGCATCTCGGAAGCCATCGAGCAAACGAATCAACCCATATCCGTGTTCTGTCCGGATGATAGCACCGCGGATGTATTTTTACAGGAAGTGCTTAGCCTCGGCTATAAGGTGCCGGAACGAATAGCTATCCTGGGCGTCAATAACAACCGCAGCTTTTGCGAGCTATCCCAAGTCCCTCTCTCCAGTGTGGACGTCAACCTGTCCAAGCTGGGACACACCGGAGCGGAACTACTCGACCGATACCTCAATAGCGACCCCAAGGCCCCCAAAACGATTTTCATCCCACCGCTGTACATCGAAAAGCGAGCCTCCACCGAGCAAATAACGAGCGACGACAAGATTGTCGCTTCCATCCTGAGCTACATAAAAGACCATTACATGGAGCGCATAACGGCAGACGATGTTATCCGGGATGTGCATGCCTCACGTACGAATGCCTTTGTGCGCTTCCGCAAGAGCACGGGACACTCGATCGGGCGGGAAATCGAACGCGTCCGCCTTGAAAACGCCAAGTCGCTTCTTGCGTCCACTGACTATAAGATCGATGTCGTGGCACGGCTCAGCGGCTACATGAACACTTCCGCGTTTTGCCGTGTGTTTCGCAAGAGCATCGGAAAAACACCGACAGAGCACCGCAAAGAGGCTGCACAAAACTATATTTAAGCAGGCAGAATAACCGTCAGGCAGAACCGCTCAAGTGGCGCGGCAGGCTATCTGATGAGAAGCGAGTCAGTCCGCCCTCCCGGACATCGATCCAGTTCTCAATCAGCCTGATCATACCTTGCTTGATAGCCAGGTGAGCGGGTGATTCCCAAAGGTCATTCCGCTCTTCGGGATCCTCTGCCAAATCGAACAGCTGTCCCTCGGCGGCGATTTCGCCCGTCCCATCATCATGGTACAGGCAAAGCTTATAGTCGCCCTGTCGCAGCATCGTGGCCGAAACCGGAATATAGGTTCCCACCCCATCGGGACCTGAGCCATAGCCAGTATGACGATAAGCGCAAATAGCCGTGTCGCGAACGGGTCCAGCATCGGGCACGGTGACATACGGCAGCAGACTGAGAGAGGAAGGCATGTATTGCTCACGAACACTCGCAGGGACCTGCGCGGCCTCCGTCAAGGTCGCAGCAATGTCATTCAACTGGACGAGTCCATCAAGCTCGGTTCCGGCCGCAATCTTCGCCGGCCACCTCATGAGCAGCGGCACATGCGTGCAGGGCTCATAGAAGAAGGCCCCCTTCGCCATCAGGCCATGGTCTCCCAGCATATCCCCATGATCGGAGGTAAAAATAACGATGGTGTTGTCCGCCTGGCCCGTTGTTTCAAGACAATCCAGAATACGGCCAAACTGCTCATCAATGAAGGCGATGGAAGCATGATACCCCAAGCGGGCCTGGCGAATAGACTTAGCATCCTTCGCCTTTTTTTTCATATAGCACCACTCCCGTTCGAGAATGATCCCAGCGGGCATCTTGTCATCTCCAGACGCCGGGACAGGCTCACGAATGCGGTCGTGGGGAATACGCTCAGCATACTCCAGCGGGTAGTCGTCGTATGGGTCGTGCGGATCGAATACACTGGCCATACAGAAGAAGGGACGCGGCTGCCCAGCCTGGTCTTTCAGAAAATCCATCGTCGCCTCCGCCGTCCAACGGGTCGCGTGGTGCGCGCTGGGAAAATGTCCAACTCCCCTCCCCCTTTGACCAAGCTCCGCCAGAAAGGCGGGCGCTTTCTTCTGCAGCCACCTCGCATAGGCATTGTAAGGGCTGTCAGTATGGATGGCCGGCTCATGGCACCAGTCGTAAATCTCGAATCCGTCGAGCGGATGACGGCGATGATGCTCGACCATACGGCTACTCACATGCTGCTTGCCAAAGAGAGCCGTCCGGTAGCCTTGATGCCGCAACAGCTCGGGAAACATCATCTTCGAGTCATCGAGCACATCCTCCAGGCGCATGACACCATGGTCGGGCAGTTCCCCACCCGTCAAGAGGCTCGCACGAGACGGTGTGCAGATCGGGTTATTGCAGTAGCAACGGGTGAAGCGCGCTCCCTGCTTAGCCAGCCGGTCGAGGTTCGGCGTGTTTGCTTCAGGTGCGCCGTAGATGCCCAGACTATCCCAGCGCTGCTGGTCAGTCATAAGGATGAGGATATTGGGGAGTGTCATCGGGATGAATTCAGAGGACAACAAAGATGCCACAAGTAACAGGCTATTCGAAGACGGGAGGAAACGTTAACAGAGTGGTGCGGCCGGAAAAGCTCCTGATATAGAAGGATGATTCAATGCGAAAAAAATTTAACGTTGCCGTGATTGACGAAGACGGCCACAAACGGATGCTCGAAAGATAATACCAGAATTGACCATTCATGGATTCACTGAAAGCACTCTGCTTTAAACATGGTGGTAAATTTACCACACAATCTGGTAGACGAGCGGGAGATTCCAGAGACTATTGGCTGCTCTTTGAAACCTTCCAGGCGGTCTCATCGGGTCATATCAGCCGATGCGCGCAAATCGAGCGAAGCTGGGGCATGTGGCGCCATGTCGAAGTAGGCATGAAGCGCAACCTGCCGTGCTACTCCCTGGTCTTCATCACCAAGGGGGATGGTGTCTTTCTCGACGGCGCATCCCACCAGGAAATCCCAATCCAAAAGGGTGATCTCCTCTGCCTGTTCCCCGGTCGGCCTCATGCCTATGCCCCACCCGAGGGTCAGTGCTGGAACGAGATTAATATCGAGTTCTCCGGTCCTGTTTTTGACCCCTGGACTGGTATCGGGCTGCTGGATCCGGGTGAACCCGTACGTCATCTGGTCCCCTCGGGTGATGACAAACTCATTCGATACTGGATGAAAAAGTTCTATGCCGTGGCACTCCCCTTGGCCGAGCGTAAAGTCCCCGAACCCGATTTGTCTGACTCAGGCAGACTGATCTCACTGATCGCGGAAATGTGCGCCACATGGCGGACCCCGACCACAGACGCGGACTCCGAATGGGCTA
Organism: Verrucomicrobiota bacterium JB024; assembly: GCA_030673825.1. Classification (GTDB taxonomy): domain Bacteria; phylum Verrucomicrobiota; class Verrucomicrobiia; order Opitutales; family Cerasicoccaceae; genus Ruficoccus. The sequence continues at coordinate 14,734 of JAUTCS010000053.1, read as the reverse complement.
ATCAGGCAAAACGTCAGCTATTGGAACTCCCCTTGCGAGAACAACCGGATTTCGCAGCGCTCGCCGGAACCTTCGGACTCGGCGAGCAAGCCTATCGGAAAAAGTTCAAAAGGCTCTGTGGAGTAAGCCCATTCGTTTTTCGGTCTCGCCAGTTGATCGGGGCAGCGTGCCATGAGTTGATCTGCTCACACAAGCCCATCAAAGAAATTGGCTACGAACTTGGTTTTCGTAGCTTATACTATTTTTCAAGAAAATTTAAGCAGGTGACCGGAAAAACGCCCGGCGACTACCGGAAGCTGGCCACCACTTGACTCAAAGTACCACCTCCTAAAAAACAACTAGAGCGACTAGGGCTACAAGAAGCAGGTCAGAGTGGATGCCACCAGCAGGTTTATCGAGACCGTTACCGTGACGCACGCCGCCGTGCACGACTCCCGACCCGTCAAGCAGTTGCTTAGTGAAAGCGACCGTAAAACCGTCCAGTGGGCCGACAGCGCCTACGTCGGGCCGTTCATTGCCGTGTTGCCAAACGCTTCTCCATGCTCGCCAACATATGAGAAAAGGGTACTTTCCGCCCAACCGCTCAGGCGCGAACAAAAGGCATGCCAACAAGGAAATGGGCCGCATCCATTCGCGCGTCGAACACGCCTTCGGACGCATCGCCCAGTTCGGGGTGATCGCTTCCGGCTGCATCTGTCAACGCTGAGATCGCTTTGAACCCGCCCCCCACCAACCTCACCGACAACCTCGATCACTACGCCATGTTCCACGGCAGGGACTGAGCTTGGTCAACCGGGCTAAACCCGCCCAAAACTGCCTCGGGATGACACCTATTGGCGGGACAACTCTTGCTGAGAAAGTACCATGTATACGTAAACGGATACACTTGCGATGTTAATCTAGAAGCTCTGGTTGGCACCAGAAAATAACACACAAACGATACACGGCTGAGCTAAAAAGCAGTATTTTGCGTAGGGTTGATGAAGGAGAATGCAGCGATTCTGTATGTTTGCCCGAATAGGCCGGGATTGTCGAACAACGTTCTTCCGTGATTCGTCTCCCACACTTATACGAACATTCGATTCTCCAGCAATATACGGCGGCTGAGCGTTTACGACTAATCCGTACGAAACGGGCTGGCTGGCAGTCCGGCGGAGTTGTACAAATTACAGCCGATTGGGTTTGATGACCAGGCATACCGAACGGCGACCGGCACGGGAACTGAATCGCTCCAGACAACAACGGTATCTTTGCTAACGATGCGTGCGTCGGCCCAGACCCATTTGTGGTCTTTGCCACAGATTTGGAATTGGCGGAGCGGAGCGTTGCTTGCTACTACCGGAGACCAGGGGGTCGTTTTTTGCCCGACCATGAGCCCGTCGGCTACTTCCGTGAATGAAAGGTAGACCTCATCCTCTTCAACGTGTGCATCATTGTAAAGCGGCCCAGAACAGACCACATTGATGTCGTACACCTTCGCCAGAGGCCATAGCGCCAAACGACGCCCGACCTCTATCTTATTACGCGGGTGAACGTCTTTTTCTTCGCCGATGTCGATCGCGACGGCCATGCCGGTATTAGGAATGGCCAGTGTTTTTAGTTGGGATTCCCGAACATTCGCCCAGCTATCCATGTCGAGAGGTCGTTTGCTCGGACTGCGGAAGTTTGCCAATTGGACAAAATAAAAGGGGAAGTCGCCTTGGCCCCATTGTGTTCTCCAGTCTTCGATCATATGCGACAAGGTCCAGTGATAGGAGAGCGATTGATCCCTTTGCGCATTGGCTTCCCCCTGGTACCAAATGGCGCCCCTTATCGCGTAGGGCATGATGGGAGAGAGCATGCCGTTGTAAAGTGTCTGAGGATAGTGGGCTGTCTTGGAGGGAGGGGCATTTTCACGCAGTACGCTTCCCGGTGGCGCTTTGCCCGCGTTCTCTTGCTTCCACTGTTGGAGTCGATTATGGGCGGCTTCAGCGTCGAAGTCTCGCTCAGCCTCATCCTTCGCTTCGATATACTTGCGGTCAACGGGGTTGTTCATGAGAACTTCTCGACGGGTCCAAGCCTGGATGGGAGAGCCGCTCCATGAGCAACGGATGATGCCGATCGGGACATCCAGTTCATGAAAGAGCTCCCGTGCGAAAAAATATGCCGTGGCGGAAAATCCGCCCGCATTTTGTGGCGTACAGACTTCCCATTTACCCCCGACATCGTCCTGGGGTTCGTCCGGGGCGAGGGTCGAGTAAACGGACATTTGGCGAATCAACGGGTAATCCGCACGGGTGATTTCATCCGCGATCGGTGTTGGCTCGCCGTTTTGTGTCGCAAGCCCGTTCATGCTGTAGTGCATGTTGGACTGCCCTGAACACAGCCAGACTTCCCCGACCAGGATGTCTTCAATTTGGACAGTCTGCTTATCCCTGGAAGAGGTTATGCACATGATGTCGGGTTCGATAGAGACAGGCATGGGATTGAGTCGGACTTTCCACTTGCCCTCGGCATCGGCGATGCTTGTGTGCACTTGTCCCGAGAAACGGACGTGGACTTGTGCACCCGGCGTCGCCTTACCCCAGACGGGTACAGGCCGCTCACACTGCAGTACCATGTGCCCGGAGAAAATGCTGGGCAGTGTGAGTTCCGCGTGTAGGTCGCCGAGCGCAAGGATGAGAAGGAGGAGAAGTGATTTGACCATGTCTGGCTGAGCGTAGACGGTGTGTGCCTGCTGACATCTGTATCCTAGCGTGTGCGAGCTCGAAGCGGAATGCTGTTTTGTGGCATTCTAGTGTTGGAATCGGTCACGGCGCGCTCCTCTGGCTTTGCGGTGGTGTTATCTTCGCCTAATAAGCGGGGAATCTTCAGTTGGTCGAAAACATAAGCTTTATTGTCAGATTTGGTAAGGACGTGGTGCGTGATTAATGCTAGATTTCTCTTTCATTCCGATGATCAATCCATGCAATCTTACGTAACCCCTATGGCAACCTTCCCCCATTTTATTTGCGCAAACCTGATCTGTGCCCTGCTGCCTGTGCTTGGCTGTACGCAAACGAGCTCGCAGGCTGACTTCGGCGCTCCGGTCTCTACGGAGACCGATACGGACAATCTTTTACCGGTGGAGGACGCCGCCTTTTATGGCTTTGAGATTGGCAATGAAGTTAATTCGCAGAATAGCCCAGTGGTTAACATGTGGGGCCCCGGTTTTCCGTCGGAGTCAGGGATTGGCGGCGGCTATCATTCGCTCGATAATGCCGAGCATGCGCTGATTTTTAGCGATGCGGTGGATGCCGGCGGCTACAATCACCACGCCCACCTTTTTCATGCGAACGGAAAGTTTTATGGCTCATGGAGTAATCACTCCAAAGGCGAGGACGCAGCAGGCCAGCGTGTGCTCTACGCCTCGTCCGAGGACGGAGTGAACTGGACGCACTGGGAGGAGCTCTTTCCCCAGCCGGATGAGATCAAGGAGTGGGAAAACGGTTTCGGTTTTTATTCTGTGGCCGGCGACTGGTTTGTCGTGGATGACGAACTCTACGCGACCGCTCAGATTTTCGAGTTCACCGGCTGGGAGAACGCCGACAAATCCAACACCCAACTTTTCCGCGACAAAGATCACTACTTTCGTGTGCGAGAGCGCTACGGTTATCTCTGCCGCAAGGTATCGCCAGATGGCACTCTGGGGCCCGTTTTTGCGCTCTCAAGTCGTGCAAACGGAATGAAAGGGCTGGCCTATGACTTCACACCCTATGGGCAGAACGAGGCTTACGATAAAGTTGCTGACGCTATCCGCGACGAGCGGGCGGACCGGGCGCGCTTCCACGGGCCGATGCCCAAGCCCATCGACACCGCTCGCCTGGTTGAGCCGGCTAACTACAAAACGACCGATGGGGTCATGGTTTCAATCTTGCGCGATGACCGCTTCTCCCATCGCAAGTACATGAGCTACTCGCTCGACGACGGTAAAACCTGGTCCACGGCTTTACCGACGGACATTCCGGATTCCCCTTCGCTGGACATGGCCCTGACTGCTCCGGATGGGTCGATCCTGCTGATCGGTAACCATTGCGCCACGGCCTTTGACAACCCGTCCAATCCGCGTCACTACAAACGCGACATTCTGGACATCGCGGTCAGCCCGGACGGTTATTTCTTTGACCAGACCTTTGTCATCAAATCCGGTGAACATCAGTGGCGGGTACCGCCTGAGCAGGTGCGCGCGCGAGGTGGCGGTCCGCAATATCCCGATGCCTTGATTGTCGGTGACTACCTGTACGTTATGTACTCCTCCGGCAAAGAGGACATCTGGTGCTCGCGCGTCGCCCTCGCCGACTTGCTCGATTAAGCCCGCCTAACCCTTTCCCATCAGCCTGCCCGATGCATTGCGGTTACGCATTGCGCGGGCGGGCTTTTTTGTGTCCGACCATAGGAATCATGGAGGCATGCGCACTCGCTGCGAATGGGGGATCAGGCTTGTTGCGGAGTGCAAGCGAATGGCATCGAGGTCCGGCCTGCGGTGTGCCCGACAAAGTAATGTCTAACGCAGGGACAGAGGGATCGCTCTCCGGAGTGAGAATGGCGACGGCCATCCCGACGGACTGCCGTCATCTACTCGTTTATTTCGATATGCCCATCTAGGTAGAGCGTCACACGCCCTCCTCCGTAGATGTCTTCCGCGTCGGGATGCCCACGCACGTTGAAGCTGGTTCTTAAGAGCCAGAACTCCTCAGGGGCGAGTTCGCTTTGAAGGGCGTAAATATTGAGAGGCGTCATCGGGGGCTCACCGTCCGGCTGGTCTTGCACATCCCCGATGTGAGCCCAGATCGATTGTTCGCGACCGCTCGCACCAGTGACGACCCTGTCGTTATTCGCGTCGTAGACGATAGTGGTCTCATGTCCTTCCTGTTCGATGTAATCGAGGAAGGGAGCGGGGACATAGGTCTTGACGATCTCCAGCGTAGGCTCCTTGGGCTCTCCCAGATAGGCAGCCAGATAGTTCACGAGACTTACCGATCGGTTGTATATGCCGTTCTGCAGCGTCCACGTTGGCCCGGGCATCGCCTTATGATCCTGGGTGTAGAGCTGTAGCGCCATGTTGATCGAACGCATGGTAGCTGTGCCGCTCGTTTTGTTTGAACTGACACGAAGATGGCCCAGACCGCCTATAATCAATGTGCTTAAGATAGCGATGACAGCGATAACAGTAAGCAGCTCGACAAGAGAGAAGCCAGGGTTCCGGCCGGGGGTATAATGAGAGGAAAATTTCACGGGGGATGCTTGCATGATGGAGGCGAAGGTAACGCATCTGGGCGATTGTCGGTCGCGCTCAACGTTGATCAATAGTATCCGGAAACTCGACTGCCTTGTCCAGTATTTGGGCAAAAACCGTATATTTTAAGTCGATACTGGAAAAGACAATACGGACGGAAATATATAAGCTTAGGTTCATGATAAATCCTTTGAGTGAACCTCGTCTGCCCGTTGAGGATGACGTGTTTTTGCCGTATGGCGTATGGCCAGTCATGCTGACTCCTTTTAATGCCGATGGAGGCGTTGACGAGGATTCATGCGAGAGGCTTGTCGAGTGGTATTTGGCCGGAGGGTGCAGTGGCTTGTTTGCCAATTGCTTGTCGAGCGAGATGTACGATCTGTCTCTGGAAGAGCAGATGAAGCTCATCCGTTTTGTGCAGCGTCGCGTCGCTGGGCGGGTGCCTGTTGTCGCCTCGGTTGCGCCCGGCAGAGGGGAACTTTCCGGCAGCGCCTCGCTCCGCCAGTATGTAGACACCATTCGTGAGCTCGTGGATGCGGATCTGGCCGCAGTCGTGGTGCTGACCAATCAGCTTGCGAACGCGGACGAATCCGATGATGCGCTGATGCAAAACGGCGAGGCACTGCTGACGCGTCTGGATCCCCAGCTTCATCTTGGCCTGTACGAATGCCCGGACCCCTATAAGCGCATCGTGAACCCGGAAGTGCTCTCATGGGCGCGAAAGACGGGGCGTTTTTATTTCCTGAAAGATACTTGCTGTAGCTCGGTGCAGATTCGCGCCAAGCTTGAGAGTCTCGCCGGGAGCCATTTCCGATTGTATAATGCCCATACCGGGACGCTACTGGGAAGCCTTCGCGACGGTGCCTATGGCTACAGCGGTGTGGGGGCCAATTACGTGCCCCATCTATATGCGTGGCTCTGCCATCACTTTGAAGACTCCCCTCAGCTCGCCGAAGAGCTTTCGGGCTTTCTTACACGATTGAACATGCTGATCGGGGTTCGCTATCCGGCGGGGATAAAAGAGTACCTGAAGGGAAGTGGACTGATCGGGACAAGTCGTTGTCGTGTATCGGTGAAAAACGAGCCCGACATCGAGGGGCTGACCTATGGCGGCATACAGTCCGAGATACTGAAGTGGGAGGAGCGCCTGGCGCTGCCATCTCCCCTCAGCGTGATCTGACGCCAGCTAGGCGAGCTTCTCGAACTTGCATCGCTGTCGATATTGTGCCGGCGTCAGGTCGGTGATTTGACGGAAGAGCACATGCAGCCGGGGGCTGTCGGAAAAGCCGCAGACCTCCGCGATGTTCGCGATCTTCATGTCTGTTTCGCGCAGGAAGAACTTCACTCGCTCGATGCGGGCGGCTTGGATCTCGCTCAGGATCGAATTGTCCAGCAGGCTGGCAAAGCGCCGCTGAAGCCCGCTACGGGAGATGCCCGATGCGCGTACGACCTCGTCTACGCTGATAGCGGACTGAGCGTTTTCGCGGATAAATGCGATAGCTTTCTGTACGGCTTCGTCGCTGGTGTAGAGGATGTCGGTCGATTGTCGCGGGACGACCTCCGTCACAGGTACGCGGATGAGCTCGTTTTGCTTGGCCGTCGAATCGCACATCATTTTATCCAGAAGCGTGCAGGCCTCCGCGCCGATCTGCCAGGCGGGAAGCTTGACGCTCGAAAGGGGGATGTGCTCAAAGTCGACCCAGAACTCATCGTTACCTACGCCCAGGATGGCGAGCTGCTCGGGCACGTTCCGTCCGATCTCCTTGGCCGCCCGGATGAGATCGAGCGCGTAGGGGTCCAGGACGGTAAAGATACCGGTCTGGTCAGGGAGCTTTTTCAACCACCGCTTCATCTTGTTGATGAGCTTGGTGGTGTCTTCTTCCCCAAGTGGACCACTGCTTCCCTGGGAGATTGCTTTGGGCGCGGCCAGTTGGCTGATCGTGTCGCGAAAACCGCGGACACGCTCCAGGGAAAAGTATGAGTCATCCTGCTCCCAGTACGCGAAGTGCGAGCAACCGCAGCGGTGGAGGTGCTCGGCAGCCAGACGTCCGACGGAAAAGTCATCCTGGGTAACCTGCGCGGTCTTCGTCACCTTGAGCACATTGGAAACATTCACGCAGGGCACACCCGACTCGAGCAGCGCGTTTTCGAAATCCTGATTCTGCGCCCTGGCGATGACGCCGTCGATTTTCTGCCGCTTGACTAAATCAGCGAGGCTTTCCGATGCGCCGGGCTCCCAGGTGCCGTGACCGATCTCCAGATTGTTAGAGGTAAAGGCGTGATGGCGGGCGCCCAAGATAATGTTCCGTCCATAGCTCCACTCGATGGGGCAGAGGATCAAAATCCGCTTTTTGGTGGCTTCGCTTCTCATCCAGAGGGGAAATCCGGTTTGGCCAGATATCAAATATATTTTGTTGAATCAGGTAAAGATTACTTGCTCCAACTCTGGCATTATTGCAATAAATAATTTGCCCCGACTGACTATGTCCCATCCTGTCGACTTGCTCGTTGTTCTGGTATATCTGGTGGTTACCATCGGTATTGCGTTTCGCTTCCTGACGAAGAACCGCTCCACCGAAGACTACTTTTTTGGCAGCCGTGGGTTGCCCGGTTGGGCCGTGGGCCTGTCCATGGTTGGAACGTCGATCAGCGCGGTCACGTTTCTGGCATTCCCCGCCGCGGCCTATAGCCTGGACTGGCGCCTGCTCGTCCCGAACATGATGATCCCCGTCGGGATCGTGATGGCGATCTACGTGTGCATCCCCCTGTATCGCTCGTTTCGAATCTCATCGGTGTACGAGTATCTGGAGCGTCGGTTCGGGCCTTTTATCCGTTTTTTTGCGGCAGTGAATTTCATCATCGGGCAGTATTTGCGGTTGGGCATTGTCCTGTACCTTGTCGCGATCCCGATCGGCCCGCTGCTGGGGGTTGACGTCCTCTGGGTTATCATCTTTGCCGGGGTGTTTGTGACGGTTTATTCGATGTTTGGTGGCATCAACGCCGTGGTGTGGACGGACGTACTCCAGACAATCATCCTGATGGTCGGGGGCGTTGTCTGCCTGGTCTTTCTGCTGATCAAGACGCCAGGCTCGACTTGGGATATTCTCGGCTATGCCTACGAGCACGACAAGTTCGGGTTGGGCGAGGCCCGGTGGGATATTTCCGAGCGCACGCTCTTTACCATGATCGTGCTTGGCTTCGTTTCCTGGCTACAGTCGTACATGTGCAACCAGAATGTCGTCCAGCGCTACCTGTCGGTTTCGTCCGACCGGGAAGCGCGAAAAGCCACGCTGATCTCGGGCGTCGTAGGCCTCATGAACTGGGCCTTTTTCTTCCTCCTGGGAACGCTGTTGTTTGTTTACTACGTGAAGTCCGGAGATCCGTCGGTGGTAGATATGGCTTCCGATCAGGTCTTCCCTCACTTTATCCTGACCGTATTGCCGGCTGGCGTGTCGGGCATTATCATCTCGGCTGCCGTCGCGGCGGCGATGTCGTCGCTGGATTCAAGCATGAACGTTATCTCGCTGACGCTGTCGAAGGACATTTTCCAGCGCTTCCTGACCAAGCACAAATCTGACGCGTTTCACCTGCGTCTGGCGCGCTGGACGACCCTGCTCTCTGGGCTGTTCATGATCGGAGCAGCGATCTGTTTTCACTACACGCCCCGCGAAAGCCTGCTCGATACGCTGATCGCGTTGGGCTCACTGCTCGTGGGATCGTTGCTGTCGTTGTTTCTGCTCGGATTCTTTGTGCCGAGAGTGGGAAATACCGCGGTTGTGTGGAGTGTCGGGCTCTCGCTCTTGGCACGTCTCTATCTGCTGCTGAACTACTTCGGCTGGATGCCGGAATCCTGGCAGGTCAACATCCACGCATACTGGATTTCGATTATCGTGGACGGCATCCTGCTGGTCTGCGCACTCCTGCTCAGTCTCATATTCCCGTGCAAAAGAAAGGACCTCACGGGCCTGGTTTATTCTCGTGCCGTCCTCAAGCGGCGTGACGAAATGCTCGATCCCGTTTCGTTACAGACCCAGGAGTGACTTGAATCCACAATAAAGATGCCTAAACAGGTAATGCGGCCAGGCGGACTCACTGGTAAACTATTTACGTTCGAATTCCCTCAGGAGCATACTCCTGCATCATCACCCGAATAACCCCAGAAATATCCATCATGAACTACATCCAGAAAGTATTCATCGCGCTTGCTGCTCTCGGTACCGCAACGTATGGCCATGCGTCACTGGTCGCCTACTGGAACTACAATGAAGGCAGTGGCAATGTCCTCTACAACACCTACGGCAGCGATGCCAATGACGGCGTGACCACCGGCGCTACGTACGTATCCGGGCGTCCCGATGCCGGGACGGCACTCGACTTCTCGGGTGGAGGCGGTAACTATGTGACGGTTGCCGACGATAATTTTGGTTTCGGTACCGGCGACTTTACCATCAGCATCTGGTTTAAGGCCAATACGATCGCCGATACCGACCTGAGCCATAAAAACATGCTCAGCACCTACAATGGTCTGGGTTCCAGCAATGGGGGCTACACGGTTTCACTCGTGCGCGGTGGTTTGTCCGCGACAGGCTATCTGGAGTTCAAGGTATTCGGAGATTCCTCGGGTGCGGTTGGCATCCTCTCTGACAGTGCGCTCGACGATGAGACGTGGCATAACGTGGTCGCAGTGGTGGACAGCGGTACGCTCTCCATGTACATCGACGGCATCCTTCAGAGCGCAACCAGCACCTACGCCAGCAACACCATTGCCAACCCCAGTCAAAACCTGATCATTGGACGCCTGCGCGAGGACTCGACGGTACACAACTTCGATGGTGATCTGGATGACACAGCCATCTTCAGCGAAGCCCTGGACCAGTCTCAGGTTACGATCTTATATACCCAGGGTCCGCTCGCGCTGGTGCCTGAGCCGTCAAACAGCGCTTTCCTCTCCGGCCTGGCCCTGTGTGCGCTGATGCTCTGGTCGCGCCGCCGCAAGTCCTGACGGCCAGGGTTGTTCGTTTTGGATATGCGTCTTTCCCGGCCCGCGGTTGTCACCTTCGATAACTGCGGGCAGACGCGCTTCACTGTCCTCATGTGTCGATGATGCACATGACAGTGGTCGCCTGTATCTAGTGTGCGCAAACCTGCGCCATGGCTTTTCTTCAGCATGAATGTTATTACTATCCTGTGTGACACGCTGCGGCGCGATCACTGCACGCCCTATAACCACGGCAAGTCCCTGAACCAGTGCTGGTCGGCCGAACAACCGGATTGGGTGGTGCAGACACCCAACATCGATAGATTGGCCAGCCGGGGAACGACCTTTGATCAGGCTTGGTGTGGATCGACGCCTTGCATGCCCGCGCGGCGCGATATCTACACGGGCCGTTACGAGTTTCTGGAGCGTGGGTGGGGGCCCTTGGAGGATGATGACAAGGACCTGCCGCGGCAGCTCTCGGGCATGCCGAATCGCTCCATTCTCAAAATGGTGGAAGAGGGCCGCCACATCTCGGGGTTAGTGACGGACCACTTCCACCTGTGGGAACAGGGTTCTGGGAACTATCACATGGGCTATACGACCCATGAATTCATCCGCGGCCTGGAGTCGGATGCCTGGCGGGCGGACCCGATCCCGCTGGATTGCCCGGGATGGGACCGGATGGAAAAGGTCGAGCGCCACTGGCGCAATGCCGCCGTGGAGCGCCATACCATCAGGGACTGGAGCGCCTTTCGGGTGTTTGAGACCGCCAGCGAATGGCTGGGGCGGAATGTCGCCCATCAAGACTTTTACCTGCACATCGACTGCTTTCAACCGCATGAGCCCTACGACCCGCCGGAGAAATACCTGCGCGAGTTCTGGCCCGACGGTTACTCGGTGTCATTCCCCTGGTCGGGGGGCACGCCTTACAACAAGTGGGAAGAGGCGGGCTATTCGCGGGACCAGGTGCGTTTTGCCCAGGCGCGATATGCGGCCAATGTTCGTTTGGTTGACGATGCGCTGGGGCTGCTGCTGGACCAGCTCGATGCCTTGAATCTCTGGGAGAATACGTTGGTGGTTTTCACCACTGATCACGGCACCTACAATGGTGACCATGGGCGTCTGGGGAAAATGCAGACCCACGAGCACGACGCTGTCGGGCACATCCCCTTTATCATGTGTCACCCTGCGTACGGGCATGGGCAGCGGCGTGAGCAACTCGTGCAACTGGTGGATCTGTACCCGACGACTTTGGCCGCGACAGGGTGCGAGCTTCCGCAAGAGCTGGCTCAGTCGCTGCACGGCATCAACCTGCTGCCTGTTCTGGAAGACGCTCAGGCACCGACACGCGACTACGCGATCTGCGGACAGTTTGGCAAGAGTATCACCCTTACTGATGGAGACTGGATACTTCATCAGTCACCCGCTGATCACACATCGGCGGGGAACCAGCCGCTGTACTGGTACGGCCTGCATACATCACGCTTTCTGCCGGACTATACACTGGGGCCATCCGATGGGACAAGGCGTGTGTGCCACTGCGAGAGCTGGCCGACGCCCACTTGGCTGAGCAACAAACATGAAGATCCGAATGAGTTGACGAACTTGTCAGCAGCTGCTCCGACCAAACTGGCGGACATGCAGGCGGCGCTGTCCCGTAAGCTCGACGCGCTTGGCGCACCCAATGAGCTACATCTGCGCCTGGCGCTCGAACCGAACGCATAGGCAACATGGCGACTCAACCGTACTCAGTTCATTTCAACGCAGGCATCGATCGGGACTTCGGGGGTACGCTCGGCAAACTCATCGCCGGGATGACCGCTGGCGAGAGATTGGTGTTGCCTGAAGGTGAATACCACATCTACCCGCACGACTTACCGGAGCGTTTCCTGGCTCCCTCCAATAACCGCCGCAGCATGAAGCGCGTGGCGATGCTGCTGGAGAATCTGGCGGATGTGGAGATTGACGGAAGCGGTAGCCGCCTGATTTTCCACGGGGAAATCGTCCCGGTCCACATGCATCAGTGTGCCGGGGTAACGTTGAAAAACCTGTCGATCGACTGGGTGCGCCCCTTTTATTCCCAGGCGGAGATCTGCGGCTACGATGAAACCGGGGTTGAGTTCCAGATTGATCGCGGGCGCTATCCGTGTGAGGTCGCAGATGGTATCATGTGCTTTCAGGGCGAAGACTGGTCGGCGCCGTTCCGCGAGGGAGTCTTTGAAATCGACCGCGAAAAAGGTGCCCCCGCCTACCTGAGTGGAGATAACTTCGGCATCCGCGGTGGGAGCTTTGATGCCAGCAAAATCCCTGCGCGGCAGACTGGGGAGGACCGTTTTCACCTAACGTTGCCCTGCAAGCGCACACCCAGTATAGGTAACATCCTGTTGCTGCGACATTACCCGCGCCTGAGCCCGGGCATCTTTCTTTCGCAATCCAGAGACGTGACTATCGAATCGGTCACGATCCACCATGCGGGGGCCATGGGTGTGATTGCGCAGTATTGCGAAAATGTGAGCTTGCTGGGCGTAGTCGTGGCACCTCCCGACGGGAGCGATCGCCGCTTTTCCGTGACGGTGGATGCCACGCACTTTGTGAATTGCCGGGGGCTTGTGCATTTGCGGGGCTGTCGCTTCTCACATATGATGGACGACCCCTGTAACGTGCACGGGATCAATGCCCGCTTTGCCCAGCGGATCGACAAGCGCACGGCTGTTTTCGAGACCGTGCATCACGAGCAGCACGGCGTTCCCGTAGCGTTCGCGGGCGACCGGGTGCAGTTATCTTCAAATGTCACACTGCTCCCGTATGCGGAGCTGACCGTGAGTGGTGCGAAGGCGATCAGCGAGCATCTCATTGAGGTCACATTTAACGAAGCGCTTCCGGATGAGCTCGGCGCTGGGCACGTGATGGAAAACATGACGTGGACGGCGGATCTGCATGTCGAGGACTGTGTCTCCGGCCCGAACCGGGCACGCGGTTATCTGGTCTCTACGCCGGGCAAGGTGCTACTGGAGCGTAATCATATCACCGCGGGCGGCGCCGCAATCAAGATTAGTGGCGACGCTAACTTCTGGTTTGAGTCTGGTGCGGTCAGAGATGTGACGATCCGCGATAACACCATCGTGGACTGCTGCTATGGTCCCAAGCCCTGGGGGAGTGCGATGATCGACATCGACCCCGAGATAGCCGATCCACAGAAAAATCCCGCAGCTTTTCACCGCAACATTCGCATCCTAGGAAATACCTTCCGCACCTTCGACCCGTCCGTCCTCTACGCCAGAAGTGTGGATGGCCTGTGTTTTTCCAACAATACGGTGGAGCTGACCACGACCTACCCTGAGATTGGCAGGCACGAGGCTGTTATAAATCTCGAAGCCTGCACTGGACTTGACATCTGCGACAACGTGATTGACATGAGGATTGATCGAAAACTTGTTACGCATTCAGAACCTCGTTAAGCTGCAGGATAGACTTTCTCGATCCTGTGGCGTGTTGAAACCAAGAGAGGGCGAGATCCGAATTCTCCAGACTACTCACTATACGGTTCTTCCGGGACTGGTGGGTGAGAATAGCTAAAAAGAAACGCCCCCTTTGTGGTCGGGGCGTTTTTTGATACCCGGCTCCGGGGGGCGTCCCTGGGCGGGCTCGGAGTTCTCTCCGACTACCTCTCAGTTCATCCCCTGCCTGAAGATCAAGCAACCGGTGGAGCTTCTCGGTGCGAGTGGGAAGGCGGTTGATGTTACCTTTGAGAGCTTCGGTGAAGGCGTTCTGGAGGGACCAGAGGGTGCAGGGTTGGAAGCAGGCGTGGGCGGGGTGGCGCCACTCCTGAAGGATTTTCGGGATGTGTTGGTTGGAGCAGACGCCTTTGTCCACGGCGCGGATGATGAGGTCGTGGGCGGTGGTGTCGCGCAGGCGGGTTTGTTTGTAGGTCTCGATGCGGCGGTCGTGTTCATCGAAGCGCGAGACGAGGCGCTGGACGGCATTACCGGCCAGGGCGTCGAGGTCGCGCAGGATGAAGCGGGTGCGGGCGAGGCTATCCTGACACCACCAGTGTAGAAGGTTTCCGACGTGCTTCCAGTTCCTTGCACGGGAGTAGTAATTACTGACTCCACGCAGTTCCTGAATGTAGCGTCGGATGATCTTCTCTTCACTGAGTTCAAGCAGGTTCGTGCGGGGGCGGGTTTTGTGATCCTGAATGTTGTCAATGTATCCACGCTCCCAAGCGAACTTGACAGCGCTCTGCATAGGCCATTCCAGGGTCGCCACCCCAACGAGCATTGATCTCCTTGATCCCCCGCGTGATTTCACCACGCGGTGTTTGTCGGTGATCACCTTGAGGTCGTATCCCAGAAAGCGGGTGTCTTCCGAGCTGTTGACGATGCCCGTTTTCTCTTCTGCCAGTTCCACCTTCAGATTATTCTTCATGAAGGCTTTCAGTTCAGTCATCAGCGCCTGAGCGTCCGCTTTAGGACCGATGATGCCGACGATGAAGTCGTCCGCAT
>JAUTCS010000052.1 GCA_030673825.1 Verrucomicrobiota bacterium JB024 | reverse complement strand
ACGCGAACATCTAGTGGTCCGGTGTATAGACCACGAAATTTACCATCAGGTTTGGGGAGTAGGGAATATATATCGGTATCACGAGGCCATAGTTCTGAGTAAAATCCGTAAATTCTCTTTATTTGGTCGTCGGAGAGTTCTCTCCTGACATCTAGCCAGGTTTTGCCGTTATCGAGCCCAAGCACATCTCGGATACAATGGCAAAATGCTAGATTTCTCTCGCGGATGCTGGCCACATTCCATGTGGTGCGTAAAACAGCCGGAACGGATCGACAGCAGCTCTTGTATTTCTTTCCGCTTCCGCAGCCACAAAGATCGTTACGGCCTAATCTGGCTTCGTTGATATGCTTATTCAAGAACTCGTTTGGAGGCGTAGTTCTACCAAATGCGTCTTGATAGTGGACTGTGCCATCTCGAAACTGAGCATACACTCGGCCACCAAACCGGTACAGCTCATCTGATGGCGGCAACAATACATGTCGTAGATCGGCCCAGTCACAATTTATATCGTCTTCAGGATGTAGCCATTCTTTTCTGCCGGCTGCTATTGATGTATTAGCCCTATTCTTGATGATGTGGTTAATCTTCGTAACCTCATCAGCCGTTAGCTTGCGATGATTTATGAACTCAATCGTATTGACCATGCTGCGACGCATACGATTAGCATTGGTGCGCTGCTCAAGGGCATTCGTGTTATGCGCATCTTGGGCATATTCGAGATTGGTCAAAATCAAACAACGATTTTTATTCATAGGAAATATTGTTTGTGACCCCTTTAGTCCAATGTCCGGATCGTCAGGGTAATTACATAACTCCGAATGAGGAGGGCAAGCATAGTTGTATATGGTTACAGGGTGATCTGAAACGATAAACTTAACGTCAGAATGCTCAGCTGATACCAGTTCTCTTACACCTTCAGCCCATAATGTACAGTGCATAGTCCGTAGTGACTGCATTTCTATCATAAGCTGCATTTGGGTGAGTTCTGGGTACTTACTCTTAATCCAGTCCAAACCTTTGGGTGTGCGTAACTTCTGTGCATCGAGGTACGTAAATAAGTCCTCAAAGCTATTATGCCACTGATGCTGATCATCAGTTAGGAATGCTCGAATCGCCTTGGCCCCATTGTCGTCAATAGGACCAAGTAGCATCCGTTCTATTTCATCATTCACTTCCGAGCCAAAAAAAGTCGAATAAAGGTGTTCTTTATAGAATTTTTGGCTGGTAGTATACCATTTCCGAGAAAAGTAGCTTTTTTGAGTCCCATCTGGAAGATTGAATGATTGGCGAGTCAAGTGACAAAGTTGATTGTCACGCTCTTCCATGAAGCCCTTTTGATACCATTGCGGCACATAGTGATTGTTTTTAGTTCTTTTCATTCTACTCTATCATGACATTTTACTTTGATGGTTTTTTCTGCATGTCTTATGTTAGCGTTGGTTGGCTAGTAACGCCGATTTTATGGCTTCTGCACCTTTTCGATAGCACACGACAGCCAGAAGCTCCGAATCAACCCATACCGCCCAATGACGACTTCCTCGGTAATGCCCAATTTCAACATTTAGTTCACGTCTCTTCATGAGTCTCTCTCTTTTTTACGTTAGCTGTTAACTTAATTCAAGAACGAACAAGCCCACTGTTCCGCATGACTGCGGCCCAAGAGAGCCAGCCTCTTTGCGTTACGAACTTCATCACTTTCGAGGTTTAAAGTGTCCAGCTGATTCGCCAGTGCTAAGAAAAGCGCCTCCAAATAGTTAAACTGCTCAACCGCCAAACACGCCATATCGCCCACTTCCACTCGCTCCACATCATACGGCTTGGTCATCTCCGCCTCCTTCAATTACGCTCCTTAAATCGACCCATCCAGTAGAGCGCAGACCACGAATTACGGTCTACAGACGATAAGTAGCACTTTCCCGCTTTGTTGAGACAACCATGATCATCTCCTCCACCCACGATTACCGCCTCGCCGCCAAACGCCGCTTGCCGCCGTTCCTGTTCCACTACATCGACGGGGGCGCGTACGACGAGCACACGCTGGCGCGCAATGTGGCGGATCTGCGCGATCTGGCGTTGCGGCAGCGGGTGTTGAAGGCGGTGGGGGAGGTGGATCTGTCGGCGCGGCTGTTCGGGGAGGCGGTGAGCCTGCCGGTGGCGTTGGCGCCGGTGGGGCTCACCGGGATGTACGCGCGGCGGGGCGAGGTGCTGGCGGCGCGGGCGGCGGCGTCGCGGGGCGTGCCGTTTACGTTGTCGTCGGTGTCGGTGTGTCCCATCGAGGAGGTGCAGCCGGCGTTGACGCGGCCGATGTGGTTTCAGCTGTATGTGCTGCGCGATCGCGGTTTCATGAAGAACGCGCTGGAGCGGGCCTGGGCGGCGGGGGTGCGGACGCTGGTGTTCACGGTGGATATGCCGGTGCCGGGGGCACGCTATCGTGATCGGCATTCGGGGATGTCCGGGCCGTTCGCGGCCTGGCGGCGGATGCTGCAGGCGGTGACGCACCCGCGATGGGCGTGGGATGTGGGCCTGCGCGGGCGGCCGCACGATCTGGGTAATGTGTCGGCTTATCTGGGCCACCGCATCCACCTGGAGGATTACATCGGCTGGCTGGGCGAGAACTTCGATCCGTCCATCGGCTGGCGGGATCTGGCGTGGATTCGTGAGTATTGGAAAGGCTCGATGGTGCTCAAGGGCATTCTCGACCCGGAGGACGCCCGCGAGGCGGTGCGGTTCGGCGCGGACGGCATCGTCGTCTCCAACCACGGCGGGCGCCAGCTCGATGGCGTGCTGTCCTCGGCCCGGGCGCTGCCGGCCATCGCCGACGCCGTGCAGGGTGACCTGACGATCCTGGCGGATTCCGGCGTCCGCTCCGGCCTGGATGTGGTGCGCCTGCTCGCCCTGGGCGCGGACGGCGTGCTGCTGGGCCGCGCCTTCGTCTACGCCCTCGCCGCCGCCGGCGAGCAGGGTGTGGCCCATGTGCTGGACCTGATCGCCAGCGAGATGAAGGTGGCGATGACGCTCACCGGGGCGCGGGCGGTTGGGGAGATCTCGAGGGAGAGTCTGGTGCGGGCGGGTGGTTGAGCGCTTTCTCCATGTTAAAGGCTGGCTTTAGTAAGCGGCGCCCAGGTTGCCATATTAAACGCAGCGTTTAGTATGGCGGGGTGTGGGGATTATATTAAAGGCAGAGGTCATCATGTCGGAGACAGGTCGAGCGGGGAGAGCGGGGCGCTATCTACAGCAGCCCACCGGCTATCGGGCGTTTAGTCCAGAGCCCTTGCCGCCCGAGCCACCAATTAACCTGGCCGGCGAACTTCAACACTGGCTGTCGCAGGCGGACCGAGCCCTGGGACGGCTGGATGGCTCCATCCAGACGCTTCCCCATCCGGATCTGTTCGTTGCCATGTACGTCCGGAAGGAGGCGGTGCTTTCCAGTCAGATTGAGGGGACTCAGAGCTCCCTGCAAGATTTGTTGGCGGCGGAGGCCAGTATCTTCGCGCCGGAGCGCCCCAAGGATGTGGATGAGGTGGTTAACTACGTCCGTGCCATGAAATACGGCCTGCATCGGCTGGAAGATCTGCCTGTGTCCGTGCGCCTGATCCGCGAGATTCACGCGGAGCTAATGCAGGGCGTTCGCGGGCAGCATTTGACGCCCGGCGAGCCGCGGACCAGTCAGAATTGGATCGGGCCCGCTGGATGCACCCTGGCCGAAGCGACCTTTGTGCCGCCACCGCCTCATGAAGTGGCCAGGTTACTTGGTGACCTGGAGCTGTTTCTGCACGACGAAGCCCCGTTACCGTTGCTGATCAAGATTGGTCTGGCCCATGCTCAGTTCGAGACCATCCACCCTTTTCTCGATGGTAATGGACGCGTCGGACGCCTTTTGATTACTTTTTTGCTTTGTGAAAAGGAAGTCTTGTTAAAGCCGGTTCTCTACTTGTCGCACTATTTCAAGCAACATCGCCAGGAATACTACGATTGCCTGCAGGCGGTGCGGGACGAGGGAGATTGGGAACGGTGGCTGCTATTTTTTCTTCGTGGGCTCTATGACGTGAGTCAGCAGGCCACTGAGACGGCACGGCAAATCCTGCTGCTGCGTGAGCGGCATCGTGAATTGATCACCGACAGGCTAGGGCGTGCGGCCGGTAACGGCCACCGTTTGCTGGAGCAGCTGTATACGACCCCGATCGTGTCCGTCACCGAGGTCCAGGATTTGATTGGTACCACCTACCCGGCGGCCAATAACCTGATGGGGCAGTTCGCGAAATATGGCTTAGTTCGCGAGATGACGGGACAGCGCCGGCACCGCCGGTTTGTCTATCAAGAATACATTTCCCTCTTCCACGACGGAACGGCGCCGGAGTCTTAGCCGGGTGGTCCAGGTTCTCGATTACCACTGAAGTGAGCTGACGGTGACAAGGCTTGCCGAGCGAGTGCCACTCGCCCGGCGTGATCCCCAGCGTTTCATTTCCCTCTATATCATTGGTATATTCCGCTCGTGTCGGCGCGATGGCCGACGTAAAAACCAGAGAGAGCATTTTGAGTTCAAGTACGGAAGACGCAATCCTGAGCGCCGCGGCCGAGGTGCTTGAGCGCGGTGGGGTGGCGGCGTTGACCACGCGCGCGGTCTGCGAAGCGGCGGGGGTGAAGTCGCCGACGCTGTATCACTACTTCGGGGACAAGGACGGGCTGGCATCCGCGTTGGTGCGTCGCGGTTGGGCGGAGTTCATGGCGCGCAAGCGGGCCGCGCCGGATACCGATGATCCCATGACGCTGTTGCGTAACGGCTGGGACCAGGCGGTGGACTTCGCGTTGAAGCGACCGGCGCTCCATGCGCTGTATGCGGCTCAACTGCGAATACAGCCGGAATTGGCGAACGACGCCTACGCGCTGATGCGCGGACGGGTTCAATGGCTGGTGGACCGGGGCTTATTCAAGGTCGCGGTGGACGAAGCCGCCCGCGCGGTCTGGGC